>NZ_JBHXPI010000045.1:0-51676 GCF_042718575.1 Streptomyces sp. NPDC058579
GTCGTAGGACGTTCCGGGGGCCGGCCCTGAGCGTGCGTCAGAAGTTGGCGCAGGTGTTGAAGGCAGCCGGGTTCAGGAAGCCGATCACGTTCACGGAGTTGCCGCAGACGTTGATCGGGGCGTGAATCGGAACCTGGACGACGTTGCCCGAGAGGACACCCGGCGAGCCGATGGCCGCACCGTACGCGTCGGCGTCCGCCATCGCGGGGGCGGCCGCACCCAGGGCCATGAACAGTCCGGCGACGACGACCGCGGCCTTCTTGCACTTCATTTTCTTAGGTCCTTTCCGCGGCGGACGGAATTTCGCGGATTTCGCGAATCGCCGGAGCATTGGAGCCCCCGACCTCCACCGCACACATCACAACGACCATGCCCCGGAAAGGAAACCGGCTTATCGCCACCAGGACGGTATTCACTCCATTGAGCCCACCGCACCTGGGGCGTCGAAGCAATCGGAGGCGTCAGCGCGGCCAGACGGGCATCGCGACCAGCCGCTCCCACTCGCGGTCCGGCATGCCGGGGACGGTGCGCCCGGCCAGCGCCCACTGCTGCACGAGCGAGGAATAGACGGGGAAGGGTCCCCTGTCGACAGGTGGCGGGTCGGCCACGTGACGGCTCTTCGGAATGAAGGCCATCCGCTCCCATTTCCCGGGATCCGCTGCCATCTTCCCTCCCCTCCACGGCGGTTCCCGCATCATTTCACAGTGCCCGCAGGAGAGTGATTCGGCCGGACCATGTCGCGTCGCGAACCTGTGTGCGACGAAACCCGCCTTACGGTGCGGGTCCCCCTGTTTCCGAACCTCGGTGGTGAGCACATATGACCGCAGTCAGATTCTCCCGCACCCGCCGGATCGCGCTCGCCTCGGCGGCGCTCGTCGCCCTCGGATCGGGGGCGCTCGCGGGTGCCGCCCCGGCCCTCCCGTCCCCGGCGCACGGGCTCAACATCCTGGTGGCCGGGCTGGACAGCCGGGCTGGGCTCACCGCCGACGAGAAGAAGCGGTTCAAGGCCGGCGGCAAGGGCTGCGACTGCACCGACGTGATGATGCTGGTGCACATCTCCGCCGCCGACGACCGGGTCAGCGTGGTCAGCATTCCCCGCGACTCGCTCATCTCCTACCCCGAGGAACACATCGACCAGCGGACGGGCACGGTGCACGCGCCGCACCTGGTGAAGGCCGGCTCGACTCACACGGAAGGCGGACCCGCGTTCACGATCGAGGGCGTCGAACGGATGACGGGCACGCCCGTCCACCGCTATCTGGAGATCGACTTCCGGCACTTCGTCGACGGCGTGGAGCACGTCGAAGGCGGCGTGCCGATCTGCACGGCGGAGCCGCTCAAGGACCCGGTCACGGGGATCGACCTCGCCCCGGGCACGAAGAGGGTCCGGGGCGGCGAGGCGCTGCAGTACGTACGGTCGCGGCGCGCGGACGGGAAGATGGACTTCGGGCGGATCCAGAAGCAGCAGAGCTTCGTCGTCAACATGTGGAGGGTGCTGGGGAAGAACCTGCGCGACGACCCGGTCCGACTGTGGCGGCTCGCCTCGACTCTGCCGAGCGCGCCGGCGGGCGAACGCTCCCTCTCCGTACCGGAGATGGTCGGGCTCGTCTTCCGGCTGCGGCACCTCCGGCCGGAAGACCTGGAGTTCGCGATGGTGCCGATCACCCGCTTCAACCCCACCATCGGGGGCGTCGGGTCCTCCCTCTCCTGGGACAGGGAGCAGGCGGCGGAGGTGTTCGAGGCGCTGCGCTCCGACCGGCCGCTGCCGGCGGCCCGCTCCACATCGACGAGCACGATTCCCCGGGGTCTGGGTCTCTACCGGCCGGTCGGAGGCAGCTCCCTCGTCTGCCTCTAGTCGGAGAGCGAGCGGGCCAGTTCGGCCGGGTCCGTCGTCGGCGCGTCGCAGGTGAAGTGGCGGCAGACATAGGCGGCCGCGCCGCCGTTCACCAGCGGGCGGTCCTTGAGCAGCGGGAACTCCTCGCTGTCCGGGGCGCCGAAGGCGACGACGGCGCCGGGCGCCGGGCCGAGCAGCGCGGTCCGGTGCAGCGCCCGGGCCGGGCCGTCGTCGCCGGGGCCGCCGACCACCGCGATCTCGCGCGGCCCGTCGAGCAGGGCCTCCGCCGTGGCGAGCCCCCAGCCGATGAACCGGGGCGCGCGCGGACCGAGCGCCTTGACCACGCCGAGCGCGCCCTCGGCGGCGGTGCGGTGCGCCTCGGAGCCGGTGTGCGCGGCGTACGAGAGGAGGGCGCCGGCGGCGGCCGTCCAGCCGGACGGGGTCGCGTTGTCGGTGGGGTCCTGGGGGCGGCGGATCAGGGTCTCGGCGTCGTGGGCGGTGTCGTAGAGCGCGCCGCCCTCGGCGACGAACTGGTCGAGCACGATGTCGAGGAGGAAGCCCGCGAACTCCAGCCAGACGCCCTCGCCGGTCACCCCGGCGAGCGCGAGGAAGCCCTCGGCGACATCGGCGTAGTCCTCCAGGACGCCCGCGTTCGCCCCGGCCTTGCCGTCCTTGGAGGTACGGGAGAGCCGCGCGCCCTCGCCCATGTGGAGCCGTACGAGAAGGTCGGCGGCCTCGGTGGCGCGCTCGACGAGGTCGGGCCGGTCGAAGAAGGCGCCGGTCTCGGCGAGCGCGGCGATCGCGAGGCCGTTCCAGGCGGCGACGATCTTGTCGTCGCGGCCGGGGCGCTCGCGCTCGTCGCGGGCGGCGAGCAGCCGCTCCTTGATCGAGGCGATCCGGTCGGCGTCGGCGACGCCCGCGTCCTGCGGGAGCTGGAGGACGGAGGCGCCCTCCTCGAAGGTGCCCTCGATCGTGACCCCGAAGTACCGCGCCGCGTACGCGCCGTCCTCCTCGCCGAGCACGGCGTCCAACTGCGCCGGAGTCCAGACGTAGAAGGCACCCTCGACGTGCCTGCCGGTCCCGTCGTCACTGTCGGCGTCGAGCGCGGAGGCGAAACCGCCCTCGGGGGTGCGCAGTTCACGGACCATGAAGTCGGCCGTCTCCAGCGCGACCCGCCGGGCCAGGCCGCTGCCGGTGGCCCGCCACAGGTGCGCGTACAGACGGCACAGCAGGGCGTTGTCGTAGAGCATCTTCTCGAAGTGCGGGACGACCCACTCGCGGTCCACGGCGTAGCGGGCGAAGCCGCCGCCGAGCTGGTCGTAGATCCCGCCCCTGGCCATCGCCTCGCACGTGTCGGCCGCCATCTGCAGCGCGCCCTCCGCTCCCGTACGGGCATGGTGGCGGAGCAGGAACTCCAGCGCCATCGACGGCGGGAACTTGGGCGCCCCACCGAAGCCGCCGCTGCGGCTGTCGTACTCGCGGACCAGGCCGAGCAGCGCCTGCGCCAGCTCCTCCTCACCGGGCACGCCGTCGCCGCCGTAGGCGAGGGAGCGGGCCGAGAGGTCCTTGACGATCTTCCCGGCGACCTCGCCGACCTCGTCACGGCGTTCGGTCCAGGCCCGGGCCACCCCGTCGAGGACGTCACCGAAGGAGGGCATGCCGTGCCGGGCCTCGGGCGGGAAGTACGTACCGAAGTAGAAGGGCTCCGCGTCCGGGGTGAGGAACACGGTCATCGGCCAGCCACCCTGCCCGGTCGCCGCCTGCACGGCCTCCATGTAGACGGCGTCGACGTCGGGGCGCTCCTCCCGGTCGACCTTGACGGCGACGAAGTGCTCGTTGACGTGGGCGGCGGTCGTCTCGTCCTCGAAGGACTCGTGGGCCATGACATGGCACCAGTGGCAGCTGCTGTAGCCGACGCTGAGCAGCACCGGGACGTCGCGGCGGCGGGCCTCCTCGAAGGCCTCGGCCGACCACGGCCACCAGTCGACCGGGTTGTCGGCGTGCTGGAGGAGATAGGGGGACGTCTCATGGGCCAGTCTGTTCGGCATGCCCCCATCCTCGCGCACACGGCGAGGCCCCGGTCGTACGCCACGGGTAGCGGGCGCCGGAACGGGGCAGGGATGGTGGTACGCGAAGCGGCCCCGTTCCTCGCAGGTCGAATGCGAGGAACGGGGCCGCCTCAACGGAGCGGTCGGACTCAGCCGCCGACGTTCCCGTTCTGCGAGAGGACCTCGCCCAGGATGTGCGAGAGGGCGTTGTCGCCGTTCTGCTGCACCGCGTTCTGGTTGCAGGTCTGGTTCGCGACCGGGTTGCCCAGGACGTCCTGGACGGCGACCGGGACGGCGATGACGCCGATCGGCACCTGCGCCTGGAGCTTCTGGACATCGAAGCAGTGGAGGACGCCACCGTTGACGAGACCGAAGTTCGGGCTCATGTAGCCGCCGGTGGAGTTGCTGCCGATCGACTGCTTCGACGTGTTGCCGATGATGTTGGCGCTGCCGCCGTCGTTGCCGGCCGCGGACGCGGCGGTCGCCGACACACCGACGACCGAAGCCGCAACTGCCGCCGTAGCGAGAACCTTCTTGATCACGAGTCTTCCTTCTTGAGCTCGAGGGCCCTGGACGCTCCGTTAGCCGAAGCACGCTGATCAACTGCCCGAAATCGGATTGGTTCCGGGGCGTCACTCGGACGCGGTATTCGGCTGATGAACGCCATCGGACGCCGTGTCGAGGGCCAGGCGTTCGGTAGGCGGGGCGGACCGCTCCCTCGCGCCGACGCGCGTCACGCAGGACACTTGGGGCCGGAAAGCGGAAGCTCTCGGAGGGGGACGCACATGCGGGACAGCCACCGGGCCGATGCCGAGCGGCTGTTGGCACGCGCCGTGGAGGAGGAGGTGCGGCGCTCCGGGGGCCGCTCCGACGCCACGACGCTGCTGGCACGCGGCCGGGCCGCGCTGGACACCATGGCGGCGAGTGCGGGCGAGGAGTACGCGGCCTATCTACGGGCCCTTGAGGAGACGGAGGCCGGGCAGCGGTCCCTGGGGGATCGATTCAGCAGAGCCGCGGTGGGAACGCCCGTGCTGGTCACGGCCGTCGCGGCGGTCGCCGCCTTCGGCGCGGACCTGGCGCTCGGCACGGCCTCCGGGACGGCGCTCGGCGCCGGGGCCGTGGTCGCGGTGGCGGGTGCGGCGACGACCGTGCTGAAGGTGACCGCGGGGCACTGGCCGGCCGCCCACCGAAGAGCGGGCGCGCTCGGCCAGCCGGGCGGCGCCGAGCAGCTGCGGCTGCAGTGGCTGACGGCGCTCGACGTACGGGGCGTGCGGCCGTTCCTCGACCAGCAGCGGGTGCTGCTCGCGACGGCCCAGCAGCCCGCGCAGAAGGTGGTGTCCCAGCTGCGGGGCTCCGACCGCAGCGCGGCGGCCCGCCGGCGTACCGTCCTGGAGCAGTCGTTCGGCCATCTGCCTGACCCGGGCGGGCCGTTCACGGGGCGGCGGGCCGAGCTGGCGCAGATCACGCAGTGGGTGCAGGCGGGCCGGGCCTCGACGCGGACGCGGCCGACGGTCGTGATGCTCCACGGGGAGCAGGGCGCGGGCCGTACGACGCTCGCGGTCCGGGCGGCGCACACGCTGCGGGACCAGTTCCGCGGGGCGTGCGTGGTGGACCTGCGGGGCGGGACGCGCGGCGAGAAGCCGCTGTCGACCCGGGAGGCGCTGCTGCACCTGCTGAACCGGCTCGGCGCGCCGCGTGAGCAGCTGCTGTTCCGCGAGCGGTCGTCTGCGGAGCAACAGGTGCGCAGGCTGGGCGAGTTGTACCACCAGCATCTGACCGGTCTGGCCGTGACGGTGATCCTGGACGACGCGGTGGAGGCGGAGCAGGTCCGGGTGCTGCTGCCGGAGCGCTCGGACAGTCTGGTCCTGGTCACCTGCCGGGAGCCGCTGGACCTGGGCGCGGACGTGCCGGCGTCGGTGCACGCGCTGCCGGTGGCGGCGCTTGACGCAGCGGGCGCGGAGGAGCTGCTGCGGGAGGCGGCGCAGGCGCCGGATCCGGGGCCGTACGACTCCGAGGCGTTCGGGGAGGTCCGGGAGCTGTGCGGCGGGCTGCCGCTGGCACTGCGGGTCGCCGGTTCCTCGCTGGGCCGGCGGTCGATGGGCGAGCTCGCGCGGTCGCTTGCCGGCCGAGGGAGCGCGGATCCCCTCGAACGGGCCCTTTCCGTGCGGTACTTCACCGATCTCGACGAGGACGGGCGGCGGCTGCTGCGGCGGCTCGCGCTCGCCGGGCGGGCCTCGCTGGGGGCCGCCGCGGCCGGGGCGCTGCTCGGCGCGAGCGGGCAGGAGGGGGCGCGGCTGCTCGCGGAGCTGGCCAGGGCGGGGCTCCTGGACCATGTGCGCGGGGAGCGGTACCGGCTGCACGACGCGGTGCGCGGGTTCGCGGCGGCCCGGCTGACGGACGAGGAGGACGCGGCGGCGATCGCGGCGGCGCAGGAGCGGCTGATCCAGAGCTACGCGGAGCTCGCGGACGCGGTGATCCGGATGGTCGACGGCAAGATGTCGACCCGCGCGGACCGCTTCGACGGGCACGGCTTCGGCTCGCTGGACGCGGCGCTGCGCTGGCTGGACGACGAGTCGAGCTTCATCACCGCCGCCCTGCGGCACGCGGAGGGCGTCGACCAGCAGGCGGTACTGAACCTGCTCGGCGCGCTCTGCGACTACTGCCTGCTGCGCGGCGACCTCTACCGGCTCGGCGAGATCAACGAGCTGACGGACGCGGTCGGGCAGGGGCTGCTGTCCCGGTCGGTGCAGTGGCGGACCGGTATCGCCGCCCGGCAGCTCGGCGAGCTCGACAAGGCGCGCACCACGCTGACCTCGGTGGTCTCCCTCTACCAGGAGGCGCACCAGGACGCGGGGGCGGCGCTCGCGCTCTGCTCGCTCGGGATCACCCTGCACCACCAGGGCAACCTCGCGGAGGCCTCGGCGAAGCTGCGGGAGGCGCTGGCGCTCCAGGAGCCGGCCTCGCTCGCGGCCGACCGGGGCTGGACGATGCACGCCCTCGCGGCGGTCGAGCGGGACCGGGCGAACCTGGCGGAGGCGCTGTCGCTGCTGGGCGAGGCCCTGGAGCTGCACCGGGAGAACGAGTCCCTGCACGGCGAGGCCTGGGCGCACTTCCAGCTCGGCCAGGTCTGTCTGCGCATGGGCGACGTGGAGCGGGCCGACACCGAGCTGCGTACGGCTCTGGACCTGTACGGGCGGACCCGCGACGGGCGCGGGGAGGCGTGGGCGCTGACCCAGCTGGCCCGGGGCCGGCTCGTCGAGGGCGAGATCGCGCCCGCGGTCGACGGGCTGCGCCGGGCCCTTGCCCGCCACCGCGAGCAGGAGGACGCCCGGGGCGAGGCCTGGACGCTGTACTACCTGGGGCACGCCCTGGAGGAGCGCGGGGACCTGGACCAGGCGGTACGGGAGCTGGAACGGGCGCGCACGATGTTCTCCCGGATGCGGGACGTGTACGGGCTCGCGTGCGCCCGGCACCACTCGGGGCGGGTCACCCGCGACCAGCGGGCGGCCCAGACCGGCAATCTGCGCAACTCCGGCTTCGCCCGGCAGCTCCTGGTGGACGCGCGGGCGGACTTCCATCGCATCGGGGTGGCCCACGGCGAGGCGTGGACGTGCCTGGAGCTGGCGATCGTGGACGCCGGGAACGGGAAGACGGCGCAGGCCCTGGAGCTGTGCGGGGAGGCGGAGCGGCTGTTCCTGTCGTACGTCGACCGGCGGGGCGCCGACTGGGCCCGCTTCCTGCGCTGCACGCTGCTCCCGTACGCCTCGCCGGGCGGGGCGGAGGTGGGCACGGCGGTGGCCCAGGAGGAGCTGGCCGTCCTGATCCAGGACCGGCACGCGACCCGGGACGGCAAGGTGGAGGACTGCGCGGAGGCGTACACGCTGGTCCTGGAGCGGGGCGTGCAGCTGGAGGCGGGCTGGCAGGCCTGGCAGCTGGGCATGGTCCCGAACCGCCACGCGCGCGAGGTGATGGGGGTGCCGGTGGGGGTGGGGTGAGGTGTGAGCCTCTAGGTGCGGGCTCCCTCTCGGGGAACCCGGGGTCGCCTAGGTGCGGGCTCCCGTGTACCCGGGGTCGCCGAGGTGCGGGCTCCCTCAGGGGAACCCGCACCTGACGGCCGTCGTGCTACTCCCGCGGGGCGGCCTTGGCGGCGGCGGGGGCCGCCTTCGGGTCCGGGGCCTCCTCGAAGGAGACCTTGCCCATGTGGCGGTTCATCGACTTCATCAGCATCCAGACGGCGACGGCCATCACGGCGAAGACGACGAAGCCGAGGACGCCGGGGGTGACCTTGTTCTTGTCCAGCTCATCGGCGGCGAAGGGGACAAGCTGGGTCAGTGCCAGGTGTGCGCTCATGTCAGGCATTGTCGCGGATGCCCGCGAAGAGGTCGTCCTCGGGGAGGGAGGTGGGCACCAGCGACTTGCTGAGCTCGTACTCCTCCGTCGGCCAGACCTCCTTCTGGATCTCCATCGGCACCCGGAACCAGCCACCGTCCGGGTCGATCTGCGTACGGTGCGCGATCAGGGCCTTGTCGCGGATCTCGTAGAACTCCGCGCACGGGACGTGCGTGGTCAGGATCCGCTCCGTGCGCTCGAACTCGTCCCAGCGCTTCAGCCAGTCGCCGTACGGCGACTCCATGCCCCGGTCGAGGAGCGCCCGGTGCAGGGCCTCGGTGCGGGGGCGGTTGAAGCCCTGGTTGTAGTAGAGCTTCTGCGGCTGGTACGCCGGGCCGAACTCGGCCTCCGGGTACTTCTCGGTGTCGGCCGCGCCCTCGAAGGCCACCATCGTGATCTTGTGGGTCATGATGTGGTCGGGGTGCGGGTACCCGCCGTTCTCGTCGTAGGTGGTGATGACCTGCGGACGGAACGCGCGGATCTTGCGGACCAGGGCCCCGGCCGCCGTGTCGACGTCCTCCAGGGCGAAACAGCCCTCGGGGAGCGGGGGCAGCGGGTCGCCCTCCGGCAGGCCGGAGTCGACGAAGCCGAGCCACTCCTGCTCGACGCCCAGGATCTCCCGGGCCTCGTCCATCTCCTTGCGGCGCACCTCGTGGATGTTCGCCTCGATGTAGGCGTCGCCCTGGAGCTTGGGGTTGAGGACGGAGCCACGCTCGCCGCCCGTGCACGTGACCACGAGCACGTCCACCCCCTCGGACACGTACTTGGCCATCGTCGCCGCGCCCTTGCTCGACTCGTCGTCGGGGTGGGCGTGAACGGCCATCAGTCGCAGCTGCTCAGTCAAGACTCGATCCTCTGTGATTCGTCGCTGAGGGAGGTCTCTATAGTGACGGAAACCGGGGGTCGGAAAATTCCCACCCCCGCTGCGAGAGGAACGATCATGAGCGCGGTGCGAGAGCAGCTGCCCGAGGGGCGCTACGGGCGCTCCGCGGACGAGCGCGCCGACCGCAAACTCAAGATCGCCGGTGCGGTTCTCGGCGTGCTGTTCCTCGGGCTCATGGGCTGGTTCGGCTGGCACTACGTCGTCGAGAGCAGGATCAGCGCCGAGATGATCAAATTCGACGTGGTGAGCGACACCGAGGTGCAGGTGCACCTGGAGGTCCGCAAGGACGTCGACGCGCAGGGCGTCTGCACGCTGCGCTCCCGCTCCGAGGACGGGGCCGAGGTGGGTCGCAAGGACGTCCGCTTCGACGAGGCGCGGGGGCGGATCGACACCGTGGTGACCGTTCGGACGACCGCGCGGGCGACCAGCGCGGAGCTGGTCGGGTGTAGCGCGCCGTAGCGGTGGGTAGGGACCGGGTGGCGCGTCGGACCCTGGTTCACTCGCTGACCAGGCGTGACGCCATCTTGATGGTTTATGTCCTCCCCCTTTCTGCCACTAATTGTTAGGCTCGTGGTTTCGCCCGCCCGGGAAGGAAAACCTTCTGGGTAGGGCGATGCTTTGTATTCCCAGTACCTACGAGGAGCACCTGTGACCCAGACCAGCGACAACGTCACCTGGCTCACCCAGGAGGCGTACAACCAGCTGAAGGCCGAGCTGGAGTACCTGTCTGGTCCCGCGCGAACCGAGATCGCCGGCAAGATCGCCGCGGCGCGCGAGGAGGGCGACCTGCGCGAGAACGGCGGGTACCACGCGGCCAAGGAGGAGCAGGGCAAGCAGGAGCTCCGGGTCCGCCAGCTGACCCAGCTCCTGGAGCACGCCAAGGTCGGCGAGGCCCAGGCCGACGAGGGCGTCGTCGCCCCCGGCATGGTCGTGACGATCGCCTTCGACGGCGACGAGGACGACACGATGACCTTCCTGCTGGCCTCGCGCGAGTACGCCAGCAGCGCCATCGAGACGTACTCCCCGCAGTCCCCGCTCGGCGTGGGCGTGAACGGCAAGAAGGCCGGCGAGGACGCCGAGTACGAACTTCCGAACGGCAACAAGGCCGCGGTGAAGATCCTCAGCGCCAAGCCGTACACCGGCTGAGCCCGCTCGCAGTGACGAGGGCCGGACCCCTTCGGGGGTCCGGCCCTTCGCTGTGCATGCACATGTAATGATGCGGGCTGACGTCATGTCACGTCGCGTCACAAGGGGGAGATGAGACGTGCTGGGACCGCTGCGTGAGGGCACGCCACGGCAGATCGGACCGTACGAGTTGTTGGCCCGGCTCGGAGCCGGCGGCATGGGAGAGGTCTTCCTGGGCCGGGCGGACCGCGGGGGCACCTTCGTCGCCGTGAAGACCGTACGGCGGGACGTGGCCTCCGAGCCCGCCTTCCGGGACCGCTTCCGCCGCGAGGTCAAGGTCGCGGGCCTGGTGCGGAGCACGTACGCCGCCGCGCCGGAGGGCGGGGACGCGGACGCCGAGGTGCCGTGGCTTGCGACCGCGTACGTGCCCGGGCCGAGCCTGTCGCAGGCCGTGCGGCGGGGCGGCGCGCTGCCGGTGGCGACGGTACGGGAGCTGGGCGCCGGGATCGCCCGCGCGCTCGACGACCTGCACACCGCCGGGGTGCTGCACCGTGACCTCAAGCCGGGCAACGTGATGCTCTCCGTGGACGGCCCGCGCCTGATCGACTTCGGCATCGCCCGCAGCACCGGCGCCACGACCATGACCGCGACCGGAATGATGGTCGGCACCCCGGCCTTCATGTCGCCCGAGCACGTCCTGGGCGCGCGGCACGTCACGGGCGCCTCGGACGTCTTCTGCCTGGGCTCCCTGCTCTGCTACGCGGCGACCGGCGAGGACCCCTTCGGGGACGGCCCGCTGGCGGCCGTCCTGTACCGCGTCTCCCAGGCGGAGGCGGACCTGAGCCGCGTACCGGACGACCTGCGCCCGGTGCTGGAACGCTGCCTGCGCCTCGCCCCGGCCGAGCGGCCGACCCCGGCGGAGCTGGTGGCGCTCCTCGGCGGCGAGCGCCGGCCGGCGTGGCCGGAGGGCGTGCGGGACCACATCGGCGAGTACGGGCGGGAGTTGGCGCAGCTGGTGGCGTCGGGGGGCCCGCTGGTGGAGGTCCCGGCGGTGGCGCCCGCGCCGGGACCCGGGATGGACCAGCTGCCGACGATGGGGGCGGTGGGGGTGCCTCCGGTCGCTCCGGGGAAGCGGCGGCGTGGGGTGATCGCGGGGGTGGTGGCGCTCGCGGTGCTCGGTGCGGGGGTGGGCGCGTACCTGCTGTGGCCGGAGGGCGAGAAGAAGGCCCCGCCGGCGAAGGCGGCTCCGCCGCCCGCGACCGCGCCGGCCGTCGCGAAGGTCGCCGGCGTCGACGACCGGGGCCTGTCCGACGCCTCCGGGGTCGTCCCGCAGAACCCGGCGCAGCGGCCGGCCGGCTGGAAGCCGTGGCAGGCCAAGCTGACGGCCCCGGCGTTCGGCTGCTCGGCCGGGGAGTCCGTGGTGGTGTGCCGGACGGTGGACGGGCGGTACGAGGCGCTGGATCCGGCTAGTGGGAAGCGGCTGTGGGAGGCGGACCTGGTGCCGGACTCGCGCGACGGCCAGAGCTTCATCGGACCCACCGGTGGGATCTTCGTCGCCGGTGCGACCGCGCGACCGGCGGTCCACGGTTCTGCCGTTGTCCTCACCTCCGGCGAGAAGCTCCAGGTGCGGGACGCGCGGAGCGGGAAGGTCCGCTGGGAGGAGAAGGCCTGGGGCGCGCAGGACCAGAACAGCAGACCGCTCGTGGGCGACGGGGTGGTCTTCGCCACGACCCGTTCCACCACGGACGAGGTCACGGGCAGGACCATGGTCTTCCTGAGCGCGTTCTCCCTGGCCGACGGCCGTCAGCTGTGGACCAAGTCGCTGACCAACGCGTCCCTCGCCCGCTCGCAGTTCCGCCCCTTCGACGCCGTGGCCTTCGCGCAGGGCCGGGTGTACGCGCTGAGCGACGCCGGAATCGTGGCGTACGAGGCCAAGAGCGGCTCCCTGCTTGGGCAAGTACCCAAGGAGGCCGAGGGCTGCGTGACCATGAAGGTTCTCGGTCCCGCGGCGTACTGCACCGATCTCGTGATCGACCCCGTGGACGGGTCGGAGCGGACCATGCTGCACGTCATGGACTCGGCCACCCTCGCGCCCAGAGCCGCCCTACCCGCTCCGGTGGCGGCGCTGAACGCCGCGGCGATGGACTCACGGACGGTCGTCGCCACCGGCGACAAGGGCGTATCGGTCCATGACGCGAAGACGGGGTCGCGGCTCGGTCAGTACCCGATCAAGGCCGCCCCGGCGGGGCTGCGGCAGGCGCTGTCGGCGCCCCTGCTCGCCGGTGACCAGGTCGTGTACGCCGACTACACCTCGCTCTACACCGTGCGGATCGGCAAGGACGGCAAGCCCTCCGCACTGGACGTGCGGCCGGTCCCGGGGGCACCGGGTCCGCGCGCGGAGAAGGACGAGCTCGACTTCGCCGAAATGATCCGGTCCCCCGAGGTGCTGGTCATCGGCGGGATCGCCCACATCGCCTACGACCAGGGCATCGTCGCCTCCGTCGAACTCCCCAAGTGACGTACTGAACCTCCAAGTGGCGTACTGAAAGGACGTGTTCGGTGCTGGAAGCACTGCCCTCCGGGCAGCCGCCGCGCCTCGTCGGCCCCTACCGGCTGCTCGCCCGGCTGGGCGCGGGCGGCATGGGTGAGGTCCATCTGGCGTGCCGGGCGGACGAGCCGACGGCCGATCCGTACCGGATGGTCGCCGTGAAGACCGTCCGGGAGGACCTGGAGGTCGACGGCGACTTCCGGACCCGGTTCCGGCGCGAGATCACGGCCGCGCGGGCCGTGAGCAGCCCGTACGCCGCGCTGCTCGTCGACGCGGACGCCGACACGGCCGTGCCGTGGCTGGCGACCGAGTACGTCCCCGGGCCCTCGCTCGCCGAGGCCGTCACCCGGGCCGGGGCGCTGCCCGTCGCGGCGGTACGGGCGCTGGGCGCCGCGCTCGCGCGGGCCCTTGACTCGGTGCACCGGGCGCAGGTGCTGCACCGGGACCTGAAGCCCGCGAACGTGCTGCTGGGGGCCTCCGGGCCCAAGCTCATCGACTTCGGCATCGCGCAGGCCTTCGAGGCGACGGCGCTCACCTCGACGGGGCTCGTGGTGGGCTCGCCGGGGTTCATGACGCCGGAGCACCTGGTCGGGAGCCGGGCGGTCGTGCCCGCGTCGGACGTCTTCTGTCTGGGCGCGGTGCTCGCGTTCGCGGCGAGCGGGCGCGGACCGTTCCACGACGAGGAGTTGGCGTCGGTCATCTTCCGGATCAGCCGGGCGGACGCCGAACTGTCCGGCGTGCCGGAGGAGTTGCGGCCGGTCCTGGAGCGGTGTCTGCGGCTCGACCCGGCGGAACGTCCGACGGCGGCGGAGCTGGTGGAGCTGCTGGGCGCGGAGGTGCCGACGGCGTTCCCGTGGCCGGGCGGGGTGCTGTCGCTGCTCGCGGAGTACGGGGACTCTGCGCGGCGGATCGGTGAGGCGGCGGCCTCGGGCACGGGCGTGGCGGATCTGCCGACGATCGGCCCTGTGGTCCCGTACTCCCCCACGGTGGCGGGCCGGCGGCCCGCGGCCGTCGAGGCGTCGGAGCCGCGTCGCCGTCCGTGGGGGCGGATCGCGGCGGGAGCGGTGGCCGTGGCGGTCCTCGCGACCGTGGGGGTCGTGGTGCTCAACCGGGAGGCCGGGTCCGGCGGGCAGGGCGGGCAGGGCGGCTCGGCGGGGGCCACGCCGAGCGGCGGCGCGAGTTCGGGAAGTCGCACGCCGACGCCGAGCGCGGGGCCCGTGGCGCTCGACCATGTGATCCAGCCGTACGGGGGCGAGGGGCACGCGGGCGACTTCGGCAAGGACGGCTCCGACCACAAGGCCCGGCCGAAGGGCTGGTCCCCGTGGGGGGTGCAAGTGCCGGCGGGCGTCGGCCCCTGCTCGCTCGGCCCCGAGGTGCTGGTCTGCTCGGGCGACGGCGGCTCCGCGGTCGCGCTGCGCGCCGCTGACGGGACGCAGCTCTGGACGAAGCCGTCGAGGGGCCAGGAGCTGCAGACCGGCTCTCAGTACCCGGCGGTCGTCGGGGACGTGGCCTGGATCACCGCGCACGACGGGCTCGTCGGGTACCGGCTTAGCGACGGCAAGGAGGTGGCGCGGCAGCCCGGGCCCGGGGGTGTGTACGCGGTCAAGGGGACGGATCTGCGAGGCGACGTCCTGTACACGACGTACATCGACAGCACGGACATGGAGAACCCGGGCGGCTTGGTGACGGCGGTCGGGCTTGCGGGCGCCAAGCCGAAGGAACGGTGGCGGACGCCGGTCTCCGTCTTCCCCGAGTCACCGGTCGTGGCGGGCGGGCAGGTGTACGTCACCGGGGACGGCTCGGTGCGGGCGCTGGACGCCGGGACGGGGAAGGAGACGGCCCGGGCGCGGGAGCTCGACAGCTGCTTCAACATCGTCGTCCGCTCGGGCCGCGTCCTGTGTCCGCCGTCGGGGCGAGGCGGCGTCGATGTGCTCGACGCCCGGACCCTGCGGCGGGAGCGGACCATCGGGAAGGGGATGCAGGTGACGGTCCCGCCCGCGGTGAACTCCGCGGGGGTGGTGGCGCTGATCGACGGCGAGCGGCTTGCCACGTACGACCTGAAGTCGGGAGCCGAGCGGTGGAGTCGGCAGCTCGATCGCGCGGGATCGTCGATCGCGTTCGCGGGCGACCGGGTGCTGTCCGTGTCGGAGCGAGCAGTCACGTCGGTGCCTGTGACCGATCCCCCGACCACCTCCCGCGGCGAGGACGAGAGGGACTTTCAGGCGCCCGAGGGATCGGGCGCGGTCGAGGGCGGGGAGTTCGCCTCCGGGGTGCTGGTCGCCGGCGGGGCCGTCTTCATCTCCCTCGCCAGTGGTGTCGTCGTCTCGGGGTACGCGCCCTGAGGGCCTGAGAAGTCGGCGAGGGCCGGAGGGGAGTCGCCCCTCCGGCCCTCGCCGTCCATCGGTGTCCTCAGCCGTCCGCGCGCCGGTACTTGCGGACCGACAGGGTGCGGAAGATGGCGACGATCAGGATCGAGTAGATCAGCGACGCCCACACCGGGTACTGCATCGGCCACGCGTCCGACGGTGAGACGCCCGGGTCGCCGAAGAGTTTGCGGCAGGCCTGGACGGTGGCGCTGAACGGGTTCCACTCCGCGATGGGCTGGAGCCAGCCGGGGAGGTTGCTGGAGTCCACGAACGCGTTCGAGATGAACGTGACCGGGAAGAGCCAGATCAGGCCGCCGGACGTGGCCGCCTCCGGGGTGCGGACGGAGAGGCCGATGAGGGCGCCGATCCAGGTGAAGGCGTAGCCGAGGAGGAGGAGCAGGCCGAAGCCGGCCATGACCTTGGCGAAGTTGGTCGGCTCCGCGTAGCCGGGGCGCCAGCCGATGATGAGCGCGACGATCGCGAGGACCAGCAGGGTCAGCGCGGTCTGCACGAGGTCGGCGAGGGTGCGGCCGGTGAGGACCGCACCGCGGGCCATCGGCAGTGAACGGAAGCGGTCGATGAGGCCCTTGTGCATGTCGTCCGCGATGCCCGCGCCCGCGCCGGCCGTCGCGAAGGTGACGGTCTGCGCGAAGATGCCGGCCATCAGGAAGTTCTTGTAGACGTCCGGGTCGGTGCTGTTGCCGATCTGCATGGAGCCGCCGAAGACGTACGTGAAGAGGATCACGAACATCACCGGCTGAATGAGCCCGAAGAGGATCATCTCCGGGATCCTGGTCATACGGATCAGGTTCCGCTGGGCGATGACCAGGGAGTCGTTCAGGGTGCTCATCGCGCCCCCTCCTTCCGGGCCGGCCTGCGGTCCTGGACCGCGCCGCCCGAGGAGCCGCCCGAGGAGCCGCCCGAGGGACCGCCGCTTTCCCTGTTCTCGCCGTTCCCCTCGGTCAGTTCGGCCGCGTGGCCGGTCAGCGAGATGAAGACGTCGTCGAGGGTGGGGCGGCGCAGACCGATGTCGTCGATCTCGACGCCGACCGCGTCCAGGTCGCGGATGACCTCGGCGAGCAGCTTGGCGCCGCCGGCGACCGGGACGGTCAGCTTGCGGGTGTGGTCCTCGACGGAGACTTCGGTGTGGCCGATCCCCGCCAGGCCGTAGCGCGCGAGGACGTCCTTGGCGCCCGGGATCATCCCCGGCTCGTGGACGACGACCTCGACGCGCTCGCCGCCCGTCTGGGCCTTGAGCTGGTCCGACGTACCCCGCGCGATGACCTTGCCGCGGTCGATGACGCAGATGTCGTGGGCCAGGTGGTCGGCCTCTTCCAGGTACTGGGTGGTGAGGAGGAGGGTCGTACCGCCCGCGACGAGCTCCTGGATGACCTCCCAGAGCTGCTGCCGGTTGCGCGGGTCGAGCCCGGTCGTCGGCTCGTCCATGAACATCACGGGCGGGGAGACGACGAGCGCGGCGGCGAGGTCCAGGCGGCGGCGCATACCGCCGGAGTACGTCTTGGCCGTGCGGTCGGCCGCGTCGGCGAGGTTGAAGCGGTCGAGCAGTTCACCCGCCCTGACCTTCGCCTGCTTGGCGTTCAGCTGGTAGAGCCTGCCGACCATCTGGAGGTTCTCACGGCCGGTCAGATACTCGTCGACGGCCGCGAACTGGCCGGACAGGCCGATCGAGCGGCGGACCTCGTTGGGGTGCTTGAGCACGTCGATTCCGGCGACCTCGGCCCGTCCGCTGTCGGGCTGGAGTAGCGTCGTCAGCACGCGTACGGCGGTCGTCTTCCCCGCGCCGTTCGGGCCGAGCAGGCCAAGGACCGTGCCCTCGGGTACATCGAGGTCCACGCCGTCCAGAGCTCGTACGTCGCCGAAGGTCTTCACCAGACCTTCGGCGTAGATCGCGCCTGGCATGTGGGTTCTCCCAGGGGATTTGGGCGTTTTCCACCCAAGTTTAGGTTTGAAGGGCGGGAGCCGCCCCATGGGTTTGTGACGGAGACCACACACTATCGCGATACATCGCGATATCACAAGACCTGGGAAGAAGCAAAATCGGGCCCCCCTCTCCGGCCCGCCCCCACTCCCTACGGCAGCACCACGTACCCCGCGTCCCGCAGCGCCGCCTCCACCTCCCGGCAGTGCTCCGGACCCTTCGTCTCCAACTGCAGCTCCACCTCCGCCTCCGTCAGACCGAGCTGCGGATCGGTGCGCACATGGCTCACGTCGAGGACGTTCGCGTCCACCACCGTAAGCACCGCGAGCAGCGTCGCGAGCGCGCCCGGCCGGTCCGTCACCCGCAGCCGCAGGCTCAGATAGCGGCCGCCCGCCGCCATGCCGTGGCGCAGGATCCGCTGCATCAGGAGCGGGTCCACGTTCCCGCCCGACAGGACCGCCACCACCGGCCCCCGGAACGCCTTCGGGTCGCTCAGCAGCGCCGCCACCGGGCTCGCCCCGGCCGGCTCGACCACCAGCTTGGCCCGCTCCAGGCAGAGCAGCAGCGCCGTGGAGAGCGCGTCCTCGGAGACCGTACGGATCTCGTCCACGTACTCCTTCACCAACTCGAACGGCACGTCGCCCGGCCGCCCCACCTTGATCCCGTCCGCCATCGTCACCGGCGACTCGATCGCCACCGGGTGCCCGGCGGCCAGCGACGGCGGATAGGCGGCCGCGCCCTCAGCCTGCACGCCGATCACGCGCACATCGGGGCGTACGGACTTCACCGCGAGCCCGATCCCGGCGACAAGACCGCCACCGCCCACGCCGACCAGGATCGTGCGTACCTCCGGGCACTGTTCCAGGATCTCCAGGCCCACCGTGCCCTGCCCCGCGATGATGTCCGGGTGGTCGAAGGGGTGGATGAAGACCGCGCCGGTCTCTGCCGCGTACTCCTCCGCCGCCGCCAGCGTCTCGTCCACGACATGGCCGTGCAGCCGCACCTCGGCGCCGTACTCGCGCGTCGCCGCCACCTTCGGCAGCGGGGCGCCGACCGGCATGAAGACCGTCGAACGCACCCCGAGGAGCGCGGAGGCGAGCGCGACCCCCTGCGCGTGGTTCCCCGCCGACGCGGCGACCACCCCGGCCGCCCGCTGCTCCGGCCGCAGCCCCGCGATCCGTACGTACGCTCCGCGCAGCTTGAACGAACCGGTGCGCTGAAGGTTCTCGCACTTGAGGTGCACCGGCGCCCCCACCAGCGACGACAGGTACCGGCTGCCCTCCATCGCGGTCACCCTGGCCACCCCGGACAACATCTTCTGCGCTCCGCGGACATCGTCGAGGATCAGCGGGTGCAAGGGGTCTGGCCTACGGAAGCTCATGACAGCAAGTCTCGCAGCTCACGGGCCCCGTGGCCGCCCGGGAAAAGGTCGTCGATACCGGTTTGCGCAGCGCAGGTACGCACCCCCGTGGGTCCGCGTACTCTGTCCCCCACCAACCGACCACCGCACGAGAGAGCCCCCACAGCCATGCCCACATCTCAGGACATGACGACTGAGCTTGACCCCGGTCTCCTCGATGCCCTCCAGCACCAGGTGGCCGTCTTCGCCCGCCGGGCCGAACAGACCCGCCTCGGCGGCACCGGGCAGCTCCGCAACTCGATGGACCGCGCCGCCTACCTGCTCCTGAACCGGCTCGACCAGGAAGGCCCGATGGGCGTCAAGGCGCTCGCGGCCGGCATGGGAATCGACTCGTCCACCGTCACCCGCCAGGTCGCCCCGCTCGTCGACACCGGCCTGGTCAAGCGCACCTCGCACCCGGAGGACGGGCGCGCGGTCGTGCTCCAGCTCTCCGCGCGAGGCCTGGCCCGCCTGGAGGAGGTCCGCGCCTCGCGCCGCGAGCTGATGGCGCAGGTGACGGAGGGCTGGACGGCGGCGGAGCGCGAGTCCTTCTGCACCCTGCTCACCCGCTTCAACTCGGCTCTCTCCGCCCGCCAGTCGGGCCTCCCGCCCGCCACCGGCACGGAGCCCACCGCCACGTCCTGACGGACATCCCGACGGACCTCCCGGCGGGCCTCCTGACGGACCGTCCGGTGGATCGCCTGCCGCCGGCCTCTTGACCCCTGCCCTCCCCTGTCCTCATATGAGGACGTGCGAGATCGGCAGGACGCGCGGACGGGCGAACCCCGATTCCGCACCCGGCAGTTCGAGGCGTTCGTGGCGGGGGCGGCGGGGCGGCTCCTGCATGCCGCGACGCTGCTCACGGCCGAGACCCGGTCCCACAACCCGCACGCCCAGGCCCTGTTGACCGCCTCCCTCGCCCACACCTACGCCCAGTGGGACCGGCTGCGCGGCGAGGACCCGTACGACCGCACCCGCGCCGACCTCGCCGCCCGCTTCGCCCGCACCGCCTGGCGCCACCACCGCGGCCGGGGCGGCATCCTCTCCGCGCTCACCCCGCAGGAACGCCTCGTGCTTGTACTGCGGCTGTACGAGGGCGTGGCCGAGGAGCAGACCGCGGCCCTGCTCGGCCTTCCCGAGGACCGGGTACGGGCCGTCTGCGCCCGCTCCGTGTCCGCCCTGCGGGACCGGCGGCGCGGGCAGGGCGGCGGACCGGGCGGGAGGCTCGCCTCGTGAGCCGGTACGAGGACAGGGAGGACGAGGTGCGGCGGATGCTGGACGCCCCGCATCCGCAGGTCCCCGCGGACCTGGTCGCCCGGGCCGTCGAGCGCGGGAACCGGCTGCTGCACCGAGACCGCGCGCTGCGCAGGGCCCTGTGGGCGCTGCTGCTCGCGGCCGTACTCGTGTTCGTGGTGTGGGCGTCGGTCGTCGAGCCCTGGCAGGGCCCCGCGGAGACGACGCCACCGCTCGAAGGCTGGTGACGGCGGTCCTAGGCTGGAAGGACCGGAAGGAGCAGGCGAGCGAGCCGAGGAGGTCGTCATGACCAGGAAAGTCGCCGACTGCCGCAAGGAACCCAGCGTGATGGGATGCACGCTCACCATCACCGGTGAGGAAGAGGAAGTCGTCCGGGCCGCGACCGAGCACGCGATCTCGGTGCACGGGCACTCCGACAGCCCCGAGCTGCGCGCCATGGTGCGCGAGAGCCTGGAGGACGAGAAGGTCGCCGCCTGACCGGGCGCCCTGAGGCGGGGCCCGGTCAGGCTGCGGCACGTACCGGCCCGGTACGTCCTAGCCCAGCGCCTGGCGCAGGTCCGCCAGCAGGTCCTCGACGTTCTCGATGCCCACCGAGAGCCGGACGAGGTCCGCCGGTACTTCGAGGGCGGAGCCGGCCACGCTCGCGTGCGTCATCCGGCCCGGGTGCTCGATCAGCGACTCGACACCGCCCAGGGACTCGCCCAGGGTGAAGAGCTTCGCGCGGTTGCAGACGGCGACCGCCGCCTCCTCGCCGCCGGCGACCCGGAAGGAGATCATCCCGCCGAAGGACTTCATCTGCTTGGCCGCGATCTCGTGGCCCGGGTGCTCCGGCAGACCCGGGTACAGGACCTGGGTGACCTTCGGGTGCTGGGTCAGCATCTCCGCGACCTTGGTCGCGTTCTCGCTGTGCCGGTCCATCCGTACCGCCAGCGTCTTGATGCCGCGCAGCACGATCCACGAGTCGAACGGCCCGGCGACCGCGCCCATCGCGTTCTGGTGGTACGCCAGCTCCTCGCCGAGCGCCTCGTCGGCCGTCACGAGCGCGCCGCCCACGACGTCCGAGTGGCCGCCCATGTACTTCGTCAGCGAGTGGACGACGACGTCCGCGCCGAGCGCCAGCGGCTGCTGGAGGTAGGGCGAGGCGAAGGTGTTGTCGACGACCAGCTTCGCGCCGGCCGCCCGCGCCACTGCCGCGACCGCGGGGATGTCGGTGATGCCGAGCAGCGGGTTCGACGGGGTCTCGACCCAGATCGCCTTCGTACGGTCGTTGACGGCGCCGCGCACCGACTCGACGTCCGAGGTGTCCGCGACGGAGAAGTCGACGCCCCAGCGCTGGACGACCTTGGCGAAGAGCCGGAAGGTGCCGCCGTAGGCGTCGTTCGGGATCACCACGTGGTCGCCGGGCGCGAGCAGCGTCCGCAGCAGGCAGTCCTCGGCCGCGAGACCGGAGGCGAAGGCCAGACCGCGCCTGCCGCCCTCCAGGGCCGCGAGGTTCTCCTCGAGCGCGGTGCGCGTGGGGTTGGCGCTCCGGCTGTACTCGTAACCGCCGCGCAGCCCGCCCACGCCGTCCTGCTTGTACGTGGACACCTGGTAGATCGGCGGGACGACCGCGCCGGTCAGCGGGTCGGCGGTGTTGCCCGCGTGGATCGCGCGGGTCTCGAAGCTCTGGTGGATGTGCTCGTCGCTCATGACTCAGGAGCGTAGTCCCGAGGGCGGGGGCCCGCCGCCCATCGTCTCGGGGAGTGTCCTGGACAATGGACACATGGAGATTCTCTGGTTCCTGATGGTCGCCGCTCTGCTGGTCACTGTCGTGACCCTGTCCGTGCGGCGCCGCCGGTCCGGTGTCGGCATCCGTCAGGTCGCGCCCGGCTCGCCGGACGCCGCCGACCCCGAGGCGTACGGCTTCCTGCGCCAGGAGGAGCAGGACGTACGGATGCCGGGGCCCGACCGCGACCTGCTCGACGTGCTCGACGTGGTCCAGGCGACCCAGGAGTGGCGGGCGGCCTCGCAGCTGCTCGCCGGTACGGGGAAGGAGGGCGAGCTCCGTTGGCAGCGCGTCCAGGCGTTCGCGGGCGCGGCCTCCCTCGAGCTCCAGCAGAAGCCCGGCGTCGGCGGGGCCTGGCTGCGGGCCTGGCGGGCGGAGAACCCCAAGGACGCGGGCGGGGCCGAGGTCCACGCGGAGTTCCTGGTCCAGCAGGCATGGCGCTCGTCCTCGACCGGCACGGACGAGTTCCGGATCATCCTCGAAGAGGCGAAGAAGGCGAGCGAGGAGGCGGCGCTGCTCGCCCCCGGCGACCCCGTCCCGTACATCACGCAGCTCACCGTCGCCCGGGGACTCGGCTACAGCCACGAGGAGTTCGACCAGGTCTGGGCGAAGATCATCGACCGGGCGCCGCAGCACATGGGCGCGCACCTGGCGGCGCTGCACTACTGGTGCGAGAAGTGGCACGGCTCGCGTGAGGACGCCGACCGCTTCGCGACGGCGGCCGCCGCGCGCGCCCCGCAGGGCTCGCTGCTCGCCGCGCTGCCGCTGTTCGCGGTCTACGAGCACCTGCCCGAGATCGTGCTCGTCCAGGACTTCTTCCGGACCGAGGTGGTGCGCAAGGCGATGGAGGGCGCGCTGTACGCGGTCCACTCGGCGCGCTCCGACGACCCGATGCTGGCCCACGTCCGGCACCTGCTCGTCCTCTTCCTGGTCCGCGCGGAGCGCTGGTCGGAGGCGATGGACCAGCTGGTCCACGTGGACGGTCACATCGGCGCCCTCCCGTGGACGCTGAACGGCGACCCGGCGGCGGAGTACACGGTGTACCGGAACCTGGCGGTGGCCGGTTACGAGGCGAACGGCGGCAGCCCGGCGACACTGCGCAGCTGACGCCACCCACCCACTTCACTCGCTCAACGGCCCGCTTCCTCGGAAGCGGGCCGTTCCGCGTGACGGGCACCCGCGCACCGGCGCCGCAGCCCCGCCGACCACTGCTTTTCGGCCACCGTGCATACTCATCCGGTTCCGCACCACCCTGCGGACCACACCATCGAACCACCCGTCATATCCCTGGGGGGGATCCCGACCTGATGGGCCCATATCTGCGCGCCTTCCGCGCGCTCGTTCTTCTCGCCGGGTTCTACCTGCTCGGCTTCGTCCTGCTCGCCGTTCTCGGCGTCCTGGACTACCTCGCGTTCGAGTTCACCGCCGGCGCTCTCGCCGCGAAGATCCTGATCGTGTCGGTGGTCCTCGCCGTCCCGATCGTGCGCGGCATGTTCATGCTCCGTACGCCCGCCCCGGAGCCGCCCGTCGGCATCCGCGTGACGGAGGCCCAGGAGCCGCGGCTCTGGCGGACCGTGCGTGAGCTCGCCGAGCAGGTCGGCACCCGCGCACCGGACGAGATCCTTCTCGTCGACAAGGTCAACGCCGCCGTCGCCGAGGAGGCCAAGCTCTTCGGTCTGCGCGGCGGAAAGCGGACCCTGCTGCTCGGTCTGCCGCTGATGTCCGGCATGGACGAGCGCCAACTGCGCGGTGTGCTGGGCCATGAGCTCGGCCACTACAGCAACTCCGACACCCGCCTTACCCCGCTCATCCGCCGCGGTCACCTCCAGCTGACGCGCACCATCGAGCACTTCGAGGAGCGCGCGGCGAAGAAGGTGTCCAAGGAGCGCGCCAAGCAGGAGAAGGCCGCCGACCGGCGCGTCACCAAGGGCAAGAAGGCCAAGGAGATCAACACCACCGGCTCGGGTGTCACGTACAAGGCGATGGCGAAGATCTACACCGCCTACGCGAAGTTCTACCTGCGCGCGACCCGCTCCATCGGGCGCCGCCAGGAGCTGGCCGCCGACCTCGCCGCCGCGCGGATCGTCGGCCGGGACGCCTACGCCTCCGCGCTGCGCGAGATCAACGTCCTCGGGCCCGCCTACGACTTCTACCTCCGCTGCTACGCCGTCATCGGCACCGGCGTCGGCCTCATGCCCCGCGAGGGCGAGGTCTTCGGCGGCTTCCGGCACCTGCTGCCCGCCCGCGCCGAGGAGTTCGGCGAGCTGCGCGAGGACCTGCCCACCGAGCAGGACCCGTACGACTCCCACCCGCCGCTCGCCGACCGGGTCGCCCGGATCGAGGCGCTGCCGGCGGACGCGACGGACCCGCAGGGTTCGGACCGCCCGTCCCTGGAGCTGCTCTCCGACCCCGTGGGCGCGTTCACCGCGCTGGAGCGGGTCATGCTCACCCCGGAGGCGCTGGCGCTGACCCGGGTGGACTGGGAGGAGCTCGTCCACCGGAGCATGACCCGGATGATCGAGGAGGGCGCCGAAGGCATCCGGCAGGCCGTGGCCGCCGAGACGGGCGGCTCCGCCGAGACCGCGCTGCCCGCGCTGCTCGACGCCGTCCAGGCGGACCCGGCGGTGCTGTGGCGGATCGCCGACCGCTTCCCGAAGTCCGAGGAGGCGGCCGCGGCGACCGGCCGGGCGGCCCGCGAGTTCGCCCGCCCGGTGGTCCGGCGGGTCCTGAACCAGTTGGTCTCCGTCGAGCTGACGGCCCGCGGCACCACCCGCTGGGCGCTGTCCTGGTCCGACTCCGCCTACCTCCGCTACCCCGAGGGCGGCTTCGAGGACCAGCTCACGCTGGCCCTGGACGCCGCCGTCGCCGACCGCCCCGACACCGAACCGCTGCGAAAGCTGGTGCTTGCCTCGTGATCATCTTCCTTTCGGTGCTCGGCGCACTGCTGCTGTTCGTCGTCGGCTACGTGCTGCGCGGGGTGTACTACATCCGCAAGGCCAAGGCCCTGGAGGCCGAGGTCGCCCAGCTGGAGGCCTCGCGCGAGGCCGACGAGGCCGAGGCCGCGCGGGCGGTCGTCGCGCGGGGCTTCGTACCGGGCGACGAGCTGAACACCGAGCTCGCCGCGCCGCCGACGGCGGAGCGGACCGCCGCCCTGGCCGCGGTCGAGGCGGGCGACTGGGAGGCCGGGGCCGCCTGGATCGAGGCGGCCGGCGGCCAGAACTGGGACGAGCGCTGGGAGCGGATCCGCGCCCTCGCCGAGCTCGCCGCCACGGACGACGCCTGGCTCCTGGAGTGGCAGGCCGCCCGGCCCGGCGACCCGGTCGCCGCGCAGGTCAACGCGGACGCGTCGGTGCTCGTCGCGTGGAACGTGCGCGGGAGCAAGCGGGCGAACCAGACCACGCGGGAGCAGTTCCGGGTCTTCCACCAGCTGCTGGCCAAGGCCCAGGAGGCCGCGCACGAGGCGGCCCGTCTCGCCGACCCCGCCGATCCCCTCCCGTACATGATCGAGCAGCCGATGGCGATGGGCCTGGGCTACTCGAACGAGCGGTACGAGGAGCTCTGGGCGGAGATCACCAAGCGGACGACGACGTCCCTGAACCCGCACACCGGTGCCCTGCAGTACTGGTGCGCCAAGTGGAGCGGCTCGCACGAGGAGGCGGAGGCGTTCGCCCTGGCCGCCGCCGCGAAGGGCGCGCCGGGCGAGCTGCTTTCGATGCTGCCCCTGTACGCGTACTTCGAGCAGGAGCAGCACGAGAGCGACATCGACCCGGACGTCTGGCTGAAGGAGCCGAAGATCGTGGCCGCGGTGGACGCGGCCCTGGCCGACGTGGCCGCCGCGGCGCCCGACGACCCGCGGACGGTACGGGTCCGGCACCTGCTGGCGTGGTTCCTGTACTGGCAGGACCGGTACGAGGAGGCGGTGGAGCAGTTCCGGCTGATCGACGGCTGGATCGGCCACGCGCCGTGGACGTACTCGGGCGATCCGCGGGACCGGTACCTGAACGTCCGTGACTACGCGGTCCGCCAGGTGCACGCCACCGACTGATCGGTCTTGGCGCGACGGTGACCAGGGACGGGGGCCGGGAGGGGGAATCCCTCCCGGCCCCCGGGCGTTGTGCGTAACGCCCACCGTCGAGGAGATGCCGCATGTTCCTGTCACGCACCCCCGTCCTCCCCACGCCCGAGCAGGCGCTGAAGGGCCGTCCCGAGCCCGAGTACTCGGTGCCCGAGCGCCACACGGTCCTGGGCAACGCGCTGCTCGGCCCCTACCCCGAGGGGCTCGAGGTCGCCGACTTCGCCCTCGGCTGCTTCTGGGGCGCCGAGCGCAAGTTCTGGCAGACCGAGGGCGTCTGGACGACCCTGGTCGGCTACCAGGGCGGCCTCACGGAGAACCCGGTGTACGAGGAGGTCTGCTCCGGCCTCACCGGCCACACCGAGGTCGTCCGGGTCGTCTTCGACCCCGCGAAGGTCTCGTACGAGCAGCTGCTCAAGCTCTTCTGGGAGTCCCACGACCCGACCCAGGGCTTCCGCCAGGGCAACGACGTCGGCACCCAGTACCGCTCGGCGCTCTACCCCCACTCCCCCGCCCAGGCCGAGACCGCCGAGGCCTCCCGCTCCGCGTACCAGAAGGTCCTGACCGGCTCCGGCTACGGCACGATCACCACGGAGCTCCTCCCGGCCGAGGGCCGCACCTTCTACCCGGCCGAGGGCTACCACCAGCAGTACCTGGACAAGAACCCGGCCGGCTACTGCGGCATCGGCGGCACGGGAGTCTCCTGCCCGATCGGCGTCGCGAAGGCCGAGTAGCCGGGTAGTCCCCTGAGGCAGCGCACGGCCGGGGCGTCCCCGAAAAGGGCCGCCCCGGCCGTGGGTGCTCTGGTTACACTCGATCGCATGGGTTCGTACTACTTCTTTCTCTGATTTCGGCCGTGGACACGGTCTGACCCGCTGATCCGGCGCCCCTCGGGCGCGGCAGTGGTGGTCCCGGTGTCCCCTCTCCCGGCCCGAACGAACCCGCCACCCCAGGGAAAGATCCCATGCGCGATCGCGCCCAGTTGACCGTCCATGACGTCTCCAAGTCCTACGGGACCCGCTCCGTCCTCGAACAGATCTCGTTCTCCGTGCGCCCCGGCGAGAGAGCCGCCGTCATCGGGGAGAACGGGTCCGGCAAGTCCACGCTGCTGCGGCTGCTCGCCGGGGCGGAGGGGCCCGACAGTGGGCGGGTGACCGTCCGGTTCCCCGGTGGCGTCGCCCGGCTCGCCCAGACGCTCGCCGAGACCTTCGGCGTCGGCCCCGAGCACACCGTGCGCGACACGATCGACGCGGCGCTCGCCGAACTCCGCGCGATGGAGCGGGAGATGCGGGCCGCCGAGGAGTCGCTCGGCTCCGCGACCGCCGAAGAACTCACCGCGTACGGCGAGCTGGCCGCGCGGTACGAGGAGCGGGGCGGGTACCAGGCCGACGCTCTCGTCGACGCCGCGCTGCACGGGCTCGGTCTCGGCCACGTGCCGTACGAGCGGCCCGTCGGCACGCTCTCCGGCGGCGAGCAGTCCCGGCTCGCCCTCGCCAGCGTCCTCGCCTCCGGCGCCGAACTGCTGCTGCTCGACGAGCCGACGAACCACCTCGACCGGGCCGCCGCCGGCTGGCTGGAGGAACGGCTGCGCACCCACCGCGGCACCGTCGTCGCGGTCACCCACGACCGCGCCTTCCTGGAGGGCATGGCGACGACCGTCCTGGAGGTCGACCGGGACACGCGGGCCGTGAGCCGGTACGGGGACGGCTGGTCCGGCTACCGCGCCGCGAAGGCGGCGGCCCTGCGCCGCTGGGCCCAGGAGTACGAGGAGTGGCGGGAGGAGCTGGCCCGTACGGAGGAGCTGGTGGCGGCGGCCGGGCAGCGGCTCGCGGGCTCCGGCAAGGACCCCCGGCAGGGCTTCGGCAAGCACCGGCGCTCGTCGGAGAACAAGCTGTCCGGGCAGATACGGGCGGCCAGGACCCGGCTCGAACAGCTCCGTACGTCTCCGGTGCCGCCCCCGCCGGAGCCCCTGCGGTTCCGGGCGGCGTTCACGACGACGGCCCACATCGAGAGCGAACGGCGCGTGCTCGCCGAGCTCGC
The DNA here is from genome assembly GCF_042718575.1 of Streptomyces sp. NPDC058579. Classification (NCBI taxonomy): domain Bacteria; kingdom Bacillati; phylum Actinomycetota; class Actinomycetes; order Kitasatosporales; family Streptomycetaceae; genus Streptomyces; species Streptomyces sp. NPDC058579. The sequence continues at coordinate 27,663 of NZ_JBHXPI010000045.1, forward strand.
CGACATCGTCGTCGGCGACCGGCTGCGGCTCGACAAGCTGCGGGTCTCCGCGGGCGACCGGCTGCTCGTCTCCGGGCCCAACGGGGCCGGCAAGACGACCCTGCTCCGGGTCCTCGCCGGGGACCTGCGGCCCGACAGCGGCACGGTCGTCGTCCGGTCCGCCCGGGTCGGGTACCTGGCCCAGGAGCTGCCGCCCGTACCGTCCTCGAAGCCGCTGCTCACGGCGTACGCGGCGGGCCGCCCCGGTCTCCCCGAGGAGCACGCGGACGAGCTGCTCGCGCTCGGGCTCTTCCGGGAGGAGGACCTGACCGTTCCCGTGGCGCGGCTCTCGGTGGGCCAGCGGCGGCGCCTGGAGCTGGCCCGCCTGGTGACCCACCCCGCCGACCTGCTGGTCCTGGACGAGCCGACCAACCACGTGGCGCTCTCCCTGGTGGAGGACCTGGAGGCGGCCCTGGCCGCCTTCGAGGGCGCGGTGGTCGCGGTCTCGCACGACCACCGGTTCCGCGCGGGCTTCGGCGGGACCCGTCTTGAGCTCCGCTCAGGCCGTACGGCTTGACGCTGCGCGCAGCATCGCGGCGGTCGTCGCCGGGTCGTACCCGGGGGCGACCCCGTCGATCAGCAGCAGGTCGCCCGGGATGTGCCGGGCGCGCAGCGGGATCAGCTCCTGGTACGCGGCGGAGTCGTACCAGCGGCGGGCGTGGTCCATCGACGGGAAGGAGACGAGGACGAGGTCCTGGGGCCACGCGCCCTCCCGGACCTCCCGCTCGGGAGCGCCGTGGACGAGGAAGCTGCCGCCGAAGGGGTCGAGCGTGGACTGGACGCGCTCCATGTAGGTGAGGACGTCGTCGTGGATGCCAGGCTGCGGGGTCAGGTTCGCGAGGGCGTATGCGGTCATGACGCAAGGGTGCCGGGGCATGCCGTACGGGGTCGATTACCTCGTACGTCATGCCCCGGCACGCCCTCAGGCCCTCAGGCCCTCAGGTCCTCAACTCCTCAGGCCCGCAGGCCCCGAGGCCCGAGTTCCTCAGATCGTCGACGCGTCGATCACGAAGCGGTACCGCACATCGCTCGCGAGCACCCGCTCGTACGCCTCGTTGATCTGGTCGGCGCGGATCAGCTCGATCTCGGCGCCCAGGCCGTGCTCCGCGCAGAAGTCCAGCATCTCCTGGGTCTCGGCGATGCCGCCGATCGCCGAGCCGGCGAGCGTCTTGCGGCCGAGCATCAGCGGGAACAGGTTGAGCGAGATCGGCTCCTCGGGGGCGCCGACGTTCACCAGCGCGCCGTCGGTCCTGAGCAGCCCGAGGTAGGCGCCGAAGTCGAGCGGGGCGGAGACGGTGGAGACGATCAGGTCGAACGTACCGGCCAGCTCGGTGAAGGTCGCCGGGTCGCTGGTGGCGTAGTAGTGGTCCGCGCCCAGCTTGAGGCCGTCCTCCTGCTTCTTCAGCGACTGGCTGAGCACGGTCACCTCGGCGCCGAGCGCGTGGGCGATCTTGACGCCCATGTGCCCGAGGCCGCCGAGGCCGACGATCGCGACCTTCTTGCCGGGGCCCGCCTGCCAGTGGGCGAGCGGCGAGTAGAGGGTAATGCCGGCGCAGAGCAGCGGAGCGGCCTCGTCGAGTGCGATGCCGTCCGGGATGCGCAGGGTGTAGTTCTCGTCGACGACGATGTGGGTGGAGTAGCCGCCGTAGGTCGGCTCGCCGTCCTTGCCGAGGGCGTTGTACGTGCCGACCATGCCGCCGCCCGTGCAGTACTGCTCCAGGCCCTGCAGGCAGTACTCGCACTCGCGGCAGGAGTCGACGAAGCAGCCGACGCCGACACGGTCGCCGATCTTGTGCCGGGTGACGCCGGTGCCGACCTCGGTGACGACGCCGGCGATCTCGTGGCCGGGCACCATCGGGAAGATGCCCTCGCCCCAGCCGTCACGGGCCTGGTGGATGTCGGAGTGGCAGATGCCGGCGTACTTGATCTCGATGAGCACGTCGTGCGCGCCGACGGGGCGGCGGGGCACGGTGGTGCGCTCCAGCGGCGCGTGCGCGGCGGGGGCGGCGTAGGCGGCGACAGTGTCGGTGGCGAGGTTCGCGGTGGTCGTGGCGCTCGTGGTCATGGCACCACCGTGCCGAAGTACGGAGCCGCCACCCAGCCCTCTGTTCTGCCTACGACCAGCGTGCCTACCACTGGCAGGGACAGGAACACCTGGCCGTCCGCAGGGACGACCTGGGATAATCGGGTCGCATGGATCTCAGTGCCGAACTCAGCGAATTCCTGCGCTCGCGCCGGGCCCGGCTGAAGCCGGAGGACGTGGGCCTGCCGGACTACGGCCGCCACCGCCGCGTACCGGGCCTGCGGCGGGAGGAGCTGGCGCAGCTGGCCGGGGTCTCCGTCGCGTACTACACGCGCCTTGAGCAGGGCAACGGGCGCAACGTGTCCATGGAGGTCCTGGACTCGATCGCGCGGGCGCTGCGGCTGACCGACTCCGAGCGCGCGCATCTGACGCACCTGGCGAAGCCGACGGCGAAGAAGAAGCATCACCGGGCGACGATCGCCCGGCCCCAGCAGGTGCGGCCCGGCCTCCGGCAGCTGCTCGACTCGATGGAGACCGTCCCGGCCTTCGTCGTCGGCCGGCGCCTCGACATCCTCGCCTGGAACCGGATGGCCCGGGCGCTGATCGGCGACTTCGCGACCTGGGAGCCGCGCGAGCGGAACATGGCGCGGATGCTCTTCCTCGACCCGAACTCCCGCGATCTGTACATCGACTGGGACTGCAAGGCGACCGAGACGGTGAGCGTGCTGCGGCTGTACGCGGGCTGCTACCCGGAGGATCCGGCGCTGCTGGAGCTGGTGGGCGAACTGTCGGTACGGAGCGAGGAGTTCCGCTCGCTGTGGGCGGCGCACACGGTCGCCGACAAGGGGCACGGGAGCAAGCGGCTGCGGCATCCGCTGGTGGGCGAGATGACGCTCCAGTACGAGTCGCTGAGGGTCGCGGGCCCGGACCCGGATCTCATGCTGGTGACGTACCACGCGGAGCCGGGGACGGCCTCGGCGGACGCCCTGCGGCTGCTCGCGCAGTGGGGCGTGGACGAGCCGGCCGTCCGATAGCGGGAACGGGACGGTACGAAGAACGGCGGCCCCCTCCACACGGGAGGGGGCCGCCGTTCTCACAGACGCGTACCGGTCGGATCAGACCGCCGAGCCGGCCTTCCAGGCGGACCAGCTCATGTTCCAGCCGTTGAGGCCGTTGTCCGGGGCGATCGTCTTGTCCTTGGAGTTCTTGACGATGACGACGTCGCCGACGATCGAGTGGTCGTAGAGCCAGGCGGCCATCTGGTTCGGGTCGCCGGCGCCCTTGACGTCGTTCAGGCCCACGCAGCCGTGGCTGGTGTTGGCGGAGCCGAAGATCGAGTCCGGGCCCCAGTAGTTGCCGTGGATGAACGTGCCCGAGGTGGACAGGCGCATGGCGTGCGGGACGTCCTTGATGTCGTACTCGCCCTTGCCGTCGTCGTCGGTGAAGCCGACGGTGGCGCCGTTCATCCGGGTCTCCTTGAACTTCTCGGAGATCACCATCTGACCGTTGTAGGTCGGGTTCTCCGGGGAGCCGGCGGAGATCGGGATGGTCTTGACCGTCTTGCCGTCCTGCTTGATCGTCATCGTCTTCGTCGCGACGTCGACGGTGGAGACCTGGTTCCGGCCGATCTTGAAGGTCACGGTCTTCTGCTGGACGCCGAAGACACCCTTGGCGCCCTCGACGCCGTCGAGGTCCAGCTTCAGCGTGACCGTCGAGCCCTCGGTCCAGTAGTCGTCGGGGCGGAAGTCAAGGCGCTGGGAGTTGAACCAGTGCCCGACGACCTCCTGGCCGGTGCTGGAGGTCACCTTGACGCCGCCCTGGACGGCGGCCTTGTCGGTGATGGCCTTGTTGAAGTTGATCGACACCGGCATGCCCACGCCGACGGTGGAGCCGTCCTCGGGGGTGAAGTTGCCGATGAAGCTGTTGGCCTGCGAGACGGTGGTGAAGGACGAGTTCTCGTGCGCCTCCAGGCCGTCCGCGTCCTTCGCCGTCGCCGAGAGCTTGTAGACGGTGGCGCGCTTGAGGGCCCCGGTGGGCTTCCAGCTCTTGCCGTCGGCGGCGATCTCACCCTTGACGGGGGTGCCCTCGGCGGTGGTGAGCGTGACCTCGGTCAGCGTGCCCTCGGTGACGGAGACCTTGGCGTCGTTGTTGATCGACGCGTTGGCCGCACCGTTCTTCGGCGAGATGGCTATCTGGGCCTTCGACGTCTTCTGCGCCGCGGCCTCGTCGACCTGAGCCTGTGACTGGTCCGACTTGGAGGGATCGGCCGCGCCGCTCTTGTCCCCGTCGCTGCACGCCGAGAGCACCAATACGCCGCTGAGCACCGCGGCAGCCGCCGCCAGGCTCCTCCGGCGCTTGCTGTCCGTCATCACACGCTTCTCCATCGTCGCCGAATCCCTGCCAACACTCGTCACTCGTCTGAACATCCATGAGACCCTGCCCGGTTCCGCGAGCGGGGAGTTTGTGGGCAACGCCACTGATCAACACGTACGCACGGAGCGTTCGGTTCCCGTATGCGTTTCTCGAACGCGGTCCCGTACAGGGCGAAGCCCCGGTACGGAAGGCCGTACCGGGGCTTCGAGGGGGTGTGGCGCCCCCGTCAGACCTGTCAGACCCGTTCCGTGTCTTCCGCGCGCTCGTCTTCGTCCTCGTCCTCGTCCTCGTCCACCTCATCTTCCTCGTCGAGGTCCCACTCCTGGGCATCGGGGTCGTGGTCGACCTCCTCGCTGCTCCACGAGGCCTGTACGAGCTCGATCCCGGGGACCTCGCTGACCAGGTCGAACGGTTCGATCAGATAGGCCAGCGCCTCGGCGTTGTCCTCGCGTACGGCGGAGCGGGCGTGCACGCGCTCCTCCTCCGGCATGAACTCGTCGGTGTCGATCCGGCCGAGGGCCGCGCCGGTCAGCTCCTCGGAGCCGGTGATCTCCAGGACGACTTCCACCCGAAGCCGTACATAACGTGATGTCTCGGAAGTGCTCATACGACGGAGCGTAGGCCGCCGGGGCGCTCGACTTTCATCCGACCCGCTGTGTTCATTAGCATCGTCGGCAGCTGCCAATTCGCGGTTTCCGCAAGGGGGATCGAATCTCTGTGTCCGTCGCACGACGCCCGCTGCTGACCGCCACGACGGCCGGGGCGCTGCTCTTCGCTCTCTGGTTCGTCCCGTCCGCGAACGCGACCGACGAGGGCCGCGTGGGCGCGGCCGGGCAGGAACACACGGCCGAGGGCCCGCGGCTCGCGGAGACGGGCGGCCCGAACACGACGCCGTACGTGATCGGCGGGACGGGCTTCCTGGCGGTCGGGGCCGGGTTCGTAGCCCTGGCGATGAGACGCGGGGGCCGCGCGCACTGAGGCGTACTGAGCTGTACGAGGAAGGGCCGCCGCCCCGGCTGGGGACGGCGGCCCTTTTTCGTTCCCCGGCTAGGCCAGCGGCCCGGTGACCGGCTCCACGGCGGCGACCAGCTTGCCCTCCCGTACGAAGGCGTCGGCGCCCTCCAGGTCGGGGGCGAGGAAGCGGTCCGGGCCCGGGCCCTCGACCCCGGCGGCGCGCAGGGCGTCGATGGCGGCCTGCGAGGCGGGGGCGGGGGTGAGGCCGCGGCGGAGCTCGATGCCGCGGGTGGCGGCGTACAGCTCGACGGCGATGATCCGGTTGAGGTTGCCGATCGCGGTGCGCAGCTTGCGGGCGGCGGACCAGCCCATGGAGACGTGGTCCTCCTGCATCGCGGAGGACGGGATGGAGTCGGCGGAGGCCGGGACGGCCAGCCGCTTCATCTCGCTGACCAGGGCGGCCTGGGTGTACTGGGCGATCATCAGGCCCGAGTCGACGCCGGCGTCGTCGGCGAGGAAGGGCGGCAGGCCGTGGGACCGGTTCTTGTCGAGGAGCCGGTCGGTGCGGCGCTCGGCGATGGAGCCGAGGTCGGCGGCGGCGATCGCGAGGAAGTCGAGGACGTACGCGACGGGGGCGCCGTGGAAGTTGCCGTTGGAGCGGATCTGGCCGTCCGCGAGGATCACGGGGTTGTCGACGGCGGAGGCGAGCTCGCGCTCGGCGACCGTACGGGCGTGGGCCATGGTGTCGCGGCCGGCGCCGGCGACCTGCGGGGCGCAGCGCACGGAGTACGCGTCCTGGACGCGCGGGGCCTCTTCCTCCTGGAAGTGGCCGGTGAGCCCGGAGCCCTTGAGCACGGCGAGCATGTTGGCGGCGGAGGCGCCCTGGCCGGGGTGGGGGCGGATGGCGTGCAGCTCGGGTTCGAGGACCTTCTCGGTGCCGAGGAGGGCCTCCAGGGAGAGCGCGGCGGTGATGTCGGCCGACGTGTAGAGGTTCTCCAGATCGGCGAGGGCCATGATCAGCATGCCGAGCATGCCGTCGGTGCCGTTGAGGAGGGCGAGGCCCTCCTTCTCGCGCAGCTCGACGGCGTCGATCCCGGCGGCGGCGAGCAGCTCGCCGGCAGGCTTCACGACACCGTCGGGCCCCTCGGCGTCGCCCTCGCCCATCAGGGTCAGGGCGCAGTGCGAGAGCGGCGCGAGGTCGCCGGAGCAGCCGAGGGAGCCGTACTCGTGGACGACGGGGGTGATGCCCGCGTTGAGGACGTCGGCCATGGTCTGCGCGACCTCGGGCCGCACGCCGGTGTGCCCGGAGGCGACGGTCTTGAGCCGCAGGAACATCAGGGCCCGCACGACCTCCCGCTCGACGCGCGGGCCCATGCCGGCGGCGTGCGAGCGGACGATGTTGCGCTGGAGCTGCGCGCGCAGTTCGGGGCTGATGTGCCGGGTGGCGAGGGCCCCGAACCCGGTGGAGACGCCGTACACGGGCTCAGGCTTGGCGGCAAGCGCGTCGACAACGGCACGTGCCCCGGCGAGCGCCCGCACGGCCTCGGGCGACAACTCGACGCGCGCACCGTGGCGGGCGACGTCGATGACGTCCTGGAAGCTGGTGCCGGACGTGCCGAGGACGACTGAGTGCATATCCATATTCAGCACCCTACGGATTGAAGACCAACATGTCACTAGTCGACCTGGGGGCAGGTCCTTACCGATGTTCCGGACGCCGGCCTAGACCGGCGGTGCGTCGCGGAAGCGTCGGCGGTCTCGGGCGCCCGGTGGGGCGTCGGCGAGGGGGATGACCGTGCCGTCGCGGCCTGCCACCACCGGTTTTGCCGAGCGGGCCGCCTTGGCCTGGTACTGGGCCGCGTCCGCGAGGCGGAAGAGGCGGCGGGCGGATTTGACCGGGCCGATGGGGTCGCCCGTGGACGCGACGCCGCACGCCACGCCTTCGCCCAGCTCAAGCTCCCCAGCCCGTACACAGAGTTCGTCGGCTACCGCCACCACCTCGTCCGACGTCGGGCCGATCGACAGGAGGCAGAACTCGTCGCCGCCGAGCCGCGCCGAGAGCGCGCCCGGGAGCATCGCACCGCATCGTGAGAGCACCGAGCCGAAGCGTTCGAGCAGGCGGTCGCCGACCGCGTGGCCGTGGGTGTCGTTGACGCGCTTGAGGCCGTTCAGGTCGCAGACCACCAGGCTCACCACGGAACCGTCGACCCGGTAGCGCTCGATCGCCTCGTCGAGCCGGGTGTCGACCGCGCGCCGGTTCGCGAGCCCGGTCAGCGGGTCGGTGAAGGCCAGCTTCCGCACCTCCTCCAGGCGTTCCGCCTGGGCGATGCCCGCCGCCACCACGGCCGCGAGCACCGCCGCGAAGTCCGCGTCGTCGCGGTCGAAGACCGGCGCACCCCTCGGCCGCGCCACGTACAGCTCGCCCCAGGCCCTGCCGTGCAGCACCACCGGCGCGACCACGCAGCAGCCCCGCCCGCGCATGCGCAGGCCCGTGACGCGGCCGGTCGGGACGCGGTCGTCCGCGGTCTCCACCCAGGCGTCGGGCTCCCCGCCACCGGCCCACTGCGCGTGCAGGAACTCGGTGATCTCGGGGAACTGGTGCACCGGGTACGTCTCCGCGTCGGGGAACTCCTCCTCGCCCGCGGCCCGCTCGCCGGCGTTCACGAGCACCTTGAGCCGGCCGTGGTCGCGCTCCCAGACCGAGAGTGCGGCGAAGGTCCCGCCGAGCCCGTCGCGGGCACCCAGCGCCGCGGCCCGCCAGAACTCGCGCGGGGTGTGCGCCGCCGCCATCGCCTGCGCCAGCGCCACTACGGCCCGCAGCCGAACGTCCTCTCCCATTCATCCAGTTTAGGGACGTTTCGCCCTTTTTTACGCGTGGAGCATCACGGAACGTGACAATCGACGTCGAATCGGCGTCTTCTCAGCCGATTCTCAGACCCCCGGCCACTCCGGCTTCCGCTTCTCGTTGAACGCCGCCACGCCCTCCGCCCGGTCCCCCGAGAACGCCACCGAGCGCCACGCCGCGTCCTCGACCTCCAGGCCCGCCCTCAGGTCCAGGCCCTGTCCGAGCCGCAGCGCGCGCTTCGAGGCGCGCAGGCCGACCGGCGAGTTGGCCGCCATCCGGCCGGCCAGCTCCAGGGCAGCCGTGCGGGCGTCCTCCGCGAGCACGTCGACGAGGCCCAGGTCACGCGCCTCCGCCGCCTCCACACGCCGCGCGGTGAAGACCAGTTCGGCCGCGCGCGCCGCGCCCACCCGGCGCGGCAGCAGCTGCGTACCGCCGCCGCCAGGGATCACGCCCACCGACACCTCGGGCAGCCCGACCACGGCCGTCGCGTCGGCGACGATCACGTCGCAGGCGAGCGCCAGCTCGTAGCCGCCACCGAGCGCGAAGCCGTGCACGGCGGCGACGGTCGGCATCGGCAGGTCGAGCACGCCGCCGTACGCGCCGCGCGAGACGGGCCGCTGCTGGACCATCTGGGCGTCCGTGAAGGAGTTGCGCTCCTTGAGGTCGGCGCCGACGCAGAAGGCCCTGTCGTTGGAGGACGTCAGCACCGTCACCCGTACCGAGTCGTCCGCCGCGAGCGCCGCGCAGGCGGCGCTGATCGAGCGGGCCATCTCCAGGGAGACCGCGTTCATCGCCTTGGGCCGGTCGAGGACCAGCTCGGCGACGTGCTCGTGCCTACGGACCGCGACGAATTCACCAAAGCGCTGCTCGGACTGCTCGGACATGGCCCGTCCCTCCCGGTTAACGACTGTTCACCGGGATCCTAGGTCGGGCGACGGGTCAGGTGCCAGGGCTCCACGACGCCGAGACCGCGCACCGGGCGCTGCCACATCGGCTGCAGCGCGAAGCGGTACGTCGGCGCCTGCTCGCCCTCCTTCTCGGCGCGGGCCGCCTCCTCGGCCGCCTGCGTCTCCGAGACGGGCGCGTCGCCGGTACGGGTCAGCTCCTCGGCGAGCGCCCCGTCGACCAGGACGGTGTCCTTGGGCGCTATCGAGGTGAGCCGGCTCGCGAGGTTCACCGTCGTACCGAAGACGTCGCCCATCCGGGTCGTCACCGTGCCGAACGCGATGCCCACGCGCAGGGCGGGCATCGTCTCGTCGTGGCTGAGCGTCTCGATCAGGCGCAGCGCGATCTCGGCGGCGGTCCCCGCGTCGTCGGCGGCGTACAGCACCTCGTCGCCGAGGGTCTTGATCAGCCGGCCGCCGTGCGCGGCGACGAGGTCGGCGCAGGTGGTCTCGAAGGCCTCGACCAGCTCGCCGAGCTCCTCCTCCTCCAGGCGGCGGGTCAGCCGGGTGAACCCGACGAGGTCGGCGAAGCCGACGGCCAGCCGCCGGTCGACCATCTCCTCGTCGTCGGCGGCCTGCACGACACGCCCTGTGGCGGCGGCGAGCTGGCGGCGCCAGACGTAGATCAGGAACTCCTCCAGCTCGGGCAGGAGCAGCTCGACCAGGGGGTACGTGACCTCGGTACGCGTCATCCCGGGCTCGGGCGGCTCGGTGAGGCCCTCCAGGAACGAGTCGATCTGCCACTCGGCGAGCCGGGCGGTGGTCTGGCCGGTGGACCGGGCGACCTGGACGGCCATGGGCTCGCTGAGCAGCCCCGCCTCGACGAGACCGGCGAGGCGGCGCAGGGCGAGGACGTCGGCCTCGGTGAGCGCCTTGGCCTGGCCGATGTCGGCGAAGCCCATGGCGCGCCAGAACCGGGAGGCGAGCTCCATGGAGACGCCGGCCGTGCGGGCGGCCTGGAAGGGGGTGTAGCGGCGGTCCGCGCCGAGGATGAGCTGTTCCAGGCGGATCGCGAGGGGGTCGTCGGTCGGCTCGGCCGTGTGGTCGACGTGGTGGTGCGGCGTGGGGTACGCCGGCGGCTCCGCCTCAGCCGGCGGCTCCGCCTCGGCGGGTGGCTCCGCCTCACCGCCGTTGTGCGCGTCGTCGACGGTCACCGGCCGCCTCCTGCCGTTTCCCTGCCCACTGCCCTGCCGATCTGTCGCCCTGGATCGCGCTCCACGATACGACAGGTGTGTGCCAGCTCACGCCGTTCCGGCGGTTCGACGGTCTCCCGGGGGCGGCGCGGTCCCGCCCCCGGGTCACAGCCGGGTTCAGCCCGTGGCGCGGACGTGGACGATGTCGCCCGCCGCGACCGCCTCCGTGCCGCCGCCCTCGGTCGCCACCACCAGGCGCCCGTCGCCGTCCACGCCGACCGCCTCGCCCTCCAGCATCCGCTCGCCCGGGAGGTCGGCCCGGATGTGCCGGCCCAGGGTCGAGCAGCCCGCCTCGTACGCGGCCTGGAGGCCGGAGGCGACCGGGTCGCCGTCGGCCCGGGTCCACTCCCCGTACCAGTGCTCCAGGGAGCGCAGGACGGAGCGCAGCAGCGTGTCGCGGTCCGTGGAGATCGCGTCGGCGAGGAGCAGCGAACCGGCGCCCGGCACCGGCAGCTCCTCCGCCTTCAGGGTCACGTTGACCCCGATCCCGACGACGACCCCGTCCTCGCCCGCCCGCTCGGCGAGGATCCCGCCGGCCTTCCGCTCCTCGCCCCCGACCGAAACCAGCAGGTCGTTCGGCCACTTGAGGGAGAGGTCCACGCCGGCGGACTTCGCGAGCCCGGTCGCCGCCGCGACGCCCGTGAGCAGCGGGAGCCAGCCCCAGCGGTGCACGGGCACGTCCGGCTTGAGCAGGACGGAGAGGAAGAGCCCCGCGCGCGGCGGCGAGACCCAGTCGCGGTCGAGGCGGCCGCGCCCCGACGTCTGCTCCTCGGCGACGAGCACGGCCCCCTCGGGCAGCTCGTCGGCGCGGGCGGCCAGGTCGGAGTTGGTGGAGCCGACCGTGGTGACCAGGTCGAACGAGGTCCAGAGCCCGTCGGGGAGGACGAGCGCGCGGCGCAGCGCGGCGGCGTTGAGCGGGGGCCGGTCCAGGTCGGACCACCGCGCTCCTGAGGCATCTGAGGACGTCATGCAAGCCAGACTAGGTGTGGCAAAGACCGCAGTGCCGAACCGTATCGCCGTCGATACGCTACGGGTCAGTAGCCGAGCAGTAGCCCATTCGTAGTAAACGAACCCCCGTGACCAGGCAGGGAGCCGCATCCCGATGTCCGAGTCGGTAGAGCCGCAAGAGATCGACATTCACACGACCGCGGGCAAGATCGCGGACCTTCAGCGCCGGATTGACGAGGCCACCCACGCCGGCTCCGAGCGGGCGGTGGAGAAGCAGCACGCGAAGGGCAAGCTGACCGCGCGGGAGCGGATCGCACTCCTGCTCGACGAGGGCTCGTTCGTGGAGCTCGACGAGCTGGCCCGGCACCGGTCGACCAACTTCGGCCTGGAGAAGACCCGTCCGTACGGCGACGGTGTGGTGACCGGCTACGGCACGGTCGACGGCCGTCCGGTCGCCGTCTTCTCGCAGGACTTCACGGTCTTCGGCGGCGCGCTCGGCGAGGTCTTCGGCCAGAAGATCATGAAGGTCATGGACTTCGCGCTGAAGACCGGCTGCCCGGTGGTCGGGATCAACGACTCGGGCGGCGCGCGGATCCAGGAGGGCGTCATGGCCCTCGGCATGTACGGCGAGATCTTCCGCCGCAACACCCATGCCTCCGGCGTGATCCCGCAGATCTCCCTGGTCGTCGGCCCCTGCGCGGGCGGCGCGGTCTACTCCCCCGCGATCACCGACTTCACCGTCATGGTCGACCAGACCTCGCACATGTTCATCACGGGCCCGGACGTCATCAAGACGGTCACCGGTGAGGACGTCGGCTTCGAGGAGCTGGGCGGCGCGCGCACGCACAACACCACGTCCGGTGTGGCGCACCACATGGCCGGTGACGAGAAGGACGCGATCGAGTACGTCAAGTCCCTGCTGTCGTACCTGCCGTCGAACAACCTCTCCGAGCCGCCGGCCTTCCCGGAGACCGCCGAGACGGAGGCGACGGACGAGGACCGCGAGCTGGACGTCCTGATCCCGGACTCCGCCAACCAGCCGTACGACATGCACACCGTCATCGAACACATCGTCGACGACGGCGAGTTCCTGGAGACGCAGTCGCTGTTCGCGCCGAACATCCTCACCGGCTTCGGCCGCGTGGAGGGCTTCCCGGTGGGCATCGTCGCCAACCAGCCGATGCAGTTCGCCGGCTGCCTGGACATCAACGCGAGCGAGAAGGCCGCGCGCTTCGTGCGCACCTGCGACGCGTTCAACGTCCCGGTCATCACCTTCGTCGACGTGCCGGGCTTCCTGCCGGGCGTGGACCAGGAGTACGGCGGCATCATCCGCCGGGGCGCCAAGCTGATCTACGCGTACGCCGAGGCGACGGTCCCGCTGATCACCGTCATCACCCGCAAGGCCTTCGGCGGCGCGTACGACGTCATGGGCTCCAAGCACCTGGGCGCCGACCTGAACCTGGCGTGGCCGACCGCGCAGATCGCGGTCATGGGCGCGCAGGGCGCGGTGAACATCCTGCACCGCAGGACGATCGCGGCGGCCGAGGATCAGGAGGCGGAGCGGGCGCGGCTGATCCAGGAGTACGAGGACACCCTGCTCAACCCGTACACGGCGGCCGAGCGCGGCTACATCGACGGGGTCATCCTGCCGTCGGACACCCGCCCGCAGATCGTGAAGGGCCTGCGTCAGCTGCGTACAAAGCGGGAATCCCTCCCTCCGAAGAAGCACGGCAACATCCCCCTCTAGACCTCAGGGAGTCGACATGATCAAGGTCGTACGAGGAAACCCGACCCCGGAGGAGCTGGCCGCCGCTCTGGCGGTGGTCCAGGCCCGGGCCGCGGCGACTGCTGCGGCCGCCGCGGCCGGCGGTGACGGCCCGGAGTCCCCGGAGGGCTGGTCGGACCCGGCCCGCATCGCCCGTTCGGTACGGCCCCGGCCGGGGCCGCGCTCGTGGGCGCGGTCCTACTGGCCGGCGTAGCTCTTCTGGTTTTTCGACTGTCTCGACGCCGAAGGCCGGACCCCATGCGCGGGGTCCGGCCTTTCGCGTACCCGGGAAGCCGTCACGTGCGGCGCAGGAAGATCCCGGCCAGGACGGCGCCCACGACGACGATCGCGGCATTGACCAGGACCGCGAGGCCGATGCCGTCGAAGACCGTGGTGGAGGTGACGACGACGGCGCTCATGATCGGCGTGCCCATGGTGATGCCGATCTGCTGGGTCATCGTGGCGAGGCCGGTCGCCATGCCCTGCTCGGAGTCGGGCAGCCCGGAGGTGGCGGTGACCATGAAGCCGACGATGGCGAGCATGTTGCCGACACCGCCGACGAAGGTGGCGGCGAGCAGCAGCCAGAGCCAGCTCCGGTCGTCGCCGAGGGCGTAGAGGGAGACCGTGGCGACGGCCTGGATCAGCCCGCCGACGACGAGGGCGGCGCGGGAGCCGTACCGGCCGATGAAGCGCGGCGCGAAGACCCCGCCGATGACCGTGCCCGCGCCGAGCACGCCGAACGACAGGCCGGCGGCGAGCGGCGAGAAGCCGAGGACGTCCTGCAGGTAGAGCGTCATCAGGAAGACCAGCGAGGTCTCGGTGACGAAGGCGACGAGCCCGGCGAGGTTGCCCCAGATCACGGTGGGGCGGGCGAGGATCCGTACCGGTACGAGGGGTGAGGCGGCGCGGCGCTCCACGAACCAGAAGGCGACCAGCAGGGCGATGCCGACCGGCAGCGCCAGGGGCTCGGTGGTGAGGCCGTAGACGAGCGCGAGGAGGCCGCCGGTGACGGTGATCGCGCCGGGGACGTCGAGGCGCGGGCGGACGGCCGGGCGGCTCTCCTTGAGCACGGCGGGCGCGACGAGCAGGACCGCGAGGGCGACGGGCACGTTGATGAAGAAGGCCCAGCGCCAGGAGAGCAGCTCGGTCAGGACGCCGCCGAGGATCGCGCCCGTGGTGAACCCGGCCGACATCAGCGCGCCGTTCAGGCCGAGCGCCTTGGCGCGCAGGGGGCCCTCGGGGAACGAGGACGTGAGCAGGGAGAGCCCGGCGGGCGTGACGGCGGCGGTGGCGAGGCCCTGGGCGACGCGCGCGGCCATCAGCAGGGCCGGGTCGGTGGCGAGGCCGCCGAGGAGCGAGGAGAGCCCGAGGAGCGCCATGCCGCCGAGGAAGAGGCGGCGGCGTCCGACGAGGTCGGCGACGCGCCCGAAGAGGAGGGTGAATCCGGCGGCGGCGAGCGCGAAGGCGGTGGCGATCCACTGGAGGTTCGCCAGCGAGAAGCCGAGTCCTTCGCCGATGACGGGCAGCGCGACGTTCAGGATCGAGAAGTCGACGGCCAGCATGAACTGGGCGACGAGGAGGACGAGGAGGACGAGCCGCATCCGTCCGTCCATACGTGCGGCGGGCTGGGTGCCGGCCTGTGACCGGACATCGGTGGCAACCATCGGCGGACCCCTTAATGGGAATCTGTTTCCGTTAAGATGTCCCGTACCGTAGCAGACTCGAAGGCGTTAATGGAACAGGAGACCCGTTTGAGTGAGAGCCAGCCGGCCGTGCCCGGCACCGTGCGTCCCGGGGGCCGTACCGCGAAGGTGCGCCGGGCCGTCCTCGAAGCGACCGAGGACGCCCTGGCCGCCACGGGCTTCCACGCGCTGAACATGGACCATGTCGCCGCGAGCGCGGGCGTGGGCAAGACGACCGTCTACCGGCGCTGGGGCTCCCCCGTCGGCCTCGTCGCCGACCTGCTGCGCGACATGGCCGAGCAGTCCCTGCCGGCCTCCGACACCGGCAGCCTCGCGGGCGACCTGCGGGCCAACGCCGCACTCGTCGTCAGGACGCTCACCGACGCCCGGATGGGCGGCGTCTTCCGCGCGGTCATCGCGGCGGCGGCCTGCGACGAGGAGTGCGCCGAGGCGCTGAACGGCTTCTACCGGGCCCGCCTGGAGGAGTGGGCCCCGGTGGTGAAGCGGGGTGCGGCGCGCGGCGAGATCCCGCCGGAGACGGACGAGCTGGAGCTGCTGCGCGCGGTCTCCGCCCCGCTCTACTACCGCTTCATGATCACGCGCGAGCCGCTGGGCCCGGAGGACGGCGAGCGGGCGGCCCGGGCGGCGCTGACGTCGGCCGAGGCGGGGGTGTTCACCGCGCCGTAATCAGGCGTTCGACTAGTCCTTCTAGTCCTTCGGCACCGGGGCGCTTGAGTACGAGTACTCAGGCGCCCCGGCCGTCGCACGAGCAGGATCGGACGCATGCTGTGGTCCGACCCGGAGAACGAGCCGCCGAAGGAGATGCGCGACATGCAGGCGATGCTGCGTCGCGCGTCGATCCTGCTGGCCCTGGCGATGGTGGTGGCGATGTTCGTGGTCGGCGTCCACTGAGTGGCCGGTCCACCGAATGGGCGCCGGGAGCGGCCGTACTGGCTACGCTTCCCCCATGACTCCTGATCGCCGCCGTGTCGTGCTCGCCTCCGCCTCGCCCGCCCGTCTCGGACTGCTGCGGCAGGCCGGACTCGCCCCCGAGGTCATCGTGAGCGGCGTCGACGAGGACAAGGTCCACGCCCCGACGCCCGCCGAACTGGCCCTCGCGCTCGCCGAGGCCAAGGCCGCCCATGTGGCCGCCCGCCCCGAGGTCTTCGGCGCGCTGGTCATCGGCTGCGACTCGGTCCTCGAACTCGACGGGCAGGCCCTCGGCAAGCCCGCGGACGCCGAGGACGCCACCGCCCGCTGGAAGGCCATGCGGGGCAGGGTCGGCATCCTCCAGACCGGGCACTGCGTCTACGACACGGCCGCCAAGCGCTACGAGTCGGCGACCGCCTCGACCGTGGTCCGCTTCGGCGAGCCGACCGACGCCGAGGTCGCCGCGTACGTGGCGAGCGGCGAACCGCTGCACGTGGCGGGCGCGTTCACCCTGGACGGCCGTTCGGCGCCGTTCATCGACGGCATCGACGGCGACCCGGGCAACGTGATCGGCCTGTCCCTGCCGCTGCTGCGCAGGCTGCTCGGCAAGCTGGGGGTCTCGATCACGGACCTGTGGCACTGACGACGGGGCCCAGGTTCCCGGACGGGCCCAGGCTCCCGGACGGGAACCACGCTTCCTACGCGGGCGCCGGCGCCCCTTCGGGGGTCTCGGGGGTTCCGGGCGTGTCGGCGCCCTTGCCGTACGCCACCAGCGTCAGCACGATCAGGCCGAGCACCACGGTCATGAACGCGAAGGCCCCCCAGCCGATCAGACCGACCGTCACGGCGCCGAGCAGCCCGTGCACGACGGCGCAGCCGACGAGCAAGGCCCGGCCCGCCCGCCCCGGCCGCTTGTCACGGATGCCGGCGATCAGCGCGACGGTGGCGCAGAGCGCGAGGAGCAGCCCCGAGACGATGCCGAGCACCCACGTGCCGGTCACCATGTGGTCGGGGTCGAGCCCGTCCAGGGACATCGACTGGGCCTCGACGAAACGGGCCATGACGGCGTTGAGCCCGACGATGGCCGGCGCCTCCAGGAACAGCACCCCCGCCGTCACGAGCGCTATCGGTCTGCGGGCCACCTCGGCCACCCCCTGTATACGACTGTTACCGACAGTACGAACGACTGCGCGAAGGCTACTGCCGGGTAAACCCGCGGACAAGGGTCGGCGACGGACGTTCCCAGGGCAAAGAATCATTGCGCCATTCGTAGGGACTCCACAAAGAAACCTGATCGGCGACTGGTCGCCCGAACAGAGACCTGTGCCACACCTCGGAGCTACTGTGCCGTAGAGGAGTCCTGCGTACCGTGGTACGACAAGGGATTTCATGACCCCGAACGCCTCGTATCACGCTCCGTGTGGGCAAGCTCACCACTGGGGACGGGTCGAAAGGCCGTGTCGGTAGTCCCTAAACTCAGCTTGTTTTCAAGGAGGGAGCCATCGTGCGCAAGGTGCTCATCGCCAACCGTGGCGAAATCGCAGTCCGTGTGGCCCGGGCGTGCCGGGACGCGGGGATCGCGAGTGTGGCCGTCTACGCCGAGCCGGACCGGGACGCTCTGCACGTCCGCGCGGCCGACGAGGCGTTCGCCCTGGGCGGTGACACCCCGGCCGCCAGCTATCTGGACATGGCCAAGGTGCTCGCGGCGGCGAAGGACTCAGGGGCGGACGCGATCCACCCCGGTTACGGCTTCCTCTCCGAGAACGCCGAGTTCGCCCAGGCCGTCCTGGACGCCGGTCTGACCTGGATCGGCCCGCCGCCGCAGGCGATCCGGGACCTCGGTGACAAGGTCGCCGCCCGGCACATCGCCCAGCGCGCAGGCGCGCCCCTGGTCGCCGGCACGCCCGACCCGGTCTCCGGTGCGGACGAGGTCGTCGCCTTCGCCGAGGAGCACGGCCTGCCGATCGCGATCAAGGCCGCCTTCGGCGGTGGCGGTCGTGGTCTGAAGGTCGCCCGGACTCTCGAAGAGGTCCCGGAGCTCTACGACTCGGCCGTCCGTGAGGCCGTCGCGGCCTTCGGCCGGGGCGAGTGCTTCGTCGAGCGCTACCTCGACAAGCCCCGCCACGTCGAGACCCAGTGCCTGGCCGACAGCCACGGCAACGTCGTCGTCGTCTCCACCCGCGACTGCTCCCTCCAGCGCCGCCACCAGAAGCTGGTCGAGGAGGCCCCCGCGCCGTTCCTCACCGAGGCGCAGAACGAGCAGCTGTACGCGGCGTCGAAGGCGATCCTGAAGGAGGCCGGCTACGTCGGCGCCGGCACGGTGGAGTTCCTCGTCGGCACGGACGGCACGATCTCCTTCCTGGAGGTCAACACCCGCCTCCAGGTCGAGCACCCGGTCACCGAAGAGGTCACCGGCATCGACCTCGTACGCGAGATGTTCCGGATCGCCGACGGCGAGGAACTCGGTTACGGCGACCCGGAGATGCGCGGCCACTCCTTCGAGTTCCGCATCAACGGCGAGGACCCGGGCCGTAACTTCCTCCCCGCCCCCGGCGTCGTGACCGACTTCGCGCCGCCGTCCGGCCCCGGTGTCCGCCTGGACGCGGGCGTGGAGTCCGGCTCCGTGATCGGCCCGGCCTGGGACTCGCTGCTGGCCAAGCTGATCGTCACCGGCGCCACCCGCGAGCAGGCCCTGCAGCGCGCGGCCCGTGCGCTGGCGGAGTTCAAGGTCGAGGGCATGGCCACCGCCATCCCGTTCCACCAGGCCGTCGTCGTCGACCCCGCCTTCACCGCCGACCCGTTCACGGTCCACACCCGCTGGATCGAGACCGAGTTCGACAACCAGATCAAGCCCTTCGCCCCCGCCGGCACCGAAGCCGACGAGGACGAGACCGGCCGCGAGACCATCGTCGTCGAGGTCGGCGGCAAGCGCCTGGAGGTCTCCCTGCCCTCCTCGCTCGGCATGACCCTGGCCCGTACCGGCCTGGCCGCCGGCGCCAAGCCGAAGCGCCGCGCCGCGAAGAAGTCCGGGCCGACGGCCTCCGGCGACACCCTCGCCTCCCCGATGCAGGGCACCATCGTCAAGGTGGCCGTCGAGGAGGGCCAGGAGGTCAAGGAGGGCGACCTGATCGTCGTCCTGGAGGCCATGAAGATGGAGCAGCCGCTGAACGCGCACCGCTCCGGCACGGTCAAGGGCCTCTCCGCCGAGGTCGGCGCCTCCCTCACGTCCGGCGCCGCGATCTGCGAGATCAAGGACTGACCGCACACCCGCTGTACGAAGGGCCCGCAGGCGCACCGCCGGTGGGCCCTTCGCCCGTATCCGGAGGGATGGCCCCATGCGTGCGGACGCGCGCCGCAACCACGAACGGCTGCTGACCGAGGCCCGCGCCGCCTTCGCCGAGCACGGCACCGACGCCTCCCTCGAGGACATCGCGCGCCGTGCAGGGGTGGGCATCGGAACGCTGTACCGGCACTTCCCCACCCGTGAGGCGCTGATCAACGCCGTCTTCCAGGAGGCGCTCGCCGCGCTGCTGCAGCGCGGGGAGGAGTTGGCGGGGGCCGAGGAGCCGTGCCCGGCGCTCGTGGAGTGGCTGCGCTGCCTGATCACTCATGCGAGTGAGTACCGGGGCTTGTCCCGGGCGTTGATGCCCGCCATGTCGGGTTCTCGGGAGGCGCGTTCGGCGCTCGCGCAGTGCGGTGTCCCGTTGCACGCGGCGGGCGAGACGCTGCTGTCCCGGGCCCAGAAGGCGGGGACGGTACGCGACGAGGTGTCCATCGGCGATCTGATGCGGCTCGCGAACGCGATCGCCCTGGCGGCGGAACAGTCCCCGGAGGACCCGGAGTTGGCCGACCGCCTGCTGGCGCTGACCGTACGGGGCCTGAAGCCCTAGCCGGGGATCCGCCCCGGCGCACCCGGTGGGCCCCCTGGGGGAGGGACCCCTGAAACCGAGCCTTCGTACGAGCCTCAGCGCCTCAGCGCCTCCGCATGTCGGCCACCCGCGCCGCGCGCTCGGGGGCGAGCACCTCACCGTTCAACGCCCCGCCCGCGCTGCGGAGCTGGCCGCCGGGGTGGCGGCCCCGCTGTCCCGGGAGGGGGACGTCGCGGCGGGGGCGTCCCGGCGGGGGGACCTGGTGGTCACCACCCGCGCCCGTGCCGGCCACGGCGATCTGTACGCCCTGGTCGGCCAGCGCCTGGAGCTCCGTCGCGGCACGGTCGTCGTGCGCGGGGGGCTCGTCGGTGACGAGGCGGGTGATCACGTCCGTGGGCACCGTCTGGAACATGGTGTCGGTGCCGAGCTTGGTGTGGTCGGCGAGGACCACGACCTCGGCGGCAGCCTGCACCAGCGCCCGGTCCACGCTCGCGGAGAGCATGTTCGACGTGGAGAGCCCGCGCTCGGCGGTCAGACCGCTGCCGGAGAGGAAGGCCCGGGAGACCCGCAGCCCCTGGAGGGACTGCTCGGCCCCGCTGCCCACCAGCGCGTAGTTGGAGCCGCGCAGCGTGCCGCCGGTCATGACGACCTCGACCCGGTTGGCGTGGGCGAGGGCCTGGGCGACGAGCAGGGAGTTGGTGACCACGGTCAGACCGGGCACGCGGGCGAGCCGGCGGGCCAGCTCCTGCGTGGTCGTCCCGGCGCCGACGACGATGGCCTCGCCCTCCTCGACGAGGCTCGCGGCGACGTCGGCGATGGCCGTCTTCTCCGCGGTGGCGAGATGGGATTTCTGCGGGAAGCCGGATTCTCGCGTGAAGCCGCCCGGCAGTACCGCACCGCCGTGCCGGCGGTCGAGGAGTCCTTCTGCCTCCAGCGCCCGTACGTCTCGTCGTACGGTCACTTCAGAGGTCTGGACGACGCGGGCGAGCTCCCGGAGCGACACGGCTCCGTTGGCGCGCACCATTTCGAGGATCAACTGACGACGTTCTGCAGCGAACACGAAACTGACAGTAACCTGCGCGGCCGGAACTTTTCAGCACTATGCGCCGAATTGCAGAAGATACGCACAGACGGGGCCTCCAAGTGGTATGGGAGGCCCCGTCGTTGATCGTTCTATGCCCCGCCTTGCCGGGGGTTGTCCAGATCGCCCCAGGCGGGAGGGGTGATCGGCGGGTGATCAGGCCTCGCCCGTCGCCTTTCGGGTGTGCAACTGCCGTGCCACTTCCGCGATCGAGCCCGACAGGGAGGGGTACACGGTGAAAGCGTTTGCGATCTGTTCGACCGTCAGATTGTTGTCGACCGCGATCGAGATGGGGTGGATCAGCTCGCTCGCCTTGGGGGCGACGACACAGCCGCCGACCACGATCCCGGTGCCCGGGCGGCAGAAGATCTTGACGAAGCCGTCCCGGATGCCCTGCATCTTGGCGCGCGGGTTGCGCAGCAGCGGCAGCTTGACGACCCGGGCGTCGATCTTGCCCGCGTCCACGTCGGCCTGCGTGTAGCCGACGGTCGCGATCTCCGGGTCGGTGAAGACGTTCGAGGAGACCGTCTTCAGGTTCAGCGGGGCCACCGCGTCGCCGAGGAAGTGGTACATCGCGATCCGGCCCTGCATGGCCGCCACCGAGGCGAGCGCGAAGACTCCGGTGACGTCACCGGCCGCGTAGACACCGGGGGCGGAGGTGCGGGAGACCTTGTCGGTCCAGATGTGCCCGGAGTCCTTGAGCCGGACCCCGGCCTCCTCCAGACCCATTCCGGCCGAGTTCGGGATGGCGCCGACGGCCATCAGGCAGTGGGTGCCGGAGATGACCCGGCCGTCGGAGAGGGTGACCTCGACCCGGTCACCGACCCGCTTGGCGGACTCGGCGCGCGAGCGGGCCATGACGTTCATGCCGCGGCGGCGGAAGACGTCCTCCAGGACGGCGGCGGCGTCCGGGTCCTCGCCGGGCAGGACGCGGTCGCGGCTCGACACCAGGGTCACCCGCGAGCCGAGCGCCTGGTAGGCACCGGCGAACTCGGCGCCGGTGACACCGGAGCCGACCACGATGAGCTCCTCGGGGAGCTCCTTGAGGTCGTAGACCTGGGTCCAGTTGAGGATCCGCTCGCCGTCCGGCTGGGCGTCGGGCAGCTCGCGCGGGTGGCCACCGGTCGCGATGAGCACGGCGTCGGCGGTCAGCGCCTCCTCGGAACCGTCGGCCGCCGTCACGATCACCTGACGGGAACCGTCCATGGCCTGACGGCCGGAGAGCCGGCCACGACCGCGCAGCACCCGGGCGCCGGCCCGGGTCACGGAGGCGGTGATGTCGTGGGACTGGGCCAGCGCGAGCCGCTTCACCCGTCGGTTGACCTTGCCGAGGTCGACGCCGACGACGCGGGCGGCCTGCTCCACGTGCGGGGTGTCGTCGGCGACGATGATGCCCAGCTCCTCGTACGAGGAGTCGAAGGTCGTCATCACCTCGGCCGTCGCGATGAGGGTCTTCGAGGGGACGCAGTCGGTGAGGACGGACGCGCCGCCGAGACCGTCGCAGTCGACGACGGTCACCTCCGCGCCGAGTTGGGCCCCCACCAGGGCAGCCTCGTATCCGCCGGGTCCGCCGCCGATGATCACGATCCGGGTCACTGGGATCTACGCCTCGCGCTCTCGTTCTGCCGGGGGGTCCCCCGCTGGGCTGCAGTGCGTACGCCATTGTCCCGCACGCTTCAAGTGCGTACCCCATTGTCCCGTACGCGAGGGACGGACTCGCGCCGGGGCCACCGATCGGCCGTGGGGTGTCTTGTGGATCATGCAGGGCTCGCGGCTCGCTTACCGGCCTGATCCACAGGACACCCCCTGGCACCAGCCCCACCTCGCTCTTCCGCGGACACCCGCTCCCCTCCCGTACCCTCGATCCCATGTCGCTCTACGCCGCGTACGCCGGCAACCTCGACGCGCGGCTCATGACCCGCCGCGCCCCGCACTCCCCGCTGCGCGGCACCGGCTGGCTCAACGGCTGGCGGCTGACCTTCGGCGGCGAGCAGATGGGCTGGGAGGGCGCGCTCGCCACCATCGTCGAGGCGCCGCGTTCCCAGGTCTTCGTCGCGCTGTACGACATCGCGCCGATGGACGAGGACTCCATGGACCGCTGGGAGGGCGTCAACCTCGACATCTACCGGCGGATGCGGCTCCGCGTGCACACCCTGGACGGCGAGGAAGCGGCCTGGGTGTACGTCCTGAACGCGTACGAGGGCGGGCTGCCGTCCGCCCGCTACCTCGGCGAGGTGGCCGACGCGGCGGAGTCGGCGGGGGCGCCGCACGACTACGTGATGGAGCTGCGCAAGCGCCCGTGCTGAGGGGACGGGAAGCCGCGTGGGCACAAGCGCATCAGGGCGACCACTAGCCCATTCGTCGGAAACGACAAGACAACGATCGCATGTCCGTCAGCATCGTCATCTACGCGCGTAGGCATTCTCGGGCTAGGCTGCTGCGGGTACGAAATCCGTCCGGGGCTCCCCTCGGACCCCCCCTCCCCGAGGCGAGAGAGTCAGTGAACGCAACTGCCACCCCGTACGAGGCCGCCGAGGCCGCTGCCGCGCGACTTCGCGAGCTGACCGGAATCGAGACCCACGACGTGGCGCTCGTCATGGGCTCCGGCTGGGCGCCGGCCGTCGACGCGCTCGGCGCTCCGGAGGCCGAGTTCCCCGTGACCGAGCTGCCCGGCTTCCCGCCGCCGGTCGTCGAGGGACACGGCGGCAAGGTCCGCTCGTACAAGATCGGCGCCAAGCACGTCCTGGTCTTCCTGGGCCGCACCCACTTCTACGAGGGCCGGGGCGTCGCCTCCGTCGCCCACGGTGTGCGCACCGCCGTCGCCGCCGGCTGCAAGACCGTCGTCCTGACCAACGGCTGCGGTGGTCTGCGCGAGGGCATGCGCCCCGGCCAGCCGGTCCTGATCAGCGACCACCTCAACCTGACGGCCGCCTCGCCGATCG
Organism: Streptomyces sp. NPDC058579; assembly: GCF_042718575.1. NCBI lineage: Bacteria > Bacillati > Actinomycetota > Actinomycetes > Kitasatosporales > Streptomycetaceae > Streptomyces > Streptomyces sp. NPDC058579. The sequence goes on from NZ_JBHXPI010000045.1 coordinate 51,251, forward strand.
TCGGCGCGAACTTCGTGGACCTCACCGACCTCTACTCGCCGCGCCTGCGCGCGCTGTGCAAGGAGATCGACGAGACCCTCGAAGAGGGCGTCTACGTGCAGTTCCCCGGCCCGCACTACGAGACCCCGGCCGAGATCAACATGGTCCGCGTCATGGGCGGCGACCTGGTCGGCATGTCCACCGTCCTGGAGGCCATCGCGGCCCGCGAGGCGGGCGCCGAGGTCCTGGGCATCTCCCTGGTCACCAACCTGGCGGCGGGCCTCTCGGGCGAGCCGCTGAACCACGAGGAAGTCCTCCAGGCCGGCCGCGACTCGGCCGCCCGGATGGGCGAGCTGCTGACGCGGGTCCTCGACCGCATCTGAGGTACGACGGGGCGGGGCGGGGACGGGAGCCGCTGCGCGGGGCTCCCTTCCCCACCCCGCCCCT
>NZ_JBHXPI010000046.1:0-48471 GCF_042718575.1 Streptomyces sp. NPDC058579
CACCGAGAAGGAGCAGTCCGGGCCGCCGCGCCGTGCCGCCCTGGCCCGGCTCACCGACGACTGGCTGACCGGCCTCTTCACCGCCGCCAGGCCGCCACGAGGGGTGGCGCTCGTCGCCGTCGGCGGCTACGGGCGCGGCGAACTCTCCCCGCGCAGCGACCTCGACCTGCTCCTGCTGCACGACGGCAGCGCCGACGCGGGCGCCGTCGCCACGCTCGCCGACCGGATCTGGTACCCGGTCTGGGACCTGGGCCTCTCCCTGGACCACTCCGTCCGCACCCCCGCCGAGGCCCTGAAGACGGCCGGGGACGACCTCAAGGTCCACCTCGGCCTCCTCGACGCCCGGCCCGTCGCCGGCGACCTCGGACTCGTCGCCGCGCTGCGGACCGCTGTCCTCGCCGACTGGCGCAACCAGGCCCCCAAGCGCCTCCCCGAACTCGACGCCCTCTGCCGCGAGCGCGCCGAGCGGATGGGGGAGCTCCAGTTCCTCCTCGAACCCGACCTGAAGGAGGCCAGGGGAGGGCTCCGTGACGCCCAGGTGCTGCGCGCCGTGGCCGCCTCCTGGATCGCCGACGCGCCCCGCGAGGGCCTGGACGGCGCCCGCCGCCGCCTCCTCGACACCCGCGACGCGCTGCACCTCGCCACCGGCCGGGCAACCGACCGGCTCGCCCTCCAGGAGCAGGACGCCGTCGCCGAGGAGCTGGGCCTCCTCGACGCCGACACCCTGCTGCGCGAGGTCTACGAAGCGGCGCGGATCATCGCGTACGCCGGTGACGTCACCTGGCGCGAGGTCAACCGGGTCCTGAAGGCCCGCTCCGCCCGCCCCCGCTTCCGCGGCCTCCTCGGCGGCCGCTCCGGCCGTACGGGCGGAGCGAAGCCGCCGATCGAGCGCACCCCGCTCGCCGAGGGCGTCGTGGAGATGGACGGCGAGGCCGTCCTCGCCCTCAGCGCCAAACCCGACCGCGACCCGGTGCTCCCGCTGCGCGCCGCCGCCGCGGCCGCCCAGTCCGGCCTTCCGCTCTCCCTGCACGCCGTACGCCGCCTGGCCGCCGGCGCCGCCCCGCTCCCCGTGCCCTGGCCCGCCGAGGCGCGCGAGGAGCTGGTCACCCTGCTCGGCGCGGGGGAGTCCACCGTGCCCGTCTGGGAGGCCCTGGAGGCCGAAGGCCTCGTCTCCCGGCTGCTGCCCGACTGGGAGCGGGTCCGCTGCCGGCCCCAGCGCAACCCCGTCCACACCTGGACCGTCGACCGGCACCTCGTGGAGACCGCCGTCCGCGCCTCCTCGCTGACCCGCCGGGTCGGCCGGCCCGACCTGCTGCTCGTCGCCGCCCTGCTGCACGACATCGGCAAGGGCTGGCCCGGCGACCACTCCGTGGCCGGGGAGACCATCGCCCGCGACGTCGCCGCCCGGATCGGCTTCGACCCCGCCGACGTGACCGTCCTCGCCACCGTCGTACGCCACCACCTGCTGCTCGTCGAGACCGCCACCCGGCGCGACCTGGACGACCCCGCGACCGTACGGTCCGTGGCCGCCGCCGTCCGGACACCGGGCGCGCTCGAACTGCTCCACGCCCTCACCGAGGCCGACGCGCTCGCCACCGGACCCGCCGCCTGGTCCACCTGGCGCGCCTCCCTCGTCGCCGACCTCGTCAAACGCGTCGGGGCCGTCCTCGCGGGCGAGCCCGCCCCTGAGCCCGAACCGGCCGCGCCCAGCGCCGAACAGGAACGCCTCGCCATCGAGGCGCTGCGCACCGGGGAGCCGGTCCTCGCCCTGCACACCCAGCCGGAGGCCGCCCCCGAGGACGGCGCGCCGGAGCCGGTCGGTGTCGAGCTACTCATGGCCCTGCCCGACCAGCCCGGCGTCCTGCCCGCCGCGGCCGGCGTCCTCGCCCTGCACCGCCTGACCGTGCGCGCCGCCGACCTGCGCGCCGTCGAGCTCCCCACCGAGCTCGGCCCCGGCGCCGTCCTGGTCCTGAACTGGCGGGTCGCCGCCGCGTACGGCTCCCTGCCGCAGGCCACCCGGCTCCGCGCCGACCTCGTCCGCGCCCTCGACGGCAGCCTCGACATCCCCGCCCGCCTCGCCGAACGTGACGCCGCACACCCGAGGCGGCGCGGGGTCACGGCCCCGCCGCCCCGGGTCACCGTCGCGGCGGCCGGCTCCCGGCTCGCGACCGTCATCGAGGTCCGCGCCCAGGACGCCCCAGGCCTGCTGCACCGGATCGGCCGGGCCCTGGAGGGCGCCGACGTCCGGGTCAGGAGCGCGCACGTCTCGACGCTGGGCGCGAACGCCGTGGACACGCTGTACGTGACCCGTCCCGACGGCTCCCTCCTCTCCGACGAGGAGGCCGCCGACCTGGCGAAGGCCCTGGAGGGGGCGCTGCGGTGATCCGTGACGCAAGGGCGCCCCGGTCGTTGAGCACTGTGTGCTCCCCGCGCGAGCGGGGGTGACCCACAGGTCAGGGACCGGGCCGCCGGTGCCGATGCCTTCTCCCCGTACGCGCGGGGGTGTGCCCCCGCCCGCCGGATCTGAAGGGCGGGGGCACTTACTTCGGCCGGGCAGATACCCTTGAGGGCAATCCGTCCGCCTGCCCCCGACACCGAGGATCCGCGACCGCCGTGTTCGATACCCTCTCCGACCGCCTCGCAGCGACATTCAAGAACCTCCGGGGCAAGGGCCGCCTGTCCGAGGCGGACATCGACGCCACCGCGCGCGAGATCCGTATCGCCCTGCTCGAGGCGGACGTCGCCCTGCCCGTCGTCCGGGCGTTCATCCGACAGGTCAAGGAGCGGGCCACCGGCGCCGAGGTCTCCCAGGCGCTGAACCCCGCCCAGCAGGTCATCAAGATCGTCAACGAGGAGCTCATCGGCATCCTCGGCGGCGAGACCCGGCGGCTGCGCTTCGCCAAGACCGCGCCGACCGTGATCATGCTCGCCGGTCTCCAGGGTGCCGGTAAGACCACCCTCGCCGGAAAGCTCGGTCTCTGGCTCAAGAGCCAGGGTCACTCCCCGCTGCTCGTCGCCTGTGACCTCCAGCGCCCCAACGCCGTCACCCAGCTCGGCGTCGTCGCCGAGCGCGCGGGCGTGGCGTTCTACGGCCCGCAGCCGGGCAACGGCGTCGGCGACCCGGTCCAGGTCGCGAAGGACTCGATCGAGTACGCGCGGACCAAGATGTACGACGTCGTGATCGTCGACACCGCCGGCCGCCTCGGCATCGACCAGGAGCTGATGCAGCAGGCCGCGGACATCCGCGACGCCGTCAGCCCCGACGAGGTCCTCTTCGTCGTCGACGCCATGATCGGTCAGGACGCGGTCAACACCGCCGAGGCCTTCCGGGACGGCGTCGGCTTCGACGGCGTCGTGCTCTCCAAGCTCGACGGCGACGCCCGAGGCGGTGCCGCGCTCTCCATCGCGCACGTCACCGGCCGCCAGATCATGTTCGCCTCCAACGGCGAGAAGCTGGACGAGTTCGACGCGTTCCACCCGGACCGCATGGCGTCCCGCATCCTCGGCATGGGCGACATGCTCTCCCTGATCGAGAAGGCCGAGCAGACCTTCAGCCAGGAAGAGGCCGCCAAGATGGCCTCCAAGCTGGCGTCCAAGAAGGGCCAGGACTTCACGCTCGACGACTTCCTGGCCCAGATGGAACAGGTCCGCAAGATGGGCTCCATCTCCAAGCTGCTCGGGATGCTCCCCGGCATGGCGCAGATGAAGGAGCAGATCAACAACATCGACGAGCGGGACGTCGACCGCACGGCCGCGATCATCAAGTCGATGACCCCGGGCGAGCGCCAGGACCCGACCCTCATCAACGGCTCCCGCCGCGCCCGTATCGCCAAGGGCTCCGGCGTCGAGGTCAGCGCGGTGAAGGGGCTCGTCGAGCGGTTCTTCGAGGCCCGCAAGATGATGTCCCGCATGGCCCAGGGCGGCGGCATGCCGGGCATGCCCGGGATGCCTGGCATGGGCGGCGGCCCCGGTCGGCAGAAGAAGCAGGTCAAGCAGGCCAAGGGCAAGCGCAAGAGCGGCAACCCGATGAAGCGCAAGGCCGAGGAGGAGGCCGCCCAGGCCCGCCGCGACGAGGCGCAGCAGGGCGGCGCGTTCGGCCTCCCGGCGGCCGGCCAGGGCGCGGGCGACTTCGAGCTGCCGGACGAGTTCAAGAAGTTCATGGGCTGACGCTCTTCGAGCCGATGCTTTTCGACTCGTATGTGATTCGAGTCGTACGTGAAGGGGCCCGGGCGGTGCGAAACCGCCCCGGGCCCCTTTTCACTCCTCCACGCCGCCCGAAATGCCGGGATTGGCGGCCCTCTCGATACTGAAGGCCGGGCCTGACGTCGGTATGAGGAGAGCAGCGTGCCCAACTCCGTACCCCCGCGCGACCGGACCGACCAGCCCTGGCGCTCGGAAGGGGCGCCGCCACCCCCGCCGGCGAAGAAGAAGATGCCCGGCGGCTGGGGCGGCCTCATCCTCACCGCCCTCGTCGTCTATCTGCTCGCCAACCTCGTGCTGTCGTTCTTCAACCGGGGCGACGAGCCGACGATCTCGTACACCGAGTTCAGCAAGCAGGTGAACGCCGGCAACGTCACCAAGATCTACTCCAAGGGCGACGCCATCCAGGGCGAGCTGAAGAACAAACAGGCGCTGCCCAACGGGGACAAGGGTGACTACAGCAAGTTCGTCACCCAGCGGCCCGCGTTCGCCGACGACAACCTCTGGGGCGAACTGACTTCGAAGGGCGTCACCGTCACCGCCGAGCCGGTCGTCCAGGAGCGCAGCTTCCTCGCCAACCTGCTGATCTCGCTCGCGCCGATGCTGCTCCTCGTCGTCCTGTGGATCTTCATCGCCCGCCGGATGAGTTCCGGGATGGGCGGCGCGGGCGGCATGCTCGGCCGCAAGGCGCCGCCCAAGCCGGTGGAGCTGGTGGCGGGGGAGCAGCGCACCACCTTCGAGGACGTGGCCGGCATCGACGAGGTCGAGGGCGAGCTCAACGATGTCGTCGACTTTCTGAAGAACCCCTCCGCCTACCGCGACATGGGCGCCAGGATGCCGCGCGGCGTGCTCCTCGCCGGTCCGCCCGGCACCGGCAAGACCCTGCTCGCGCGGGCGGTCGCGGGCGAGGCGGGGGTGCCGTTCTTCTCCGCCTCGGCATCGGAGTTCATCGAGATGATCGTCGGCGTCGGCGCCTCGCGGGTACGGGAACTCTTCGCCGAGGCCCGCAAGGTGGCCCCGGCGATCATCTTCATCGACGAGATCGACACCATCGGCCGGGCGCGCGGCGGCGGCTCGGGCATGGGCGGCCACGACGAGCGCGAGCAGACGCTCAACCAGATCCTGACCGAGATGGACGGCTTCACCGGCTCCGAGGGCGTCATCGTGCTCGCCGCCACCAACCGCGCCGACGTCCTCGACCCGGCGCTGACCCGGCCAGGCCGCTTCGACCGGATCGTGCACGTCAACCCGCCCGACCGCGGGGGCCGCGAGGCGATCCTCCGGATCCACACCCGGGACATCCCGCTCTCCCCGGACGTCGACCTGGTCCAGGTCGCCCGGACGACCCCGGGGATGACCGGCGCCGAACTGGCCAACCTCGCCAACGAGGCCGCCCTCCTCGCCGTCAAGCGGCGCCAGAAGGAGGTGACCCGGTCCGACCTGTCCGACGCCCTGGAGAAGGTCCAGCTCGGCGCTGAACGGCCGCTGGTGATGCCGGAGGAGGAGCGGCGCCGGACCGCGTACCACGAGAGCGGCCACGCCCTGCTCGGCATGCTCCAGCCGGGCGCCGACCCGGTCCGCAAGATCACCATCGTCCCGCGCGGCCGGGCCCTCGGCGTCACGCTCTCGACGCCGGACGCCGACAAGTACGCGTACACGGAGGAGTACCTGCGGGGCCGGATCATCGGCGCGCTCGGCGGGATGGCCGCCGAACAGGTCGTCTACGGGGTCGTGACCACCGGCTCCGAGAGCGACCTGGAGCAGGTCACCAACATCGCGCGCGGCATGGCAGGCCGCTGGGGCATGAGCGAACGCGTCGGCCGCCTCACCGCCATCCCCGGCGACGTCCAGCAGGCGTACGGCCTCTCCGCGGCCCCCGCGACCCTCGACATGGTCGCGGAGGAGATGCGCCGCATCGTCGACGAGTGCTACGAGAGCGCGATCCGCCAACTCCGCGAGAACCGCGACAAACTCGACGCCCTCGCGACCGCCCTCCTGGCCGAGGAGACCCTGGAGGAGGAAGCCGCGTACCGCGCGGCGGGCATCACGCGCCTGACGAAGGAGGGCTAGGGGGTGTCCCCCTAGGGCCTCTCGGCGCCTACGGCACCCTGGCGATCTGGTACCGGAAGACGTTCGGCATCCAGACCGTGCCGTCGCGGCGGACGTACGGGTGCAGGGCCTCCGCGATCTCCTTCTCGACCTGGGACGGGTCCGTCGCGCGGACCGCCGCGTCGAAGTCGCCCGTCGACATCAGGCCCCGTACCGCGCTGTCCTGGTCCGCGTAGCCGAACGGGCACGACACCCGCCCCGAGCCGTCGGGCTTCAGACCGGCGCGCGCCACCACGTCCTCCAGGTCCTCGCCGAAGCCCGGCCTGTTCCCCGCGAGCCGCGCGGCGACCCGCAGGACGGACGAGGTCGCGCACCGCTCCGGCGGCCCCCAGCCCGCCAGCACGACCGCCGCGCCGGGTTGGGCCAAAGGGGTGACGGCTGCGAGCGTCCGCCCCAGACCGGTCGAGGTGTGGAACGCCGTCACGAGGTCGTACGGAGTACGGGACGGGTCGCCCGCGTCCGCCGGCTCGCCCTCCACCAGAGCGTGCCCCGCACCCTCCGGCATCCGCTCCCGGGCCAGCTCCACGCGCGCGTGGTCCCGGTCCACGCCGGTCACCCGCGCCCCGCGCGAGGCGGCCATCAGCAGCGCGAGTCCCGAGCCGCAGCCGAGCCCCAGGACCCGGCAGCCGGGGCCCACGTCGAGCCGGTCGTACACCGCCTCGTAGAGCGGTACGAGCATGCGTTCCTGGATCTCGGCCCAGTCACGCGCGGGGTGGTGCGGGACGAGCGTAGGTGTCATGGAAAGCGCCCCAATCAGTTGCCTGGTCGACAGCCCCCGTGTACGTGCGCCCGCATCCCCCCGTATGTCAGGGAACTGCCGATCCGTGCCCGCGTCCAGTGCTCGCGCCGGACCACTTCCGCCGTCCGGGTGGGGCCGGTGCGCCGACTTGACCCACGACCCGGTACTGTCCCTGCGTCGACCCCAGGGGCGCGCAGGAGGTCTCTCCGCGCGCCGGGGCGTATGCGCCGCTACGCACCAGCTTGCAGCGGGCTGTCGCGACTTCTCCGCAGATCTGCGCACTGACCCTCGTCCGGACGCATCAATGCCAACTGACGGGTACGTGCAAAATATTTGGGATGCCCCGGAATGGAACCCGGGGGCGAGTCGGCTCGTTGTACGCGACGTGAGCACGACACCACCTGTTCTCGCCGCAGAGCTGGCACAGGCGTGGGCCGACATTCAGCGGCACCACCCCGAACTGCCGGATCTTGCCGCGCCCGAGTCCCTGATCGGAGAGTCCTCGTCCGCCTGCGGCGCCGAACTCTCCTTCGAACGACTGCTCCACGAGGCAGTCCACGGCATCGCCGCCGCCCGAGGAGTCCGCGACACCTCACGCGCCGGCCGCTACCACAACCGCAGATTCCTCGCGATCGCCGAGGAGATGGGCCTGGACCACCCCGAGGAACCGCACGCCAGCAGCGGCTTCTCACTGGTCACGCTCAACCCCGAGGCGAAGCGGCGGTACCGGCCCACGATCGAGCGGCTCCAGCGCGCCCTCAAGGCCCACACCGTCGCGACGGCCGCGGACACCAAGCGCTCCTTCCGCGGCCCCGCCGCCCGTCACGGCTCCTCCGGCGGCGGCGTGCGCGTGAAGGCCGTCTGCGACTGCGGACGGAACGTGCGCGTGGTCCCCTCGGTGCTCGCCCAGGCGCCCATCGTCTGCGGCGGCTGCGGCAAGCCCTTCCGCATCCCGGAAACAGCGGGCGTGGCGGGCTGACCCCCGACCCGGCCGGGTCGGGGGCGCCACGGTCGTGTGGCACAATGGCTAGCTGTACTCGACAGTCGCATAGGACCCCTCTCTCCTCCGGCTGACGCGTCCATCGGGCACCCGAGTACCGCAACCCCACGTGGCATCTCATGTGCCCAACCACGTCAAGACCAGGAGACACCACTCCAGTGGCAGTCAAGATCAAGCTCAAGCGCCTCGGCAAGATTCGCCAGCCGCACTACCGCATCGTCGTCGCCGACTCCCGCACCCGCCGGGACGGTCGTGCGATCGAGGAGATCGGTCTGTACCACCCGACGTACAACCCGTCGAAGATCGAGGTTGACGCGGACCGCGCGCAGTACTGGCTGTCCGTCGGCGCCCAGCCGACCGAGGCCGTCCTCGCCATCCTGAAGCTCACCGGCGACTGGCAGAAGCACAAGGGCCTGCCGGCCCCGGCGCCGCTGCTGCAGCCGGCGACCAAGGAGGACAAGCGCGCGTCCTTCGACGTGTTCGCCAAGACCCTCGAGGGTGACGACGCCAAGGGTGAGGCCATCACCCCGAAGGCGAAGAAGGCCGACAAGAAGGCGGACGAGGCCGACGCGGCCGCGTCCACCGAGTCGACCGAGGCCTGAGCATGCTCGAGGAGGCTCTCGAGCACCTCGTGAAGGGCATCGTCGACAACCCCGACGACGTGCAGGTCGCCTCGCGCAACCTGCGTCGCGGGCGCGTGCTGGAGGTCCGGGTGCACCCCGACGACCTCGGCAAGGTGATCGGCCGTAACGGCCGCACCGCGCGTGCCCTGCGTACCGTCGTGGGCGCGATCGGCGGCCGTGGCATCCGGGTCGACCTCGTCGACGTGGACCAGGTCCGCTGAGCAAGTTGGACACACCGGCACGGGCCGGGGAGGGCCTTCGGGTCCGCCCCGGCCCGTCGTCGTCGGATCAGGAGAGAATGAAGACGTGCAGCTGGTAGTCGCGCGGGTCGGCCGCGCCCACGGCATCAAGGGCGAGGTCACCGTCGAGGTACGGACCGACGAGCCCGAGCTGAGGCTCAGTCCCGGAGCGGTCCTGTTCACCGATCCGGCCACCGCGGGCCCCCTGACCATCGAGACCGGGCGCGTGCACAGCGGTCGCCTGCTGCTCCGCTTCGAGGGCGTACGCGACCGCACCGGGGCCGAGGCGCTCCGTAACACCCTGCTCATCGCCGAGGTCGACCCCGACGAGCTCCCGGCGGAGGAGGACGAGTACTACGACCACCAGCTCATGGACCTGGACGTCGTGCTCACCGACGGCACCGAGATCGGCCGGATCACGGAGATCTCGCACCTGCCGTCCCAGGACCTCTTCATCGTCGAGCGGCCCGACGGCACCGAGCTGATGATCCCGTTCGTCGAGAACATCGTCACCGAGATCGACCTGGAGCAGCAGCGCGCCGTCATCGACCCGCCGCCCGGGCTCATCGACGACCGCGCCGAGATCGTCTCCTCCCGCGAGGACGAGGACGAGGACGCGTCCTGATGCGGCTCGACGTCGTCACGATCTTCCCCGAGTACCTGGAGCCGCTGAACGTCTCCCTGGTCGGCAAGGCACGCGCGCGTGGACAGCTCGACGTCCACGTCCACGACCTGCGGGAGTGGACCTACGACCGGCACAACACGGTCGACGACACCCCCTACGGCGGCGGCCCCGGCATGGTCATGAAGACCGAGCCCTGGGGCGAGGCCCTCGACCAGACCCTCGCCGACGGCTTCGAGGCGGGCGCCCACGGCCCCGTCCTCGTCGTCCCCACCCCCAGCGGACGCCCCTTCACCCAGGAACTCGCCGTCGAGCTCTCCGAGCGTCCATGGCTGATTTTCACGCCCGCCCGCTACGAGGGCATCGACCGCCGGGTCATGGACGAGTACGCCACCCGGATGCCGGTCTACGAGGTCTCCATCGGCGACTACGTGCTGGCCGGCGGGGAGGCCGCCGTCCTGGTGGTCACCGAGGCCGTGGCGCGGCTGCTGCCCGGCGTCCTCGGCAACGCCGAGTCCCACCGCGACGACTCCTTCGCCCCCGGCGCCATGGCCAACCTCCTCGAGGGCCCCGTCTACACCAAGCCCCCCGAGTGGCGCGGCCGCGGCATCCCCGACGTGCTCGTCAGCGGGCACCACGGGAAGATCGCGCGCTGGCGCCGCGACGAGGCCTTCCGGCGTACGGCGCTCAACCGGCCCGACCTGATCGAGCGCTGCGACCCCGCCGCCTTCGACAAGAAGGACCGCGAGATCCTCTCCATGATGGGCTGGGCCCCCGAGCCCGGCGGCCGATTTTGGCGCAGGCCCGAGGCCGTGGAAGAATAGGCCGCTGTTGTGTGCCCGACGAGCGCCCCTGCCACAGGGGGACGACGCCCGCCCGGTGCGCACGACGCTCCATCTCCTCTTCGAACGTTCCGCTGATGACCTGTGGCATCAGCGAGGAAAGAGACCACCATGGCCTCCCTGCTCGACTCGGTCAACGCGGCTTCGCTCCGCACCGACCTCCCCGCCTTCCGCCCCGGCGACACCGTGAACGTCCACGTGCGCGTCATCGAAGGCAACCGCTCGCGTATCCAGCAGTTCAAGGGTGTCGTCATCCGCCGTCAGGGCTCTGGCGTCAGCGAGTCCTTCACGGTCCGCAAGGTCTCGTTCTCCGTCGGCGTCGAGCGCACCTTCCCGGTGAACAGCCCGATCTTCGAGAAGATCGAGCTCGTCTCCCGCGGTGACGTCCGTCGCGCCAAGCTCTACTACCTGCGTGAGCTGCGCGGCAAGGCTGCCAAGATCAAGGAGAAGCGCGACCGCTGAGCTCCGGCTCACCGATCGCGCGGGGCTTCGGAACACTGACTCTCAGGGCGGCCGGATAGGCTCTGCCCCCGATGGACACCGAAGCACAGCACACGGAGCGCGACCGCTCCTCCGGCATGGAGGAGCGGTCGCGCTCCGCGCGTATGTCCGGGCCGGACGGGCAACCGGTGGAGCCCGTGGCGCCTGTCGACGGGCCCGCCGAGCCTGACGAGCGGCCTGGGGTCGCCGAGCGTTTCGGCGTGTCCTGGCGGCGCACAGGGGTCATCGGCGCCCTCTGCGTCGTCTTCGTGCTGCTCCTGAGCCACTTCGTGCTGCAGCCCTTCCTGATCCCCAGCCGCTCGATGGAGCCGACGCTCCAGGTCGGGGACCGGATCCTGGTGAACAAGCTGGCGTACCGTTTCGGCGACCAGCCCCGCCGGGGCGACGTGGTCGTCTTCGACGGCACCGGCTCCTTCGTCCAGCAGGCCCCCGAGGAGAACCCGGTCACCGGGCTCCTGCGCGGCGCGGCGGCGGCCCTCGGGCTCGCCGAACCCGCCGAGACGGACTTCGTGAAGCGGGTCGTGGGCGTTGGCGGCGACCGCGTCGTCTGCTGCGACAAGAACGGCCGGCTGACCGTCAACGGCGTGCCCGTCGAGGAGTGGTACGTCCAGCTGGGTGACGCGCCCTCCAAGGTTCCTTTCGACATCGTGGTGCCACAGGGCACCCTGTGGGTGATGGGCGACCACCGCAGCCAGTCGAGCGACTCCCGCGACCACCTCGGTCAGCCGGGCGGCGGCATGGTGCCCGTCGAGCGGGTGATCGGGCGCGCGGACTGGATCGGCTGGCCCTTCGGCCGCTGGTCTGGGGTGCCCGAGACCGGTGCCTTCGACTCCGTACCGGCCCCCGCGGCGGGCGGCCATGGGTAACCGCGGCAGGGCGGCCGGCGGGCACCGCGCCGACACACGGCTGCCCACCGGCACACGGCCCACGGAAGGCGGCCGTCCGATGCCCGGGCGCGCGGAGCGGCGCAGGCTCGCCCGCAAGGTCAAGCGGCGGCGGCAGCGTTCGGCGATCAAGGAGATCCCGCTCCTGATCACTGTCGCCGTGCTGATCGCGCTCGTCCTGAAGACCTTCCTCGTCCAGGCCTTCGTCATCCCGTCCGGCTCGATGGAACAGACGATCCGGATCGACGACCGGGTCGTGGTCGACAAGCTCACGCCCTGGTTCGGCGCCACGCCCGCGCGCGGCGACGTCGTCGTCTTCAAGGACCCCGGCAACTGGCTCCAGGACGCCCCGCCGCCCGCCGACGACCCCGTCGGCGTCAAGCAGGTCAAGCAGGCCCTGACGTTCATCGGGCTGCTGCCGTCGGCCGACGACCAGGACCTGATCAAGCGGGTGGTGGCGGTCGGCGGCGACACCGTCGCCTGCTGTGGCGCGGACGGGAAGGTCACGGTCAACGGCGTGCCGTTGGAGGAACCGTATCTGCATCCGGGGAACGCGCCTTCGAAGATCAAGTTCCAGGTGAAGGTGCCCGAGGGCCGGATCTTCGTCCTGGGCGACCACCGCTCGGACTCCGCCGACTCGCGCTACCACCTGGACGAGAAGGACCGGGGGACGATCTCCGTGGACGACGTCGTCGGCCGGGCGGTCGGCATCGTCTGGCCGGTGGGCCACTGGCGCCGCCTGGAGGAGCCGGACACGTTCGCGGCCGTACCGGACGGTCGTTCGGGCGCTGTGTCCGCGAGCGGCGTGTCGCATAGTGTGTCCTCGCGGAATCTGAACGGATTGCCCTGGCTCCCGACTCCTGCGGAACTCCCGCTCGTTATGGGAGTGGTGGGCCTGTCCCTGTTCTGGGGCAGGCATATGCACGGACTGAGGAGTGGATGTGGGGGATGTGGCCGTCGGCGCACGATCCGGACACGACGAGCCCGAGGAGAGGCCCGAGCAGCTCGCCGAGTCGTCGGTGGCCATGAGGGATGACTCCAGCGGCGGGCGCGACGCCGACCCCGCCGACCGCTCCGGCGACTCGGACGGTACGGGTGACGGCGGGCAGGACGACGAGGGAGCCGTCGCTCAACGGAAGCCGCGATCCTTCTGGAAGGAACTGCCGCTGCTGATCGGCATCGCCCTGGTGCTCGCCCTGCTGATCAAGACGTTCCTGGTGCAGGCGTTCTCGATCCCCTCCGACTCGATGATGAACACGCTGCAGCGCGGCGACCGGGTCCTGGTCGACAAGCTGACCCCGTGGTTCGGCTCGGAGCCGGAGCGCGGCGAGGTCGTCGTCTTCCACGACCCGGGCGGCTGGCTCGAGGGCGAGCCCACGCCGGACCCGAACGTGCTCCAGGAGTTCCTCTCCTTCATCGGCCTGATGCCCTCGGCCGAGGAGAAGGACCTGATCAAGCGGGTCATCGCGGTGGGTGGCGACACGGTCTCCTGCAAGGAGGGCGGCAAGGTCATCCTCAACGGCAAGACCCTGGACGAGACCTCGTACATCTACCCCGGTTCCTCGCCCTGCGGCGACAAGCCCTTCGGGCCGCTCACCGTCCCCAAGGGCAGCATCTGGGTCATGGGCGACAACCGGCAGAACTCGCTGGACTCCCGCTACCACCAGAACCTGGCGGGCGGCGGCACCGTCCCGAACGACCAGGTCGTCGGCCGCGCGGTCTTCGTGGCCTGGCCGGTCACCCGCTGGGCGACGCTGCCCGTGCCGGAGACCTTCGACCAGCCGGGGCTCAACAAGGCGCTGGCGGTGGCCCCGGGTGCGGCCGGTCTGGCGGGCGTCGGCCTGGTGGGCGCGCTGCCGCTGGTCCTGTGGCGAAGGAAGAGGCTCGCCACTCGGCATACCGCCGAGTAGTGACGCGCGGGTAGGGTGCCGTCCCGGATCGTCGTACCGACCTTCGAGGCGGGGAGCGCTGGGATGAGCGGAACCATACGTACGGAAGGCGGCCGCGGCCGCCTCGGCAGTGTTCTGTCGGGGCTGGTCGTGGCCGTCGGCTGTGTGCTCTTCCTCGGTGGGTTCGTCTGGGGGGCCGTGCTCTACCAGCCGTACAGCGTGCCCACCGACTCGATGACCCCGGCGCTCGCCGTCGGCTCCAAGGTCCTCGCCGAGCGGATCGACGGGGACGAGGTACGGCGCGGCGACATCGTGATCTTCGACGACCCGCTCTGGGGCGGCTCGACCATGGTGAAGCGGGTCGTCGGCGTCGGCGGTGACACGGTCGCCTGCTGCGACAAGGACGGCCGGCTCACGATCGACGGCAAGCCGGTCGTGGAGCCGTACACGCGGCCCGGCGCCCCCGCCTCGGGGCAGGAGTTCTCGGCGACCGTGCCCGAGGGGAAGCTCTTCCTCCTCGGCGACGAGCGGCACAACTCCCTGGACTCCCGGACGCACCTGGAGGAGGCCGGCCAGGGCTCCGTACCGCGCTCGGCGGTCACCGCCCGGGTCGACGCCGTCGCCTGGCCCGACGCGGCCCTCGTGGAGCGCCCCGCGGGCTTCGCGGCGCTGCCGGGCGGGGTCTCCGTCCCCGGGCCCGTGGAGCCGCTCTTCTACGCGATCGTCGGCGGGTGTGTACTGATCCTGGGCGGGGCGGCGTACGGGCCGGTCGCGCGGCTCGCGGGCCGCCGCCAGGGTGGCCGGGCGAAGGGCAGAGAGACGGTGGACGCGTGACGGGTGCGACGGGCGGCGGGGGCGCGGTGGGCTCGGCGGGCTCGGGCGCGGGCGCGGGCGAGGCCGTCGGGCCGGAGCTGCGGCGGGTGGCTCGGGTGGTGCTGCTCGATCCCGACGACCGCATCCTCCTCCTGCACGGCTACGAGCCCGACGAACCGGACCTGACC
The DNA here is from genome assembly GCF_042718575.1 of Streptomyces sp. NPDC058579. Taxonomy (NCBI): domain Bacteria; kingdom Bacillati; phylum Actinomycetota; class Actinomycetes; order Kitasatosporales; family Streptomycetaceae; genus Streptomyces; species Streptomyces sp. NPDC058579. The sequence continues at coordinate 14,650 of NZ_JBHXPI010000046.1, forward strand.
TGGTGGTTCACGCCCGGTGGCGGCCTGGAGGGCGACGAGACCCGCGAGCAGGCGGCCCTGCGCGAGCTGGCCGAGGAGACCGGGATCACGGACGTCGAACTCGGACCGGTCCTGTGGCAGCGGATCTGCTCCTTCCCGTTCGACGGGCGGCGCTGGGACCAGGACGAGTGGTACTACCTGGCGCGAACGAGCCAGACCGTGACCGCCCCCGGCGGCCTCACCGAGCTGGAGGAACGCAGTGTCGCGGGGCTGAGGTGGTGGACCTCCGCCGAACTGTCGGCGGCGCGTGAGACGGTGTACCCGACCAGACTCGCCGAGCTACTGAACCGGCTGCTCGACGAGGGACCGCCGAGTGCGCCGCTGGTGCTCGCCACGGAAATCGCTTAACGGTGCGAGCGGCTGGCGCACAATAGGTGGACGCACGGCTGAAGGGGAACATGCCATGAGCGCCGAGGACCTCGAGAAGTACGAGACCGAGATGGAGCTGAAGCTCTACCGGGAGTACCGCGATGTCGTCGGGCTGTTCAAATACGTGATCGAGACCGAGCGTCGGTTCTACCTCACCAATGACTACGAGATGCAGGTGCACTCGGTCCAGGGCGAGGTGTTCTTCGAGGTGTCCATGGCCGATGCCTGGGTCTGGGACATGTATCGGCCGGCCAGGTTCGTCAAGCAGGTCCGGGTGCTCACGTTCAAGGACGTGAACATCGAGGAGCTCAACAAGAGCGACCTGGAGCTTCCCGGCAGCTGAAACCACCCGCAGGGGTGACGGGGTTCTCCACAGGCCGGTGGTTGTCCACCGGCCCGCACACGGAACGTCGCGAAGCGTCACAGTCGGTGCCGGAGGTGGTACCGAATGAACGCAACGAGCGCTCTTGGCCAGTACGGAGAACAGCTGGCGGTCCGCAGGCTCACGGCGGCCGGGATGGTCATCCTCGCGCGGAACTGGCGCTGCGGACGGACCGGAGAGATCGACATCGTCGCCCGCGACGGGGACGCCGTCGTCGTGTGCGAGGTGAAGACCCGGCGGGCCGGTGCCTTCGAGCACCCCATGGCCGCCGTCACGCCGGTCAAGGCCGACCGGCTCAAACGGCTCGCTGCCTGCTGGCTCGACCGCCACGGCGGATCACCGCCCGACGGCGGCATCCGCATCGACCTCGTCGGCGTCGTCCTGCCCCGCAGGGGCGCCCCGGTCGTCACCCACGCCCAGGGGGTGGCCTGAGATGGGATTCGCCCGCACCTGCTCCGTCGCCCTCGTCGGCGTCGAGGGCGTCGTCGTCGAGGTCCAGGCCGACCTGGAGGCCGGCGTCGCCGCCTTCACCCTGGTCGGACTCCCGGACAAGAGCCTCACCGAGAGCCGCGACCGCGTCCGCGCCGCCATCGTCAATTCGGGCGCCGAGTGGCCCCAGAAGAAACTGACCGTCGGCCTCAGCCCCGCGTCCGTCCCCAAGGGCGGCTCGGGCTTCGACTTGGCCGTCGCTGCTGCCGTGCTCGGTGCCGCCGAGCGGATCGATCCCCGGGGGATCGCCGACCTCGTCCTGATCGGCGAACTCGGGCTCGACGGGCGCGTCCGGCCCGTGCGGGGCGTCCTGCCCGCCGTCCTCGCCGCCGCCGAAGCCGGCTACAGCCAGGTCGTCGTCCCCGAGCAGACGGCGGGCGAGGCCTCCCTCGTCCCCGGGGTCTCCGTCCTCGGCGTCCGTAGCCTGCGCCAGCTCATCGCCGTGCTCTCCGACGAACCGGTCCCCGAGGAGGAGCCCGCCGAGGCGGGCCGCCCGGACGCCATGCTCGCCGGGCTCCTCGTCCCCGGCGCGGGCGTCGGCACCGGCCTCACCGCCGACCTCCTCGACGGACCGGACCTCGCCGACGTCGCCGGTCAGCACGGGGCGCGCCGCGCCCTGGAGGTCGCCGCCGCCGGCAGCCACCACCTGCTGCTCTCCGGGCCACCCGGAGCCGGAAAAACCATGCTTGCCGAAAGGCTCCCCGGCATCCTGCCCCCGCTCACCCGTCAGGAGTCCCTCGAAGTCACCGCCATCCACTCTGTGGCCGGCATCCTCCCGCCCGGCGAACCCCTCGTCCGCCGCGCCCCCTACTGCGCGCCCCACCACTCCGCGACCATGCAGTCCCTCGTCGGCGGCGGCAACGGACTCCCGCGCCCGGGTGCCGTGTCCCTGGCTCATCGAGGCATTCTCTTTCTGGACGAAGCGCCCGAATTCTCCGGAAAGGCGCTCGATGCCCTGCGTCAGCCGCTGGAGTCCGGGCACGTGGTCATCGCCCGGGCCGCCGGGGTCGTCCGGCTCCCCGCGCGGTTCCTCCTGGCGCTCGCCGCCAACCCCTGCCCGTGCGGGCGGCACACCCTGCACGGCGCGGGGTGCGAGTGTCCCGCCTCGCTCATCCGCCGCTACCAGGCGCGGCTCTCCGGCCCGCTCCTCGACCGCGTCGACCTGCGCGTCGAGGTCGAGCCCGTCACCCGCTCCGACCTCCTCGGGCAGGGCGGGCGCGGGGAGTCCACGGCGGCCGTCGCCGACCGCGTCCGTGAGGCACGGGCCCGCGCGGCCGCCCGCCTGACCGGCACCCCCTGGACCGTCAACAGCGAAGTCCCCGGCCATGAACTGCGGACGCGCTTCGCCGTCGCCCCTGGGGCCCTTGCCGCGGCGGAGCGGGACATCGAGCGCGGCATGCTGACCGCGCGCGGCCTCGACCGGGTTCTCCGCGTCGCCTGGACCGTCGCCGATCTCGCGGGCCACGACCGCCCGGACGCCCAGGACGTCGACCTCGCCCTCGAACTGCGGACCGGCATCGCCCGGGGCGTACCGGTGGGAGCGGGGGAGCGCGCATGATCACGTACGAGGAACGGCTGGCCCGGGCCGCGCTCACCCAGGTCGTCGAGCCCGGTGACGTCCACGCCGGCCGGTGGCTCCGGCAGTACGGAGCCGAGGGCTTCCTCCAGCGGCTGAGGGACCAGGCCGACGACCCGGACGCGTTCGCCGGCACCGGGGCGAAACGGGTCGCAGGGTGGCGGCGGAGGGCCGCGAGCGCCGAGCCGCAGCGGGATCTCGACACCATCGGCCGGCAGGGCGGCCGGCTCGTCGTCCCCGGCGACATCGAATGGCCCCGGCAGCTCGACGACCTCGGCGACACCCGTCCCGTCGGCCTCTGGGCCCGGGGCCCCGCCGACCTGCGGACCTGGGCGCTGCGCTCCGTCGCCGTCGTCGGCGCCCGGGCCTGCACCCCGTACGGCGCGCACATGGCCACCACGCTCGCCTCCGGGCTCGCCGAGGAGGGCTGGGTCGTCGTTTCGGGCGCCGCGTTCGGGATCGACGGCGCCGCTCACAGAGGTGCCCTCGCCGCCCGTGGCGCCACCGTCGCCGTGCTGGCCTGCGGCGTCGACATCCCCTATCCGCGCGGCCACGCCGAACTCATCGGGCGCGTCGCGGAACAGGGGCTCGTCATCGGGGAGTTGCCGCCCGGCAGCCACCCGACGCCCAGCAGGTTCATCCTCCGGAACCGTGTCATCGCCGCCCTGACCCGAGGCACGGTCGTCGTGGAGGCCGAGTACCGCAGCGGCTCCCTCGTCACCGCCCGCGCCGCCGCCCGCCTAGGCCGGCACACCATGGGCGTGCCCGGCCCCGTCACCAGCGGGCTCTCCGCCGGTGTCCACGAACTCCTGCGCGGCGAGGCGACCCTCGTCACCGAGGCCGCCGAAGTGATCGAACTCGTCGGAGACATGGGCCAACTCGCCCCCGCCCGGCGGGGCCCGGTCCTGGCGAGAGACCTCCTGGCCCAGGACGCCTCCCGCGTCCTCGAAGCGATGCCCGCGGGCCGCGCCACCTGTGTGAGTGAGATCGCGGACCGGTCAGGCGCCACCCCCGACGACACCCTCGTCAGACTGTACGAACTGCACTCCCTGGGGTTCGTCGAACGGCAAGGCGACGACTGGCGGTTGACGAACACCCCCACGGAAGGGGCGAATGCGCGGCGAGGCGGTACTTGACCTGGAGCATTCGGGTGAAATGGTGAGGGTGATGAACAACCCAGCTGTCTCGGCCGCACCCGAGGGGCCGACACGCGCCACGGCCCGGGTTCGAAGATGTGGCCGAGGACGTCCACCCGGAGCGGTGCGATCCGCAGAGGTTCGCAGACCGCGACCGTCCAGTCACGCTACGCTCGCAAGGGTTCCCCGACGGACATCCGTCCCGACAAACCCGCCAGCAGAACGGCTCAAGGCAACGCATGCCCCAGCACACCTCCGGGTCTGACCGCGCTGCGGTGCCCCCAGCAGCCCGGGGCACCGTGCGACCGCCCGCGCCGACATCGCTCGACGAACTGTGGCGGTCCTACAAGGACACGGGCGACGAGCGACTGCGCGAGCAGCTGATCCTGCACTACTCCCCGCTCGTGAAGTACGTCGCCGGCCGCGTCAGCGTGGGCCTGCCGTCCAATGTGGAACAGGCCGACTTCGTCTCCTCCGGCGTCTTCGGGCTGATCGACGCCATCGAGAAGTTCGACGTCGAGCGGTCGATCAAGTTCGAGACCTACGCGATCACCCGGATCCGGGGCGCGATGATCGACGAACTCCGCGCCCTCGACTGGATCCCCCGCTCGGTGCGGCAGAAGGCGCGCAATGTCGAGCGCGCGTACGCCACGCTGGAGGCCAAGTTCCGGCGCACCCCGAGCGAGGGTGAGGTCGCGGCGGAGATGGGCATCGGCCTGGAGGAACTGCACGCGGTTTTCAGCCAGTTGTCCCTGGCGAACGTGGTCGCCCTCGAGGAGCTGCTGCACGTCGGCGGCGAGGGCGGCGACCGGCTGTCGCTGATGGACACCCTGGAGGACACCGCCGCCGACAACCCGGTCGAGGTCGCCGAGGACCGCGAGCTGCGGAGGCTGCTCGCCCGCGCCATCAACACCCTCCCCGAGCGGGAGAAGACCGTCGTCACGCTCTACTACTACGAGGGCCTCACCCTCGCCGAGATCGGCAATGTCCTCGGGGTCACCGAGAGCCGCGTCAGCCAGATCCACACCAAGTCGGTCCTGCAGCTGCGCGCCAAGCTGGCCGATGTGGGGCGCTGACCGAGAGCGCCCAGTCGTATGGTGGAGCCGTGCCAAGGATTCGAGCGGCCTCGGTGGCCGAGCACCGGACGATGCAGCGCGGCGCCCTGCTGGACGCCGCGCGTTCCCTGCTGTCCGAGGGCGGTACGGAGGCGCTGACCTTCCCCGCCCTCGCCGAGCGCACGGGCCTGGCCCGTTCCTCGGTGTACGAGTACTTCCGGTCGCGCGCGGCCGTGGTCGAGGAGCTGTGCGCCGTCGACTTCCCCGTCTGGGCGGCCGAGGTCGAGACGGCGATGGCCCGCGCCGACACGCCTGAGGGCAAGGTCGAGGCGTATGTGCGCAAGCAGCTGGAGCTCGTGGGGGACCGGCGCCACCGGGCGGTCGTCGCGATCTCCGCGAGCGAGCTCGACCAGGGCGCCCGCGAGAAGATCCGCGCGGCCCACGGCGGCCTCGTCACCATGATCGTCGAGGCCCTCGACGACCTGGGTCAGCCCCAGCCCCGCCTCGGCGCCATGCTCCTCCAGGGCGTCGTGGACGCCGCCGTCCGCCGTATCGAACTGGGCGCGGCCGAAGACCCGGACACCGTCGCCGAGGCCGCCGTCTCCATGGCCCTGCGCGGCGTCAGCGGCTGACCCCCGCCACCGGCAGCAGCCTCGACGGACCCTGGCGCAGCAGGAGCAAGGGGTTCAGGTACGTGTCGCCCCGCAGCAGGCCCCAGTGCAGGCAGGACTCCGGGCAGTGGGCCGCCCCGGCCGCCCCTGCCGCTCCGGGGGACCCGGCCCCGCCGGCCGGTCGGGGCGCGAGGGTGGCCACCGGGTCACCCCGGGTGACCGTCGTGCCCGCCGTGACCAGGGGCTCAACCGGTTCGTAGGTGGTGCGCAGGGGCGGGTCTCCGGTGCCCGGCAGCGTGATGGTGAGGACGCCCCGGCCGGCCACGCGGCCCGCGAACGTGACCACGCCCGACGCCGCCGCGCGGACCGGGGCGCCCACCGGGGCCGCCAGGTCGAGACCGCGGTGACCGGCCGCGTACGGACCGGCCGGAGGCTCCCAGCCGCGCACGACCTCCGGGCGCGGCGGGCCGAGCGGCCAGGTCAGGGCCACGGGCGGCACGCTCGGGGACCCCATCGGCACGTTCGGGGGCCACAGCAGGGCCAGAGCGAGAAGCAGTGTCGTCAGATGCATGGCGACACCGTCCCGCACCCGCCCCATTTCCTGCCGATCATGGTCGGTAGCTGTGGACAACCGGCTGGTTGTGGACAGCGCCGTCACCCGGCACCCCCGAGGTCCCGTACACTTCCTATGGCGATCCGGGTCACCGGGTCGACTTCGCACGCCCCGCCACACAGCCCTCACCGGCCGTGGCAGCGCCTTTTCGGTCCCTCGTGGCACGGCGCGTCGGGGCGTCAGGACATAACCGAGAAACACAAGGAGATACGGCCATGGCCGTCGTCACGATGCGGGAGCTGCTGGAAAGCGGCGTCCACTTCGGTCACCAGACCCGTCGTTGGAACCCGAAGATGAAGCGCTTCATCTTCACGGAGCGCAACGGCATCTACATCATCGACCTGCTCCAGTCGCTGTCGTACATCGACCGCGCCTACGAGTTCGTCAAGGAGACCGTCGCCCACGGCGGCTCCATCATGTTCGTCGGTACGAAGAAGCAGGCCCAGGAGGCCATCGCCGAGCAGGCGACGCGCGTCGGCATGCCGTACGTCAACCAGCGTTGGCTCGGTGGCATGCTCACCAACTTCTCCACCGTCTACAAGCGTCTGCAGCGCCTCAAGGAGCTCGAGCAGATCGACTTCGAGGATGTGGCCGCGTCCGGCCTCACCAAGAAGGAGCTCCTGGTCCTCTCCCGCGAGAAGGCCAAGCTGGAGAAGACCCTCGGTGGTATCCGCGAGATGTCCAAGGTGCCCAGCGCCGTCTGGATCGTGGACACCAAGAAGGAGCACATCGCCGTCGGTGAGGCGCGCAAGCTCCGCATCCCGGTCGTCGCGATCCTCGACACCAACTGCGACCCCGACGAGGTCGACTACAAGATCCCGGGCAACGACGACGCGATCCGCTCCGTCACCCTGCTCACCCGCGTGATCGCCGACGCCGTCGCCGAGGGCCTCATCGCCCGCTCCGGCGCTGCGACCGGCGACTCGAAGCCGGGCGAGAAGGCCGCTGCCGAGCCGCTCGCCGAGTGGGAGCGCGACCTGCTCGAGGGTGAGAAGAAGGCTGACGAGGCCGAGGTCCAGACCTCCGCCGAGACCGAGAAGGTCGCCGACGCCGAGGCCACCGAGGTTGTCGAGGCCGTCGAGGCCGCTGAGACCCCGGCCGCCGAGGCCCCGGCCGCCGAGGCCGAGCAGGCCTGACCCACGGCCTGACCGCACAGGTCAGGTCCGGTTGGTTGTTTCGGATGTCGACGGCGGGGGCCCACAAAGCCCCCGCCGTCCACCCGTAGATCTTTCAGACTTCGAGAGAGAACTCAGACTCATGGCGAACTACACCGCCGCTGACGTCAAGAAGCTCCGTGAGCTCACCGGCGCCGGCATGATGGACTGCAAGAAGGCCCTGGACGAGGCCGACGGCAACGTCGACAAGGCCGTCGAGGCCCTGCGCATCAAGGGCCAGAAGGGCGTCGCCAAGCGCGAGGGCCGCTCTGCCGAGAACGGCGCCGTCGTCTCCCTCATCGCCGACGACAACACCTCCGGTGTCCTCGTCGAGCTGAAGTGCGAGACGGACTTCGTCGCCAAGGGTGAGAAGTTCCAGGCCGTCGCCGCCCAGCTGGCCGCGCACGTCGCCGCCTCCTCCCCGGCCGACCTGGAGGCGCTGCTCGCCTCCGAGATCGAGGCCGGCAAGACCGTCCAGGCGTTCGTGGACGAGGCCAACGCCAACCTCGGCGAGAAGATCGTCCTCGACCGCTTCGCGCAGTACGCCGACGGCTCCGTCTACGCGTACATGCACCGCACGATGCCCGACCTGCCCCCGCAGATCGGTGTCCTCGTCGAGCTCGACAAGCCGAACGCCGAGATCGCCAAGGGCGTCGCGCAGCACATCGCCGCCTTCGCGCCGAAGTACCTCACCCGTGAGGACGTCCCGGCCGAGGTCGTCGAGACCGAGCGTCGCGTCGCCGAGCAGACCACCCGCGAGGAGGGCAAGCCCGAGGCTGCCATCCCGAAGATCGTCGAGGGTCGCGTCAACGGCTTCTTCAAGGACGCCACGCTGCTCGGCCAGGCGTACGCGCTCGACAACAAGAAGTCCGTCGAGCAGATCCTGAAGGAAGCCGGCGTCACCCTGAAGCGCTTCACGCGCATCAAGGTCGGCATCTGAGTCCGTACGCGACGGACACCGGACCCCGGTAGGGTCTGAAGCAGTCGTCCGCGCTCGCGCAGGACGACCGCAGATCTGACGAGGAGGCCATTGCCGTACGGGAAACCGCAAGGACCCACCGGCAATGGCCTTCGTCGTATGTGCACGAGGAGATCTCCATGAACCAGTCCGCCGCACAGGGCGACGACATCCACGGCAAAAAGGCCGGCCGCTTCATGCTGAAGCTGTCCGGCGAGGCATTCGCCGGAGGCGGCGCGCTCGGCGTCGACCCCGACGTCGTGCACAAAATCGCACGCGAGATCGCCGCAGTCGTCCGCGACGGAGCGGAGATCGCGATCGTGATCGGCGGCGGCAACTTCTTCCGCGGCGCCGAACTGCAGGTACGCGGCATGGACCGGGCCCGCTCCGACTACATGGGCATGCTCGGCACCGTCATGAACTGCCTCGCCCTCCAGGACTTCCTGGAGAAGGAGGGCATCGACTCCCGCGTCCAGACCGCCATCACCATGGGTCAGGTCGCGGAGCCGTACATCCCGCTGCGGGCCGTGCGCCACCTGGAGAAGGGCCGCGTGGTCATCTTCGGCGCCGGCATGGGCATGCCGTACTTCTCCACCGACACCACGGCCGCCCAGCGCGCCCTGGAGATCGACGCCGAGGCCCTGCTCATGGGCAAGAACGGCGTGGACGGGGTCTACGACTCCGACCCGAAGACCAACCCCGACGCGGTCAAGTTCGACGCGCTGGAGTACGGCGAGGTGCTCTCCCGCGACCTCAAGGTCGCCGACGCCACCGCCATCACCCTGTGCCGGGACAACAATCTCCCCATCCTCGTCTTCGAACTGCTCGCCGAGGGCAATATCGCGCGCGCGGTGAAGGGTGAGAAGATCGGCACTCTCGTGAGCGACCAGGGCACCCGGGCCTGAGCCTCGGCTCGAACCGGGTACCTCCCCGCGAGGGGATGGACAGAGCCCTGCCGGTCGCAAACCGTGCAGGACAAGACGCGACGACACGCAGGAGCAAGTGGTGATCGAAGAGACCCTCCTCGAGGCCGAGGAGAAGATGGAGAAGGCCGTCGTGGTCGCCAAGGAGGACTTCGCCGCGATCCGCACCGGGCGTGCGCACCCGGCGATGTTCAACAAGATCGTGGCCGACTACTACGGTGCGATCACGCCGATCAATCAGCTGGCGTCGTTCTCGGTTCCCGAGCCGCGCATGGCTGTCGTGACCCCGTTCGACAAGAGCGCGCTGCGCAACATCGAGCAGGCGATCCGCGACTCCGACCTCGGCGTCAACCCGAGCAACGACGGCAACATCATCCGTGTGGTGTTCCCCGAGCTGACGGAGGAGCGCCGCCGCGAGTACATCAAGGTGGCCAAGGGCAAGGCCGAGGACTCCAAGATCTCCATCCGCGCCGTCCGCCGCAAGGCCAAGGAGACCATCGACAAGCTGGTCAAGGACGGCGAGGTCGGCGAGGACGAGGGCCGGCGCGCGGAGAAGGAGCTCGACGACACCACGGCGAAGTACGTTTCGCAGGTGGACGAGCTGCTGAAGCACAAGGAAGCCGAGCTGCTCGAGGTCTGATGAACGACTCTTCCTGGGGGGCCCCGGCCGGTTCCGGCTACTGGGGGCCCGACCAGGGGCCTGCCCCGGCGGGTCCCGCATACGATGGGCTGCGGGCGGCGCAGACTCGGCCCATGCCCATCGTGCCCGACGTCCCCGCCGGCGATCACCAGGACGACCACGACCGGGGGGCCGCTCAGCCGAGTGGTCCCCTGTTCCGTGACGAGACGCCGAACGAGCACCCGCAGGAGCCCATGTCCAGCCCGAATCGGCCCGCTTCCCCGCAGAAGAAGAGCGCGGGGCGCGACCTGGGCGCGGCCATAGGAGTCGGGGTCGGGCTCGGCGCCGTCATCGTCGCGTCCCTTTTCATCTGGAAGGCCGCGTTCGTCGGCGTCATAGCGGTCGCCGTCGTCGTCGGTCTGTGGGAGCTCACCTCCCGACTCCAGGAGCGCAAGGGCATCAAGGCTCCGCTCGTCCCGCTGGCGGTCGGTGGCGCGGCGATGGTCGTGGCCGGCTATGTCCGCGGGGCGGAGGGGGCCTGGGTCGCCATGGCCCTGACCGCCCTCGCGGTCCTCGTGTGGCGCATGACGGAGCCGCCCGAGGGCTATCTGAAGGACGTCACGGCGGGCGTCTTCGCCGCGTTCTACGTGCCGTTCCTGGCGACGTTCGTGGCGCTGATGCTCACGGCCGACGACGGTGCGGAGCGGGTCCTCACGTTCCTGCTGCTCACGGTCGTCAGCGACACCGGCGCGTACGCGATCGGCTGGCGCTTCGGCAAGCACAAGCTGGCACCGCGGATCAGCCCCGGCAAGACCCGCGAGGGCCTGCTCGGGGCGGTGACGTTCGCGATGGCGGCGGGCGCGCTGTGCATGGAGTTCCTGATCGACGACGGCTCGTGGTGGCAGGGCCTGGTGCTCGGCCTCGCGGTGGCGGCGAGCGCGACGCTCGGCGACCTCGGCGAGTCGATGATCAAGCGCGACCTCGGCATCAAGGACATGGGCACGCTGCTGCCGGGCCATGGCGGCATCATGGACCGGCTGGACTCCTTGCTGCCTACGGCTCCGGTGGTCTGGCTGCTGCTCGTCGTCTTCGTCGGCACCACCTGACCTGCGAATCTGTGGGTGAAGGGCCCGTTGTCCACAGACTGCGGGCCCTTCCCCGTTCCTCTGCGACACTGGTAGGACCATGCCGAAGCCCGGAGAACTCACTTTCGTCGCGCCCCGCGGAGCCAAGAAGCCGCCGCGGCACCTCGCCGACCTCACGCCCGCCGAGCGCAAGGAAGCCGTCGCCGCGATCGGCGAGAAGCCGTTCCGCGCCAAGCAGCTGTCCACGCACTACTTCGCGCGGTACGCCCACGACCCCGCCGAGTGGACCGACATCCCCGCCGGCTCCCGCGAGAAGCTGCAGGGGGAGCTGCTGCCCGACCTGATGTCGGTGGTCCGGCACATCTCGTGCGACGACGACACCACCCGTAAGACCCTGTGGAAGCTGCACGACGGCACGCTCGTCGAGTCCGTGCTCATGCGGTACCCGGACCGGGTCACCATGTGCATCTCCTCGCAGGCCGGCTGCGGGATGAACTGTCCGTTCTGCGCCACCGGTCAGGCCGGGCTCGACCGGAACCTGTCGACCGCAGAGATCGTGCACCAGATCGTCGACGGGATGCGCGCCCTGCGTGACGGTGAAGTGCCCGGTGGGCCCGCGCGGCTCAGCAACATCGTGTTCATGGGCATGGGCGAGCCGCTCGCCAACTACAAGCGGGTCGTCGGTGCCGTCCGGCGGCTGACCGACCCCGAGCCGGACGGGCTCGGGCTTTCGCAGCGCGGGATCACCGTCTCCACCGTGGGCCTCGTGCCCGCGATGCTGCGCTTCGCCGACGAGGGCTTCAAGTGCCGGCTGGCCGTATCGCTGCACGCCCCCGACGACGAGCTGCGCGACACCCTCGTGCCCGTCAACACCCGCTGGAAGGTCCGCGAGGTCCTCGACGCCGCGTGGGAGTACGCCGAGAAGTCCGGCCGCCGGATCTCCATCGAGTACGCCCTGATCCGCGACATCAACGACCAGGCCTGGCGGGGCGACCTGCTCGGGCGGCTGCTCAAGGGCAAGCGGGTACATGTCAATCTCATTCCGCTGAACCCGACGCCCGGGTCTAAGTGGACCGCGTCCCGGCCCGAGGACGAGAAGGCCTTCGTCGAGGCCATCGCCGCCCACGGCGTTCCCGTCACCGTCCGTGACACCCGCGGGCAGGAGATCGACGGTGCCTGTGGACAGCTGGCGGCCTCGGAGCGCTGACCTTGTAGTCTGTGCTCGAACACATCTCCATATTCCGACAGGGGAGCGCCACAGCGCTGAGAGTGCGGTCATCGGACCGCAGACCCTCTGAACCTCGCCCAGGTCATTCTGGGTAGGAAGTTCGGTCGCAACTCAAGCTGTTGCGCCCTGCCCATCTCCCGGTGGGCAGGGCCGCGTCTCTTCCTGGTCACACCCAGGAGGAATTTCAGTGAGCACCAAGAAGATGGTCGCCACGGCGATCGCCGCAGCGCTGGGCGTCACCACGCTCGCCGCGTGCGGCACCGAGGACATCAGGGACGCGGCGGGCAAGAGCGGTGAGCCCAGGCCGAAGACCGTGACCCTCGTGAGTCACGACTCCTTCAACGCCTCCAAGGAGGTCCTGGCGGAGTTCACCAAGCAGACCGGCTTCACCGTCAAGGTCCTCAAGAGCGGTGACGCGGGCGTCGCCGTCAACAAGGAGATCCTGACCAAGGGCTCCCCGCAGGGAGACGTCTTCTTCGGCGTCGACAACACCCTGCTCTCCCGCGCGCTCGACAACGGGATCTTCGTCCCGTACGAGGCGAAGGGTCTCGACCTGGTGCTGCCCGAGACGAAGCTCGACAAGGAGCACCGGGTCACCCCGGTCGACACGGGCGACATCTGCGTCAACTACGACAAGAAGTACTTCGCCGACAAGAAGCTCGCGCCCCCGCAGACCTTCGACGACCTGGCCAAGCCGGAGTACAAGAACCTGCTCGTGGTCGAGAACCCCGAGAAGTCCTCCCCGGGCCTCGGCTTCCTGCTCGGCACCGCCGCGCGGTACGGCGACGACGGCTGGCAGGACTACTGGACGAAGCTCAAGGCCAACGGCGTGAAGACCGTCGACAGCTGGGAGCTCGCCTACAACCAGGAGTTCTCCGGCTCTGCCGGCGGCAAGCAGGCCAAGGGAGACCGCCCGCTGGTCGTCTCGTACGCCTCCAGCCCGCCGGTCGAGGTCCTCTACTCCGAGCCGCAGCCGAAGGACGCCCCGACCGGGGTCTCCACCGGCACCTGCTTCCGGCAGGTCGAGTTCGCCGGTCTGCTGAACGGGGCGAAGAACCCCGAGGGCGGCAAGGCGCTGATCGACTTCCTGATCTCCAAGAAGTTCCAGGACGACATGCCGCTGCAGATGTTCGTCAACCCGGTGACCGAGGGCGCGCAGCTGCCCGAGCTGTTCACCAAGCACGGTGTGGTGATCGACAAGCCGCAGACCATGGCGCCGGAGAAGATCGCCGAGAAGCGTGACCAGTGGATCCAGTCGTGGTCCTCGACCGTTCTGAAGTAGTTCCCGACCGCCGGGGAAGCGCGGCGCGGCTCGGCCTGATGGTCGTGCCCGTCGCGTTCTTCGCGCTCTTCTTCGCGTGGCCCGTCGCCTCGATCGTCGAGCGCGGGCTGCGGGTCGACGGGGCGTGGGAGTTCGGCCGGTTCGGCGAGACGCTGACCCGGCCGGAGATCCTCGACGTCCTCTGGTTCACCCTCTGGCAGGCGCTCGCCTCCACCGCGCTGACCCTGCTGATCGCGCTGCCCGGCGCGTACGTCTTCGCGCGCTTCGAGTTCCCCGGCAAGGGACTGCTGCGCGCCGTCGTCACCGTGCCCTTCGTGATGCCGACCGTCATGGTCGGCACGGCGTTCCTCGCGCTCGTCGGCCGCGGCGGGCTCCTCGACGAGCTGTGGGGCGTCCGCCTGGACACCACCGTCTGGGCCATCCTCCTCGCGCACGTCTTCTTCAACTACGCCGTCGTCGTCCGGACCGTCGGCGGCCTGTGGGCGCAGCTCGACCCCCGCCAGGAGGAGGCCGCCCGCGTGCTCGGCGCCTCCCGGTTCCGTGCGTGGCGGACGGTGACGCTCCCCGCGCTCGCCCCCGCCGTCGCCGCGGCCGCGCTGATGGTCTTCCTCTTCACCGCCGGCTCCTTCGCCGTCGTCCAGATCCTCGGCGGGCCGGCGTACTCCACCCTGGAGACGGAGATCTACCGGCAGACGGTCGACCGCTTCGACCTGACGACGGCCGCCGTCCTCACCATCGTCCAGTTCGTGGCCGTCGGCGTCGTCCTCGCCGTGCACGCCCGGACGGTACGGCGGCGGGAGACGGCCCTGAAGCTCGTACCGCCCGAGCAGACCGCGCACCGGCCCCGAGGGATCGGCGCGTGGGCGCTCTTCGCGGGCGTCCTCGTCTCGATCGTGCTGCTGCTCGTGCTGCCGCTCGCCGTGCTGATCGAGCGGTCCTTCGCCACCCCCGACGGGTACGGGCTCGACTACTACCGGGCCCTCCAGTCCGTCGACCCCTCCGGCACCTTCCTCGTGCCCATGGTCGACACGATCGGGAACTCGCTGCGGTACGCCGTCGTCGCCACCGCCCTCGCCCTGCTCATCGGCGGACTCGCGGCCGCCGCCCTGACCCGCCGGGCGGGACGGCTGGTGCGCGGCTTCGACGCGCTGCTGATGCTGCCCCTCGGGGTGTCGGCGGTCACGGTCGGCTTCGGCTTCCTGATCACCCTGGACGAGCCGCCGTTCGACCTGCGGGCCAGCTGGATCCTCGTCCCGCTCGCGCAGGCCCTGGTCGGCGTCCCCTTCGTCGTACGGACGATGCTGCCCGTGCTGCGCGCGGTGGACGAGCGGCTGCGGGAGGCCGCGGCCGTGCTCGGGGCCTCGCCGCTGCGGGCCTGGCGCGAGGTCGACCTGCCGCTGGTGCGGCGGGCGGTGCTCATCGCGGCCGGGTTCGCCTTCGCCGTCTCGCTGGGCGAGTTCGGCGCGACCGTCTTCATCGCCCGGCCCGACAACCCGACGCTGCCCGTCGCCGTCGCCCGGCTGCTCGGCCGGCCAGGTGAGCTCAACTACGGCCAGGCCATGGCCCTTTCGACGATTCTGATGGTGGTGTGCGCGGTGTCCCTGCTCCTCCTGGAACGGCTCCGAGCCGACCGGACCACCTCCGGCTCCGGGGAGTTCTGATGCTGCGCTTCGAGGACGTGACCGTACGGTTCGGGGAACGGGCCGTGCTCGACTCCGTGGACCTGGCGGTGGCCGACCACGAGATCGTGTGCGTGCTCGGCCCGAGCGGCAGCGGCAAGTCCACGCTGCTGCGGGCCGTCGCAGGACTCCAGGCGCTCGACGGCGGGCGGGTCCGGCTCGACGGCGCGGACCAGGCGGGCGTGCCCGTGCACCGGCGCGGGGTCGGCCTGATGTTCCAGGACCACCAGCTCTTCCCGCAGCGGGATGTCGGCTCCAACGTCGCCTTCGGGCTGCGGATGCGGGGCGTGTCCAAGGCCGAACAGGACGAACGCGTACGGGAGTTGCTGGAGCTCGTCGGGCTGCCAGGGGCCGCGCGCCGGGCCGTCGCCGCGCTCTCCGGCGGCGAGCAGCAGCGCGTGGCGCTCGCCCGCGCGCTCGCGCCCCGGCCCCGGCTGCTGATGCTGGACGAGCCGCTCGGCCAGCTCGACCGCGGCCTGCGGGAACGGCTCGTCGTCGAACTGCGCGCCCTCTTCCGGCAGTTGGGTACGACGGTGCTCGCCGTCACGCACGACCAGGGTGAGGCCTTCGCGCTCGCCGACCGGGTCGTGGTGATGCGCGACGGCCGGATCGCCCAGTCCGGGACGCCCCTGGACGTCTGGCGGCACCCCGCCTCCGCGTTCGTGGCCCGGTTCCTCGGCTTCGACAACATCGTGCCCGGCACGGTGAGCGGCGCCGCCGCCGAGACCGCGTGGGGCAAGATCCCGGTTCCGGACGGCTCGCCCCAGGGCGCGCGGGAGGTCCTGGTCCGCCCGGCGGGCGTCCGGCTCGTGGCCCCGGCGGACGGCCTGACCTGCGCCGTGGAGTCCCGTACGTTCCGGGGCACCCACGTCGCCGTCCTCCTCCGCCCGGCCGAAGGCCCGCCGCTGGAGGCCGAGTGCGCGCTGCGGGATGCCCCGGAGGTGGGGGCTGAGGTGGGGGTGACGTTCGCGGCGGACGAGGTCGTGGTCCTCGCGGGGGACTAGCGGTGGGCTAGCGGGGAGCGCCTGAGCCGGCGGTCTCCCGTGGGGTGGGTGCCGGCTCGTCGTCCGGTTCCGCGCCGTGGGCCTCCGGGGCGCCGAACCAGGCCACCGCGACCGCGCCCGCGACCGCCAGGACGAAGCCGAGGACGGCCAGCCAGGCGAAGCCCGGGCGGGAGGTGTCGCCGAGCCACCACACCCCGATCATCCCGGGGAGCACCGTCTCGCCGACCACGAGCGCCGCCGTCGCCCCGTTGACCGAGCCGATCTGCAGCGCGACGGTGTGCAGGTACATGCCGCCGATGCCGGCGACGAGGATCGCGTACAGCGCCGGGTCGGTGAGGAGCGCGCCGAGGTCGAAGGGGTCGATGCCGTTGAGGATCCGGACGCCCACGCCGAGCGCGCCGAAGCCGAGCCCCGAGAGCAGACCGGCCAGGATCGCCGCCCGCGTGCCGAGGAGGCGTACGAGTACGGTGCCGCCGGCCATCAGGAGCAGCGAGATCGCGAGCAGCCACCAGTGCGTGGCGATCGGGGTGTGCCCGCTGCCCTCGGGGCCCGCGGAGCTCGCCAGCAGCACCAGGGCGGAGCAGACCACGCCGATCGAGGTCCACTCCGCGCGGGTCAGCCGGATGCCGAGCAGCCGGACGCTCAGTACCGCCGTGATGACCAGATTCGCGCTGATCACGGTCTGGGACAGGAAGAGCGGCAGCATCCGGGCGGCGAGCGCGCCGAGGCCGAAGCCGATGAAGTCCAGGACCGTACCGACGACGAACTCCCAGGTCGTCGCCGCCTTCGCGGTCGACGCGAGACTCGGCCCGCCCCGGCCGGTGAACTGTCCGGCGGCGGCCGCCTCGCGCCGCGCGGACTTGCGCGAACCGACGGCCTGGAGGACGGAGCCCGTGCCGTAACAGATCGAGGCGGCGACGGCGGTCAGCAGTCCTATGAGCACGGAGTGGCTCCGTTCCGGGAGGCAGGAGGCGGTACGGACTGCCAGACGTGGGATCGGGCGTCGAAGTTGCTTCCTGCGGCCCGGTGCTTCAGCCCAGGTGGCTCCGGCCCCCGGCGCCCAGGCGGCGGAGTGCCTCCGGGGCCTCGTCGATGGAGTCGACCAGGGCGATCCTCGCCGCCATCGGCCGCTCGGCGGCCAGGGCCTGGAGCAGGGGCCAGGCGGGGAGGCGGTCCGTCCAGTGGGCGCGGTTCACCAGGACCATGGGGGTGGGCTCGCCCCGCGACTCGTAGTAGTTCGGAGTCGAGTTGTCGAAGATCTCCTGCACCGTGCCGGCCGCGCCCGGCAGGAAGATCACTCCCGCGTCGCAGCGGGCGAGCAGGCCGTCCTCGCGGGTGGCGTTGGCGAAGTACTTGGCGATGTGGCCCGCGAAGGGGTTCGGCGGCTCGTGGCCGTAGAACCAGGTGGGGATGCCGACCGAGTCGCCGCCCTTCGGCCAGCGGGAGCGCACCTCGAAGGCGGCGCGTGCCCAGTCGGTGACCGACGGGGTGAAGGAGGGCGCCTTGGCGAGGAGTTCGAGCGCCTCGTCCAGGACGTCGTCGGCGAGCGGGGCGGTGTACGCGCCGAGGTTCGCCGCCTCCATCGCGCCGGGGCCGCCGCCGGTCGCCACGGTCAGCCCGTCGCGGGCCAGCGCGCGGCCGAGCCGGGCCGCACCGGCGTACGCGTCGGTGCCGCGGCCCATCGCGTGGCCGCCCATGACGCCGACGACCGGGGCGCCGACGAGGAGTTCGTCGAGGGCGTCGGAGATCGCGTCGTCGTGGATGGAGCGGAGCATCGACGCGAAGATGTCGCCGTCGGACTTGGTCCGCTGGAACCAGTCGTACGCGAGGAAGTCGGGCGTCGCCTCGTACCCCTCGTCCTCGACGCGGTCGAACAGCTCGTCGGGGGAGTAGAGGTGGGCGCGGTACGGATCGAAGGGCAGATCCGGTACGGGTGGGAAGACGAGGGCCCCGTCCGCGCGGACCTTGGCGGCGGCCTCGGGCTGGAGCTCGCAGCCGAGGAAGACGGCGCCGGTGGTGGAGGTGGCGAGCAGGGCGAACGTGCGGTCGGTGAGGTCCACCGACTGGATGCGGTGGCCTTGGAGGGAGCCGCGGGCGGTGACCTCGTCGAACTCGGCGGGGGTGTGGATTTCGCGTTCCTCGCGGTGGGGCATGGGGCCAGGGTAGGGGTCCCGGGGTGCGGGGTCCTGTCCGGGGCGCCGCGCCCGGGGTGCGGCCGGTTGTGCGGGGCGCCGCGCTCGTGGTGCGGGGCCGGTCGGGGCGGACGCGCCCGCCAGGGCGCCCTCGTCCCGTGTGCCCACCCTCCCCCTAGGGCTTCGCCCTGGGGGGACCCCCACCGCCCTGCGGGACGATTGCCCACACGGGAGGGTGGACGGGGGTGGGTGGGCATCGGGTGGGTGGGGGAATCCCGCGGCGGGGGAGCAACGGGGGGATCCGGCGGGATGGAAGCGAAGGGGCGTGGGGGAACCCCGCAGTCGGGAGACCCGCGGGGCGAGGGGGTGTCCAGAGGGTGCCCGCGTGCCTCAAGCGCTCAGCGGGACCGCTGCCAGGGTGCCTACCAGCCAGGTCAGGGGTAGGAAGATCGTCAGTAGTGCGCCCGCGCGCATCAGGGCTGCTGTGCGGAGGACCGTGGGTGGGGCGCCCAGGCGGACCAGGGCTTCCGTCGTGTGGGCGCGGCACTGCTTGGACTCCAGGGCCGCCGTCAGGAGCGTCGCCGTCGTGCAGGCCATCACCAGCGCCGCGCCCAGGCCGGTCAGCGGGCCGAAGTCGCCCGTCCCGGCGTCGTACAGCGTGGCCGCCGCGACCGCGCCCGAGGCCACCGCGCACACCACGCCGAGCGGGCGCCCGATGCGGCGGGACTCGTCCATCAGGACGCGGCCGGCGAGCAGGCGGGTCGCGCCGGGGCGGACGGCCTGGAGCAGCCGGCCGCACCAGTGGGTGATGCCGGGGCCCGCCATCGCGAGCCCGATCGCGGTGAGAATCCAGCCCGCGAGCACCCCCGCCGGGCTGCCCTCGAAGCGGCCCGGGAGCGGCAGCCCGCCGCCCGCGCCGCCCTGGCCCGCGTACGTCTCGACCGCGAGGCCGACCGCGAGGAGCGCCACGCCCCAGGGGAGGCCCGAGGGGGCCGTCCGCTCCGCGCCCGGGGGAGCCGTCGGGGTCGTGCGGGGGCGCAGGGCGAGGCCGGCGGCCGTGGAGGCGGCCACCGGGAGGATCGCGAGGAGGGTCAGCGCGCCCGCCAACGGGATCGGCTGACCCGCCGCGAGCAGTTCCGCCGCCGCTCCGTCGAACGGCAGGCCCGTGATGTCACCGCGCAGGTGCAGGTAGAACAGCAGCGCGACCATCGAGCCGAGCGTGCACTCTACGGCCGTCGAGGCCGCGGCGATCGCCGTGAGCCGCGCCGGGCCGAGCCCGATCGCCGAGAGCCCCGGGCGCGGCCGGGTGCTGGGATCCGTACGGGCCACGGCCACCGCGAAGTGCACGGTTGCGGCCATCGGGATCAGGCACCACAGCAGCCGCAGGGTCGCTGCGGAGGACCGCTCCGGGTGACCCACGGCGTACCCCAGCGTGCACAGCAGCAGAAAGCCGACCCCCGCGGCCGCCGCGGCGACCAGGAGGCGCCGCAGCAGGACGAGGGGGTGGGTCCCGCGGACTAGACGGAGAGCGAGCACGCGGCGACGCCCTCCGCCCCGGTGGTCGGCGACGCGGTGCCCACCCGGCGCCCGTCGAGCAGGGCGACCGAGCGGTCGGCGAGGGCGGCCACCTCCGGGTCGTGCGTGGCGAGCAGCACGGTGATCCGGTGCGAGCGGGCCGCGGCCGTCAGCGTACGCAGGACCTGGGCGCCGTCGGCGCGGTGCAGGGAGGCGGTCGGCTCGTCGGCGAAGAGCACGGACGGTGTGGTGACCAGGGCCCGGGCGATGGCGATCCGCTGCCGCTGCGACTGGGGCAGCGCGTGCGGGCGCTTGCGGGAGCAGCCCCCGATGTCGAGGCGCTCCAGCCACTCCAGGGCGGAGGCCTTCGCGGCCCGGTGCGAGACCCCGCGCAGCAGGAGCGGCAGGGCCGCGTTCTCCCAGGCGGTCAGCTCCGGTACGAGTCCGGGCTCGGGGTCGATCCAGCCGAACCGGTCCCGGCGCAGCCGTTCGCGCTGCACGGGGCCCATCGTGTGGACGGGGCTGCTGTTGAACCAGACCTCGCCCTGCTGGGCGACGATCTGGCCGGAGAGGCAGCGCATCAGCGTGGTCTTGCCGCTGCCGCGCGGGCCGACCAGGGCGAGGATCTCGCCCTCGCGCACGCCGAGGGAGACGCCGGTCAGGACGTCCGAACCCTCCAGGGTGCAGTGCAGGGAACGCGCCCAGAGCACGTCGTTGTCCGGTGGGGCCATCGCGTACACCTCGATGTCGGATCCGATACTTGCGTTCCCCCGTCCGAGGGAACGAAAGGACGGGCCTGTCGGTCACTGGGCACCGTAAGGATTCAGATCCGTTTGTACGGACAGCACACGGCCCGGGCGGCCGCCATCCACTCGGATGGCCGCACACCCGGGCCGGGGTCACGCCGTGAGGGCGGCGTGAGGTCCTGTGCCTGGAAGGGCTCGGACGGTCGGAGCCGTCAGAGCTTCGTCCACGCCTCGGTGAGCACCGAGCGCAGGATGCCTTCGATCTCGTCGAAGGTGCCCTGGTCGGCGATGAGCGGCGGGGCCAGCTGGATGACCGGGTCGCCACGGTCGTCGGCGCGGCAGTACAGGCCGTTCTCGAAGAGCGCCTTGGAGAGGAAGCCGTAGAGCACGCGCTCGGTCTCCTCGTCCGTGAAGGACTCCTTGGTGACCTTGTCCTTGACGAGCTCGATGCCGTAGAAGAAGCCGTTGCCGCGGACATCGCCGACGATCGGGAGGTCGTGCAGCTTCTTCAGGGTGTCGAAGAAGTTGCCCTCCTGGTCGAGGACGTGCTGGTTCAGGCCTTCCTTGTCGAAGATGTCGAGGTTGGCGAGGGCGACCGCCGACGACACCGGGTGGCCACCGAAGGTGTAGCCGTGCAGGAAGGTGTTGTCGCCCTTGTAGAACGGCTCGGCGATGCGGTCCGAGACGATGCAGGCACCGATCGGGGAGTAGCCCGAGGTCATGCCCTTGGCGCAGGTGATCATGTCCGGCACGTAGCCGAACTTGTCACAGGCGAACATCGTGCCGAGGCGGCCGAAGGCGCAGATCGTCTCGTCGGAGACGAGCAGCACGTCGTACTGGTCGCAGATCTCGCGTACCCGCTGGAAGTACCCGGGCGGCGGCGGGAAGCAGCCGCCGGCGTTCTGCACCGGCTCCAGGAAGACGGCCGCGACGGTGTCGGCGCCCTCGAAGAGGATCTCCTGCTCGATCTGGTCGGCGCACCAGCGGCCGAAGGCCTCGGGGTCGTCGCCGTAGATCGGGGCGCGGTAGATGTTGGTGTTCGGCACCTTGTGCGCGCCGGGGACCAGCGGCTCGAAGGGGGCCTTCAGGGCCGGCAGGCCGGTGATGGAGAGGGCGCCCTGCGGGGTGCCGTGGTAGGCGACCGCACGCGAGATGACCTTGTACTTGGTGTGCTTGCCCTGCAGCTTGAAGTACTGCTTGGCGAGCTTCCAGGCGGTCTCGACGGCCTCGCCGCCACCGGTGGTGAAGAAGACCTTGTTCAGGTCGCCCGGGGCGTAGTCGGCCAGGCGCTCGGCGAGCTCGACGGCCTTGGGGTGGGCGTACGACCAGATGGGGAAGAACGCGAGTTCCTGGGCCTGCTTGTACGCGACCTCGGCCAGTTCCTTGCGGCCGTGTCCGGCGTTGACCACGAAGAGACCCGCGAGACCGTCGAGGTAGCGCTTGCCCTTGTCGTCGAAGATGTAGGTGCCCTCACCACGCACGATGGTGGGCACGGGGTTGTTCTCATACGACGACATGCGGGTGAAGTGCATCCACAGGTGGTCGTACGCGGTCTTGGACAGGTCCTGGGTCACGATTATCGAGTTCCCCACATGTAGGTCTGCTTCTTGAGCTTGAGGTAGACGAAGCTCTCCGTGGAGCGCACGCCGGGGAGGGTGCGGATGCGCTTGTTGATCACATCCAGCAGGTGGTCGTCGTCCTCACAGACGACCTCCACCATCAGGTCGAACGAGCCCGCGGTCATCACCACGTACTCACATTCCGACATGGCAGTCAGTGCTTCCGCCACCGGATCGAGGTCACCCTCGACGTTGATGCCGACCATCGCCTGTCGCCGGAGTCCCACGGTGAGCGGGTCGGTGACGGCGACGATCTGCATGACGCCCTGGTCGAGCAGCTTCTGGACGCGCTGCCGTACGGCTGCCTCGGACAGGCCCACGGCCTTGCCGATGGCGGCGTACGGGCGGCGGCCGTCCTCCTGGAGCTGTTCGATGATCGCCAGGGAGACGGCATCGATCGTCGGGGACGAACCGGAACCGGTTCTGGAGTTCGTGCTTTGACTGGCCACGCACTCACTCTGCACTGGGACTCGTCGGTCTGGCAACCCCAGAGCGATGAAATTCGTTGTTTGAGGGACCGAATCTCACTGAATCCGAAGTTGGCGCATGCCGGACCTGTCGAAAGCGTCAGGGAAGCGATTAGGCTTGGGGTGTCTCGGCAAACGGGACGCCGCACGACGACGTGCGACCAAACGTGACAGGAGGGGTGGCAAAGTGACCACCGAGCTGCGCCGGCTGCGTAACTACATCAACGGGGAGTTCCGGGACGCCACCGACGGACGGACCATCGATGTGGTCAACCCGGCCACGGGCGAGGTCTTCGCCACGTCTCCGCTCTCCGGCCAGGCGGACGTCGACGCCGCCATGGTCGCGGCGGCGGCCGCCTTCCCGGCCTGGCGCGACACCACGCCGTCCGAGCGCCAGAAGGTCCTGCTGAAGATCGCGGACGCCTTCGAGGAGCGCGCCGAGGACCTGATCGCCGCCGAGGTCGAGAACACCGGCAAGCCGGTCGCCCTCACCGCGAGCGAAGAGATTCCGCCCATGGTGGACCAGATCCGCTTCTTCGCGGGTGCCGCCCGGCTGCTCGAGGGCCGCTCGGCCGGCGAGTACATGGAGGGCATGACCTCCATCGTCCGCCGCGAGCCCGTGGGTGTCTGCGCCCAGGTCGCGCCGTGGAACTACCCGATGATGATGGCCGTGTGGAAGTTCGCCCCGGCGCTCGCCGCGGGCAACACGGTCGTCCTCAAGCCCTCGGACACGACCCCCGCGTCGACCGTCCTGATGGCGGAGATCATCGGCTCCATCGTGCCCAAGGGCGTCTTCAACGTCATCTGCGGCGACCGCGAGACCGGCCGCGCCATGGTCGAGCACCCGACGCCGGCGATGGCCTCCATCACCGGTTCGGTCCGCGCGGGCATGCAGGTCGCCGAGTCGGCGGCCAAGGACGTCAAGCGCGTCCACCTGGAGCTGGGCGGCAAGGCCCCGGTCGTCGTCTTCGAGGACACCGACATCGCCAAGGCCGTCGAGGACATCTCCGTGGCGGGCTTCTTCAACGCCGGCCAGGACTGTACGGCCGCGACCCGTGTCCTCGTGCACGAGTCGATCCACGACGAGTTCGTGACGCAGCTGGCCAAGGCTGCCGCCGACACGAAGACCGGTCAGCCGGACGACGAGGACGTCCTCTACGGCCCGCTGAACAACGCCAACCAGCTGAAGCAGGTCTCCGGCTTCATCGAGCGCCTCCCGGCCCACGCCAAGGTCGAGTCGGGCGGCCACCAGGTCGGCGACAAGGGCTACTTCTACGCCCCGACCGTCGTCTCCGGCCTCAAGCAGGACGACGAGATCATCCAGAACGAGGTCTTCGGCCCGGTCATCACGGTCCAGTCGTTCCGTGACGAGGACCAGGCCCTGGAGTACGCCAACGGCGTCGAGTTCGCGCTCGCCTCCTCGGTCTGGACGAAGGACCACGCCCGCGCGATGCGCATGTCGAAGTCGCTCGACTTCGGCTGCGTGTGGATCAACACCCACATCCCGCTGGTCGCGGAGATGCCGCACGGCGGCTTCAAGAAGTCCGGCTACGGCAAGGACCTCTCGGCGTACGGCTTCGACGACTACACGCGCATCAAGCACGTCATGACGTCGCTCGGCTAGGACCCTCGCTCCACCGCGTCGACGATCGCGGTCCTGTCGCCCTCGGGCGGCGGGGCCGCGATCGTCGTATGTGGGGCGGGGCGCAGCCCTGTGCCTCAGCCCGTGCCTCAGCCCCGCGTCTCCGCCTCCACCGGCAGCCACAGCTCGGCGTCCGCCTCGGTGCCGTCCGCCGAGAGCCGGATCCGGGCGATCTCGGGGCCGGGACGGCCGCGGTACGGGTTCGAGGGGAACCACTGCGTGTAGACGTCCCGCCACAGCTCCTGGATCGCCTGCGGGGCCGGTCCCGAGGTGGTGAAGACCGCCCAGCTGCCGGCGGGGACGGCCAGGACCGAAGCGCCCTCCGGCGCCGCGGCGGACGTGATCACCCCGTGGTAGTAGTCGAGTTCCGTGCCCTCGGCGCGGCTGGGGTCCAGGTCGTCGCAGACCGCGACGATGCCCTGCGGCTCCTGGTCCGACAGCGCCTCCAGGCGCTCCAGGGTCGGCTTGTCGACACCCCGGACGAAGTCCATGATCGCCTGGTTCGGTCCCAGGTGCACCAGCGGGACCCGGGCCTTGGGGCCGACGACCGTGAACGCCGGTTTCTCCTTGATGCGGTGACGCATCGTGCTGTTCCCTTCGACGGCGAGACGGAAGGCCATCCGGGGCTGGGAGCTGAGCGTGGCGCCGGTCCGCCGGGCCTCGCCGGGACCGACACCGTGCATGGCGCGGAACGCCCGGGCGAACGCCTCGCCCGAGCCGTACCCGTACCGCACGGCGATGTCGAGCAGCGTCTCCCGCGCCGCGAGCACCTCCGCGCCCGCGAGGGTGAGCCGCCGGCGCCGTACGTACTCCGACAGCGGCATGCCCGCGAGCGCCGAGAACATCCGGCGCAGGTGGTACTCCGACGTGCCCGCGATCCGGGCCAGCTCCGTCACGTCGACGGGCCGGTCGTCGTCGGCCAGGTGGAGCTCGATGTGCTCCATCGCCCGGTTGAGCCTCTCCAGCACGCCCCGGTTCCTTCCTCTTGACGACCACCACGCTAGGCAGCACCCAGGGTGCCGGACCCGACATCCTGTGCCCGATCCTGTCGGGTGATCGACAGGGTGTCGGGGGCGTGGTCGTTCCGGCGCACGGACCGTCCATTGCCCCGTCGTGGCCGGGCCGGGATGCTGCTCGGATGAGAGCGACAGCGAGGAAGAACATGTCCCGCCGGTCCCTGCTGCGCGGGATCGGGGGCGCCGGGGCGGTGGCGCTGCTCGCCGGCTGCGGCGTACCGGCCGCCTACGTGGAGCCGGGGCGGCGGGCGGGCCGGGACCTGTCCGCGCGGGACCGTACGCTCGACTTCGCCAACTGGCCGCTCTACATCGACACCGATGACGACGACACCTCGAAGCGGCCGACGCTGGACGCGTTCTCGGAGCGCTCCGGGATCTCCGTGCGGTACACCGAGGAGATCAACGACAACGACGAGTTCTTCGGCAAGATCAGCCCGGCGCTGATGAACCACCAGGAGACCGGCCGGGACCTCATCGTCATGAGCGACTGGATGGCCGCCCGGTTCGTCCGGCTCGGCTGGGTGCAGGAGATGGACCGGGCCGCGCAGCCGAACATCAGCCGGTACCTCGACCCGCAGCTGCGCTCGCCCGCCTTCGACGAGGGCCGGCTGCACACCGTGCCCTGGCAGTCCGGGATCACGGGCATCGCCTACAACCGCAAGAAGCTCGGCCGGGAGATCCGCTCGGTCAAGGACCTGTGGGACGCCGAACTGCGCGGGAAGGTCACCCTGCTCTCCGGGCTCGACGAGTCGTTCGCGCTGCTCATGCAGGGCAACGGGGTCGACGTGACGAAGTGGACCGCCGAAGACTTCCACGCGGTGTGCGAGCAGATCGAGGATCTGGTCGGCAAGCGGCACATCCGCCGCTTCACCGGCAACGACTACATCAAGGACCTGTCGACCGGCGACGTCCTGGCCTGTCAGGCGTACTCGGGCGACGTCATCCAGCTCCAGGCCGACAACCCCGACATCGAGTTCGTCGTCCCCGAGGAGGGCGCCGAGCTGTGGGCGGAGTCGCTGATGATCCCCAACCTGGCGCAGCACAAGACGAACGCCGAGAAGCTGGTCGATCACTACTACGACCCCGAGGTGGCCGCCGAGCTGGCCGCCTGGGTCAACTACGTCTGCCCGGTCCCGGCCGCCCGCGACGTCCTCGCCGACTCCGACGACGAGGAGCTGGCCGCGCTCGCCGAGGACCCGCTGATCTTCCCCGACGACGAGATGCGGGGGCGGCTCGCGATCGCCCGCGACATCACGTCGGAGGAGCGGACGGAGTTCGCGAAGAGGTGGAACTCGATCGTCGGACTCTGACGGACCGCTGAACCCCCTTTTTTGAACGCGTTCATGATGGGCGTAGGGTGTTGTCATGAGCGAGGCGAGCGGGCCTGTGGCCCTTCTTCGGCGTATCCGTGTGTGGCTGGTCCTCTTCGTCGTCTGTCTGGTGCTCAGCGGGGTCACCGCCTTCCCGCTGGTCACCGAAGTCCGCTTCATCGAAGGCGCGTTGACGTCCTGGGCGGCGCCGGTCGGGGAGGTGTTCCCGGGCCTCGTGGAGTGGATCGCGCGGGTGCGCGTCGGCCTCGACCTCGCCGACGCGCAGCACCCGTTCCTGCTGTACGGCAACGACTGGCTGGCCTTCGCGCACCTCGTCATCGCCGTCGCCTTCTACGGCCCCTACCGCGACCCCGTCCGCAACATCTGGGTCGTCGAGTTCGGGATGATCGCCTGCGTCGGGATCATTCCCCTCGCCCTGATCTGCGGGCCGATCCGCGACATCCCCATCTGGTGGTCGGTCATCGACATGTCGTTCGGGGTCTTCGGGATCGTCCCGCTGCTCGTCGTACGGCGGATGATCAAGCGCCTCGAAGCGGCGCAGGGGGTGCGGGCCGTGACCCATGCGCCCCAGCCTCAGGCCGTCGGCGGTCCGTAGGCCGCGACCATCAGGGCCAGGGCGACGCTGTTCATGTCCTGGCCCTTCGCGTCCGTGGAGTTGACGCTGTACACCAGCGTGCGCGAGCCGTCCCGGGTCGAGGCGATCGCCGCGTTGTAGCCCCAGCGGCCGCCCGTCTTCCCCCACACCTCCCGCCCGCCGAGCTTCTTCATCGAGAGCCCCGCGGAGTACGCGGCATCGGCGCCGCTCTTGAAGTCCGGCACCTTCGGCAGCGTGAACATCTCCTCCAGGAGCGGCCCGCGCACCACCCGGCCCTGGAACAGCGCCCGCGTGAACCGCTCCAGATCGGCCGTCGTGGAGATCAGGTCGCCCGCCGCCCAGCCGTCCGACGCGCCCCACACCGACACGTCCCGCAGCCCGGTCGTGCCGTCCGCGAGCCGCATCGACTGGTAGCCGTGGTTGTGCGGGCCCTTGATGCGCGGGCCGGCACCCGGCAGGTACGTGCCGCGCAGCCCGAGCGGGCCGAGGACGCGCGCCCGGACCTGGTGCTCGTACGAGTCGCCCGTGACCCGCTCGATCAGCAGACCCGCGACCGTGTAGCCGATGTTCAGGTAGTGCTGCCGGGTCCCGGGGACGAACTCCGGCTTCTTCGCGGTCGCCGAGCGGACCATCGCGCGCGGGTCGTGGACCTCGAAGCGGTTCGCGTACCACTCCTCGACCGTCGAACCGGGGAAGTCGGGCGCCGGGATCCCGTGCGTGTGGTTCAGCAGCTGGCGGACCGTCACCGTCCCGTACCGGGCCGGGATCAGCTCCGGCAGGTACGAGCGCGCCGAGCGGTCCAGGTCGAGCCGCCCCTCGCCAGCGAGCTGGAGGGCGACCGCCGCCGTGAACACCTTGGTCACCGAACCGGCGCGGAAGCGGGCGTCCGGATCGGCCGGGCGCATCGACTCCAGGTCGTGCACGCCGGAGGTTCCTCGCCAGGTGCCTTCCCGGCCCCCGATCCGTACCAGGGCGGCTGTCGCGTCCTTCGAGGGGAGGCCCTCGATCGCCGCTTCGAGGGCGGGGTCCGAGGCCGGCGCGACGGACGTGACCTGGGCGGCCGTCGCGGGCAGAGCCCCGGTGCCGGCCGCGACACCCAGGACGAGGGTCGCGGCGAGCAGGGCGCGGGTGCGTGCGTTCATGGTCAACTCCGTTGGTGTGAGCCACTGTTCTCCTACGACTCACACCCTGCCGACCTGCGACGATCCACGGATCGCCGGAGCGGGGGATCTTCCCCCGCCCCGCTCATCCCCCGAGCGGGGGAGAGCCCGCCGTGACCAGGCCGCTCTCGTACGCGCAGATGACCGCCTGGATCCGGTCCCGCAGCCCGAGCTTCGCCAGCACGTTGCCCACGTGCGTCTTCACCGTGTGGTCGCTGACGACCAGCTCCGCCGCGATCTCCGCGTTCGAAAGCCCCCGCGCGAGCAGCAGCAATGTCTCGCGCTCGCGGGCCGTCAGCGCGTCGAGCCGGGGATCGGGGCGCGGCGCGGTCTCTCGGCGCGCCGGGCGGGTGTACTCCTCGACTAGGCGGCGCGCCACGGACGGGGCAAGCAGCGAGTCGCCTCGCGCCACCACCCGTACCGCGTGCACCAGATCGTCCCTGCGGACGTCCTTCAGCAGGAACCCGCTCGCGCCCGCGTGCAGCGCCTCGTAGACGTACGCGTCCGAGTCGAAGGTCGTCAGCATCACGCTCCGGCACCCGCTCTCCGCGCTGATCGCCCGGCACGCCTCGATGCCGTCCAGGCGCGGCATCCGGATGTCGAGCAGCGCCACGTCGGGGGAGTGGCGGCGCACCGCCTCCACCGCCTCCGCGCCGTCGCCGGCCTCCGCGACCACCTCGATGTCCGGCTGGACGTCGAGGATCATCGAGAAGCCGCTCCGGACCAGCTCCTGGTCGTCGGCCACCACCACCCGGATCGTCACGTCGCCGCCTCCGCCGTGGACGGTACGAGGGGTACGGGGAGTTCCACCCGTACCTCGAAGCCCCGGCCGTCCGGACCCGGGCCGGTCACCGCCGTACCGCCGTGCGCGCCGGCCCGCTCGCGGATCCCGACGAGCCCGTGCCCCTCGCCGCCCGCAGAGCGCCCACCGCGCCGGGGGCCCCGCCCGTCGTCCGTCACCACGACCTCCAACACCCCGTCCTCGTACGCGAGTCGCACGGCTGCCGTCCGCGCGCCCGCGTGCTTCACCACGTTCGTCAGCGCCTCCTGCACGATCCGGTGGACCGTCGCCCCGACCGCCACCGGAAGGGCCCGGACCCCGCCCGTCGTCCGGTACGTGACGTCGAGCCCGCTCGCCCGCACCCGCTCCACCAGGGCGGGCAGCCCGCCGAGGTCCGGCTGCGGCTCCCGGGGCGGCGGGGCGCCCTCCGTACCGTCCCGCAGCACCCCGAGCATCCGGCGCAGCTGCTCCATCGCGTCCCGGCCCGTCGCGGAGATCGCGTCGAACGCCGCCTCCGCCCGCTCCGGAGCCGCCCGCACCGCCACCGGTCCCGCCTCCGCCTGTACGACCATCAGGCTCACCGCGTGGGAGAGGATGTCGTGCATCTCCCGCGCGATCCGGGCCCGTTCGCGTGCCGCAGCCTGCTCGGCCTCGACGCGGTGGGCCCGTTGCCGGGCGTCGGTCAGCCGGCCGAAGACGTACGCCGCCCCGAACACGAAGAGGGAGAAGGTCAGTTCGCGCGCCGAGCCGGTGTTGAGCCACACCGACACCGGCACCGCGACCACGATCAGCACCACGGTCGCCCGCCGCTGCCAGGGCGGCGCGAGCGCGGCGATCGTGTGGACGATGACGAGCCCGGTGTACGGGAGGGGCTGGCCGGGTCCATCGACCGCGAGCTCGTAGAGCGTGCTGGTCGCCAGGATCGCGAGGAGGACGGCCAGTGGGGCGCGCCGCCGCCAGACCAGCGGGAGCACGGTGAGCGTCGTCAGGCCGTACGCCGTCCAGGTCGCCGGCGGCAGCTCGGGGGCGCGCGGCACGACGAACGGCATCGTCATCGCGGCCTGCACGAGCAGCGCGATCCCGACGTCCACGGCGAGCGGATGCGAGCCCCCGAACCGCCGGGCGCGCTCACCCCATCCCCGTACGGTCTCCTGCGCGTCCCCCCGTATGCCCACTACGGCTTCCGGCCCACCGCGCCGAACTGCGCCACCTCGCTCGCCGGGGCGAACCGCCAGCTCGCGCAGGAGACGATCCCCGGCTCCAGGACGTCGAGACCGTCCAGGAAGGAGGCGAACTCGGCGCGGGTGCGGGCCGTGATCGGCGGGGTCGCGTTCTCGTTCCAGAACGCCATCGCCGCCACGTTCCCCTCGCCGCCGAGCTCAGGCTCCAGCGTCGGGTGGGTCAGTACGAGGTACGAACCGGAGGGGACGGCGGCCATCAGCGTCCGGACGATCTCCCGGGCCTCGGCGGTGTCCAGGACGAAGTTGAGGATGCCGAGCATTATGACCGCGACCGGCCGCGACAGGTCGAGCGTGCGGCTCGCCGCCGCCACGATCCGCTTCGGGTCCCGCGCGTCCGCGTCGACGTAGTCGGTGACCCCCTCCGGGGCGCTGGTCAGCAGCGCGCGGGCGTGGGTCAGGACGATCGGGTCGTTGTCGACGTAGACGATCCGCGACTCCGGGGCGATGCGCTGGGCGACCTCGTGGGTGTTGTCGGCGGTCGGCAGGCCCGTACCGATGTCCAGGAACTGCCGCACCCCGGCCTCGGCCGCCAGGTGCGTGACCGCCCGGCCGAGGAACGCCCGGTCCGCGCGGGCGACTTCGCCGATGCTCGGGTA
Source organism: Streptomyces sp. NPDC058579 (assembly GCF_042718575.1). Taxonomy (NCBI): domain Bacteria; kingdom Bacillati; phylum Actinomycetota; class Actinomycetes; order Kitasatosporales; family Streptomycetaceae; genus Streptomyces; species Streptomyces sp. NPDC058579. Next base: position 45,693 of record NZ_JBHXPI010000046.1, read on the forward strand.
GAAGCCGGTGACCTGGTCGCCGACCTCCCGGTCCACCGGGTAGTTGTCCTTGCCGCCCAACCAGTAGTTCCACACACGGGCGTTGTGGGCGATGTCGGTCCGGATCCTCTCGATCCCTGTCACCTCGGCGTACCCCTTCGCAATTCGGCGGCGAGCGCGTCCACCCGGTTGGTGGTGATCGCGTCCACTCCGTGGGAGAGGAGCTTACGCATGGTGCGCCGGGTGTCCGCGGTCCAGGCCGAGACGAGGTAGCCGTCCCGGTGCACCCGCTCCACGAGGTCCCGACTCAGCACCCCGAAGCGGTAGTTGAGCCAGCGCGGCCGTACCGCGTCGAGCAGGACGGCCCGGGGCGGGGCGAGCGAGTTCCAGGTCAGCGCGATCTCGGCGGCCGGGTCGGCGGCCCGCACCTGGAGCATCGCGACGCCGCCCGCGCAGTAGTAGACGCGATCGGCGGCCCCGCACTCGCGGACCGTGCCGACGATGGTGCGGACCGAGTCCTCGTTCCCGCCGGGCAGATCGAGCATCAGCCGGTAAGGACCGGCCGCGATCAGCGCCTCGCGCAGGGTGGGGACGCCGTCGTACGTCAGCTCCCGCACCTGCGCGAGGGTGAGCGCGGAGAGCGGCCGGTCGTGGCCCCACAGCCGCTTGAGCGTGTCGTCGTGGAGGAGGACGGGAACGCCGTCGCGGGTGAGCCGTACATCGATCTCGACGGCGTCCGCGCCGCCCTCGATCGCCGAGACGATCGAGGGCACGGTGTTCTCCCGGACGCGGTACGGGTCGCCGCGGTGGCCTACGACAGTGACGTGGTCCATGGGGCCATTGTCGCGGCTGGGGGCTGTCCGGGGCTTACCGCCCCGCCAGCCACTTCTCCGTGTAGGTGTCGATCTCGGCGGCGATGCGGGCCTTGCCGGCCGGGTCGAGGAAGGATGCCTCGACCGCGTTCTTGGCGAGGGCCGCGATGCCGCGCTCGTCGAGCTCCAGGAGACGGGCGGCGACGGCGTACTCGTTGTTGAGGTCCGTACCGAACATCGGCGGGTCGTCGCTGTTGATCGTCACCAGGACGCCGGCCGCGACCATCTCCTTGATGGGGTGCTGGTCCAGGTCGGCGACCGCGCGGGTGGCGATGTTGGACGTCGGGCAGACCTCCAGGGCGATCCGGTGCTCGGCCAGGTACGCGAGGAGCTCCGGGTCCTGTACGGAGCTGGTGCCGTGGCCGATGCGCTGGGCGCGCAGGTCCTTCAGGGCGTCCCAGATCGTCTCCGGTCCCGTCGTCTCGCCCGCGTGCGGGACGGAGTGCAGACCGGCCTCGATGGCCCGGTCGAAGTACGGCTTGAACTGCGGGCGCGGCACACCGATCTCCGGGCCGCCGAGCCCGAACGACACCAGGCCCTCCGGGCGCAGCTCGACGGCGAGCCGGGCGGTCTCCTCGGCGGCCTCCAGACCGGCCTCGCCGGGGATGTCGAAGCACCAGCGCAGGATGACGCCGAGCTCGTCCTCGGCGGCCTTGCGGGCGTCCTCGATCGCGGCCATGAAGGCGCGCTCGTCGATGCCGCGGCGGGTCGAGCTGTAGGGGGTGATGGTCAGCTCGGCGTACCGGATGTTCTGCCGGGCCATGTCCCGGGCGACCTCGAAGGTCAGCAGCCGGACGTCCTCCGGGGTGCGGACGAGGTCCACGACCGAGAGGTAGACCTCGATGAAGTGGGCGAAGTCGGTGAAGGTGAAGTACGCGGCGAGGGCTTCGGGGTCGGTGGGGACCTTGGAGTCCGGGTGCCGGGCCGCCAGCTCGGCGACGATCCGGGGGGAGGCGGAGCCCACGTGGTGGACGTGCAGCTCGGCCTTGGGCAGCCCCGCGATGAAGGTGTGCAGATCGGTCATCGGATCATCGTAGGCCGGGCGGGACCCGGGGAGGGGCGAGGTCGTAGCATGGCGTGACCACGATGGGGGAGGCCCATGTCTGAGAACAGCGACCAGCCGCGGGGCGGGTACGACCCGGCGGACCCGTGGGCTCCGCCGAACCGCGACGGGGTGGAACTGAGCAAGCCGGCGACGCCCGCGCCCACGCCGCAGGACCGTCCGCCGGTCCACGACCAGCCCACGATGACCGCGATGCCGACGGGCGAGGTACCGCCGCCGCCGGTGGCCCCGGGCGGGCCCGCGCCGACGGGCTCGTACGGCTACGGCTACCCGACCGCGCCGCCGGTCACGCCGGTGGCGCCGGTCGCGTCGTCGGGGTACGGCTACCCCGGCTACCCGGGCTACGGGACGGGCGGGGCGGTCGGCGGCTACGGCCAGCCGGGCTGGCAGCAGTCCCCGTCCAACGGCATGGGCACGGCGGCGATGGTGCTCGGCATCATCGCGGTGGCCGGTTTCTGCATGTACGGACTCGGGATCGTCCTCGGCATCCTGGCGCTGGTCTTCGGCGTCATCGGCCGCAAGAAGGTCACCCGGGGCGAGGCGAGCAACGGCGGCATGGCGACGGCGGGCATCGTGCTCGGCGCGATCGGCATCGTGGTCAGCTCGGTCTTCCTGGGCTTCATCATCTGGGCGATCGCCCAGGGCGAGGACTACGGCAGCGACGCGGACGACCCGTTCGCGACGAGCCTGATCATCGAGAACCGCTAGCCGCTACCCGCTACCCGGTACCGGTACGGAGAAGGGCCCCGCGCTTCGCATTCGCGGGGGCCGTCTACGTGTACGCGCGGCTCGGTGATGCGCCCCGCCACCTCTCCCCGGCCTCCATGAGGGGGTATCCCCCGTGGTTGGTGGCGAGGCCGCGGGC
>NZ_JBHXPI010000047.1:0-47879 GCF_042718575.1 Streptomyces sp. NPDC058579
GCGCTAATCCGCTGTTCTTGTGGGGGGGGTGGGCTTTGTTTTTTTTTTCAGAGTGTGGGGGGGGGGGTTGGTGGCGTCGGCTCGTTTCATTGGGGTGGGGCCCCCCGCGGGGGGGGCCCCCCTTCGCTCTTCGTACGGTCAGCCCTCGGCGGGGACCGGGGTGTGGCCGAGGTCCAGGGTGGGGCCGTGGGCCGGGGCCGGGTCGGGGGCCGAACCGGGGGCCGGGGGCACCGCCGTCGACGTCGCGTCCTGCCGCTCCGGCAGCAGCGTGAGCACCGCCTGCCGGTGTGCCTCGCTCGTCGCCTCGTCGTACGGATCCGGCGTCGCCGGCACCTGCAGGCGCAGCACAGGACCCGTACCGAGGCGGGCGTACCCGCGGCCCGGCGGGACGGCCGGGATGGGTGTCGTGTGCGGCGCGGTGCCGAGGACCGACTCGATCTGGCCGGGCGACGCGGGGCCGAGGACAACGCGGGCGCGGGTGTGCGTCCGTACCGTCTCGCTCAGCGCGTCCACGCTGTCGAACTGTTCCGCCACCACCACCGTGACCTGCGCGGCCCGGCCGTGCCGCAGCGGCACCTGGAGGAGGTCCTGCGGGTCGGGACGCCCGTCGGCCGCCGCCAGGTGACCGAGGATGCTCGGCCGGTCGAGGAGGATCCAGAGCGGGCGCCGGGTGTCGTCGGGCGCGGGACGGCCCGCCTGCCGGGCCCGGTTCGCGGCGATCAGCCGCCGCTCGGTCTCGTGCGCCGCCCACTCCAGGCTCGCCAGCGCGCCCGCCAGTCCGCACTCGATGGCCAGGACGCCCGCACGGCCGGTCAGACAGGCGTACTCGCCGGTGCCGCTGCCCTCGACGATCAGCACGTCGCCGTACGGCAGGGTCTGCAGGGCGATGGAGCGCAGCAGTGAGGTCGTGCCGCCGCCGGGCTGGCCTACGGCCAGCAGGTGCGGCTCGGTCGAGCGTGGGCCCGTCCGCCAGAGCACCGGGGGAGCGTCCTGCTCCCCGTCGGCGGTGAGGACCGGCACCGTCCGCTGGACGGCGTCCGCGTCGGTGAAGCCGAGGACCGTCTCGCCCGGCACGGTGACGAAGCGCTGGGCGGCGATCGTGGTGGGCAGGGCGTGCAGCACGCTCATGACGAGCTGGTTGCCCTCCTCGTCCCAGTCGAAGCGGTACTCCCGGCCGCGCCCGGACTTGGCGTGCAGCAGCTGCTCGATCCGGGCCCTGGAGGCCGCCTCGCCGTCCGTGAAATACGCGGGGTACCGGATGCGCAGGCAGGTCAGGCGCCCGTCGTCGTCGAAGGTGAAGTCCCCGAAGGCGCCGCTCCAGTCACCGCCGTGGGCGAAGAGGGGAGCCGGGTCCTCGGGGACGGAGAGATACGGCACCAGTGCCTCGTAGAGGCCCTTGAGCCGCTCGACCTCGGCGTCGTCGGGCCCGGTCTTGACGACCGGGCGCTCACGGCCCGTCCACGCGGCCGCGCCCATCACCGAGACAAGGGCGAGCAGCGGACCGTACGGGACGAGCGCGACGACGAGGACGCAGGCCGCGACCAGGAGCAGCGTGGGACCGCGCCGCTCCTTCGGGGTCGCGGCCCACCTGGCGCGCATGGTCGCGGCCAGCTTCCGCAGACCACGCGAGATGGTGATCAGCGGATGGAGCACGTCGGTGGCGCTGTCGGCGGCCGTGCGAGCGATCTCTCGACTGCGAGCGATGCGGTCGCTGCCGCTGGTCAGAATGCGGGGGAGTGGTCGCCGGGCCACGTCGTACTCCTGGAGTTGTGGAAGGGGCTGTCGGGCGTCAGAACTTGATCCCGCCCAAGAGGCCGGCGAGGCTCTGGCCGCCTGCGGTGATGCTCGGGGCGATGGCGGTGCCCGCGAGGTAGAAACCGAAGAGGGCGCTGACGAGGGCGTGTGACGCCTTCATCCCGTCCTTCTTGAAGAACAGGAAGCAGATGATGCCGAGCAGGACCACGCCTGAGATGGACAGGATCATGAGGGGTTCTCCTGGTTGAGGGGACAGTCACCATGAGTCCTTCCAGGTTCACAGCAAGTATCTATGCGATTAAAGGTGCAAATGAGTGAAAGTCGGGTGATTTCACTTGACTGGCGGATATAGAGGGCTTGCCCGAGTTGCGAGTAGGGCTGTGGGTGGGGCCGAGGGTGGGCCGGAGCGGGTCCGGATCAGCTGGCGTTGAGTCGGGGTCAGCTGGGGTTGTAGCCGGGTTGAGCTGCAGTGATCTTTGCCGTGGAGGCCTCACGTCATGTCGCCGGACGGGCAGTACCCTGTCGATTCACCCGTACGGCTGCGCTTGCCGTGCGCAGGTCAAGATTCACTGTTCAGGGTTCCGAGGAACGAAAGGCGGGTACGTCGGATGAGCGAGACTCCGGACCCCGAGGTCATCGAGCTGGCGGGCAAGGTTTTCGAGCTGGCCCGCACCGGGGACGCCGAGGCGCTGGCCGCCTACGTCGACGCGGGCGTGCCGGCGAACCTCACCAACGACCGCGGCGACTCGCTCGTGATGCTCGCCGCCTACCACGGCCACGCCGACGCGGTCGCCGCTCTGCTGGCCCGCGGCGCCGAGCCCGACCGTGCCAACGACCGCGGCCAGACCCCGCTCGCGGGCGCGGTCTTCAAGGGCGAGGACGCCGTGGTGCGTGCGCTGCTCGCCGGCGGCGCAAATCCGGAAGCGGGGACTCCGTCTGCCGTGGATACTGCTCGGATGTTTGGGAAGGCAGAACTCCTGGAGCTGTTCGGGACCCGCTGAGGTTCTGGTCGATACCGGGTGAACGCGCGCTGAACCCCAGGTGGGAGCGGTGTCGTAAATGTGGTCGCGGTGGCGAAATGGCTGGGTCATCATGACGTCGAGCCCGCAACGGGCCACCGACGAGAGGCAGAGGAAGATGGTCAACACCAAGCGAAGGACGACGGGCGGCTCGACATGTTGCTGTGCGGCCTAGGCGATCACCAGTGCCCCGTACTTCCGGTCGTGTCGACAGCTTGATGTGAGGCGTCTTCCATGTTCGATCCAGTCATAGCGCCGAGCGGCACCTTGCTCGGCCTGCTGCAGAGGGGCCGCGGCGACGGCACCCTGCACGCGCTCGCCGCCCCCCGTGCCGAGGCCCTCGCGGCCCTGAACCACTGCGTTCTCAGCGACCCCCGCCACGACTGGCAGGTCGAGAACAGGTCCCTCTACTACGCGCGGCTCTACGTCGACCTCGCCGGCGAGCTCGACGAGGTCGAGGCCCACCTCTTCGGCGCCGAGGACCACCTCGACACCGAGGAGAACCGGACCGGGCTCGCGCTCGCCGTCCTCGGGCACCTCGCCTCCTACGGCCGCCAGGACGCCCTGCTGCTGCTCCGGCGGTACGCCGCGACCGGCACGAACTGGGCGTGGGCCCTCGACGAGCTCGCCCTGCGCGACGACGACACCGGGCTTCGCGCCCTCGCGCTCCCCGTCCTCGCCCGCTTCCCGGTCGGCCGCGAAGGCGACGCCGCGCTGGCGAGCGCCGTACGGGACGCCTTCGAGCCGCGCCCGTGGCGGCTTTGGGCCGAGGACCGGCGCGACGCCGTGGGCGCACGGGTCAGAGCCGCCCAGGAACAGGGCTCCTTCGACCGCTGGCAGCGCCAGATGCGACCCAGCGGCCCCCGGCCCGGGTGGAGCGTCCAGGCCGTCTTCGACTGGGCCCAGGAGGGCCTGGAGCGCGGCGCCGAACTGCACGGGCCCGCCGCCCGCTGCCTCACCGCCGTCGCCGGACCCGATGACCGGCCCCGGATCGTCGAGGCCGCCCGCAGCGGACCCGACGGGGCGCGCTGCGCCGCCCTGCACTACCTGGCCGCGTCACGGGACCCCGCCGTCCTCGACCTGATCGAGGCCGCCGCCGGAGGTGCCTCCCGTACCGTCGCCGATGTCGCCGTCGCCGCGTTCGAGCGCATGTGCGGCGAGCCCGCCGTCGACCGCGCCCGGGGCTGGGTCCACCGGCCCGACGCGCTCGGCGCCGCGGCCGGCGCCGTCCTCGCCTGCCGGGGCGGGGTCCAGGACTCCCTGCTCGTCCTCGGCGCGCTCCGCGAGACCGTCCGGGCCGAGGGCCCCGACGCCACCGCCCTCTACGCCCTGGTCGACGGCGCCGGCCGGCTCGGCATCGGCTGCGCCGCACCCGTACTGCGCCACGTCTACCGGGAGACCGCCTCCTCCCAGCTCCGCGGCCGAGCGGCCCGCGCCCTCGCCGCCACCGACCCGACCTTCCCGACGGGCTTCGCCGTCGAGTGCCTCTGGGACTGCGAGGAGACCACCCGCGAGGTCGCGGCCCAGCACGCCGAGACCGGCGACGTCCGCGTCGCGGACCGGCTGCGCCGCCTGGCCGCCGACCCGGCCGAGGAGGCCGAGGTACAGACGGCGGTCCGCAACCGCATAGGCCCCGACCTCCAGGTCTGACCCCGCCCTTCCGGCGAGGGGGCGCTCGGCACCCGCCGGTGGACGGTGGGTGCCGAGGTGCGTATTCGCGTACGGGGGAGGGCTTGATCCGGCCGTCGACCCGGCTTCGCACGGCCGTCGACCCGGCCGTCGTCCCGGGCGTCGGCTCGGCTTCGTACGGCCCCTCGGGACCCTTCTGCGGGCCAGGGGCAAACGCTCATGGGACGTTCCCCGGGTGTCCAGATCCCCGTCGGCGGGAACACGCCGGGCGCGACGACAACACCGGTATGCGTGTCGTCATCGTCACCGAATCCTTCCCACCCGATGTCAATGGTGTGGCGCACTGCGCCCAGCAGACCGCGCGCCACCTCGTCCGCCGCGGCCATGACCCGCTCGTCATCGCCCCGGCCGTCGCCGGAGCCACCGACACCCCGGACACCGACGCACCGTGCCCCGTCGTGCGCGTCCCGTCCCTGCCCCTCCCCGGCTACCCCCAGGTGCGCGTCGCGCTCCCCAGCCGCCGCCTCGCGACGGCCATCGCCGCGCACCGGGCCGACGTCGTCCACCTCGCCAGCCCCTTCGTGCTCGGGGTACGGGGAATGGCGGCCGCGACCCGCCTCGGACTGCCCGCCGTGGCCGTCTACCAGACCGACCTCGCCGGATACGCCCGCACTTACATGGGCGCGGGGGAAGGCGCCGCCTGGCGCCGGCTGCGGGCCGTCCACGGCGCCGCCGACCGCACCCTCGCGCCGTCCACCGCCGCCGCGCGCGACCTGGAGACGCACGGCATCGGCCGCGTACGGCTCTGGCGGCGCGGCGTCGACACCGTCCGCTTCCGCCCCGACCTGCGCGACGAGGCCCTGCGCCGCGAACTCGCCCCCAACGGCGAACTCCTCGTCGGCTACATCGGCCGCCTCGCCCCCGAGAAGCACGTCGAACTGCTCTCCGGCGTCTGCGGACTGCCCGGCATTCGCGTCGTGGTCGTCGGTGACGGCCCGAGCGAACCGGCCCTGCGGGCCGCGCTGCCCGGCGCCCGGTTCCTCGGCCGCCGCACGGGCGACGACCTGGCGAGGATCTTCGCCTCGCTCGACGTGTTCGCCCACACCGGCCCGTACGAAACGTTCTGCCAGACCGTCCAGGAGGCGATGGCGAGCGGTGTTCCGGTCGTCGCCCCGGCAGCCGGGGGGCCGCTCGATCTTGTCGACCACCGCAGGACCGGTCTGCTCGTACCGCCGGACGACACCACCGCCCTACGGGACGCCGTGAGCTCCCTCGCCGAGGCGCCGGCCCTGCGCGCCGCCTACGGGCGGGCGGGACGCGCCGCCGTCGAGGGCCGGACCTGGGAGGCCGTCGGCGACGAGCTGATCGGCCACTACCTGGAGGTCCTGCGCGAGCGGACGGCGGTGGCGGCATGAGAGACCACGCCATAAGCCGGCCGCTGCGCATCGTCCGGCTCGCCAACTTCGTCACGCCCACCTCGGGGGGCCTGCGCACCGCCCTCGAACAGCTCGGTCGCGGCTACCTCGCCGCCGGGCACGAGCCCGTCCTCATCGTCCCCGGCGATGTGGAGAGCGACCGTGTCACCGACCAGGGGCGGATCATCACCCTGCCCGGGCCCGTGCTGCCCGGCACCGGCGGCTACCGCGTCCTCGCCGACCGGCGCCGCGTCCGCGCGCTCCTGGAGGAACTCGCCCCGGACCGCGTCGAGGTCTCCGACCGCACGACCCTGCGCTGGACGGGGGAGTGGGCGCGCCGGGCCAGGGTGCCCTCGGTGATGGTCTCCCACGAGACCGCCGACGGCGTCCTGCGGACCTGGGGCGTACCGGCGGTCGCCGCCGCCCGCGCCGCCGATCGGCTCAACCGCCGTACCGCGTGGGCGTACTCGCGGATCGTCTGCACGACGGAGTGGGCGGAGCGGGAGTTCGTACGGATCGGGGCCCGCAACGTCCTGCGCGCGCCGCTCGGCGTGGACCTGGAGCGGTGCCGCCCGGGGCGGCACAGTGCCGCACTGCGCGCCGAGCACGCGGGCGGTGAGGGGGTGCTGCTGCTGATGTGTTCGCGGCTCTCCGTGGAGAAGCGGCCGGGCACGGCCCTCGACGCCCTCGCCCGGCTCCGGGGCCAGGGGGTCCGGGCGACGCTCGCCGTGGCCGGCGAAGGGCCGCTGCGGGGCGCGCTTGAGCGGCGGGCGCGGGAGGAGCGGCTCCCGGTCCGCTTCCTGGGGCACGTGGCCGACCGCGAGGCCCTGGCCGACCTGCAGGCCTCCGCCGACCTGTGCCTGGCCCCCGGCCCGGCCGAGACCTTCGGTCTCTCGGCCCTGGAAGCACTGGCCTGCGGCACACCGGTGGTGGTCAGCGCCTCCTCGGCGCTCCCGGAGGTCATCGGCGACGCCGGTGCCTGTGCCGCGGACGATCCGGCCGACTTCGCGGCGGCGGTGCGCACGCTGCTCGACCGGCCGGAGCCGCTCCGCCGCGCGGCGGCACGCGCGCGTGCCGAACTCTTCGGCTGGGACCGCTCGATCGCCGCGTTCCTCGACGCGCACGACGCCGCCCCGGCCACGATCCTCGTTCCGCCGCAGGGGGTGCGGGCATGACGACGACGGTTCCCGCCCCGGAGGAGGCCGTGCCGCCGGGCGCCACCCGGACTTCGGATCCAATATCCAAGACATCGGATCCAATATCTTGGATATCGGATCCGATCTCTCCTCCGGGCGCCGCCGTCCCCGCCCCCCGCCGCGCAATCGGATCCGATCCGCCGACACCCCCGCCGGTGCGGTTCGCCGTCCTCGGCGACTCCCTCAGCGAGGGCGTCGGCGACCGGGTCGAGGGCGCCTGGCGCGGCTGGGCGGCCCTGCTCGCCGAGGGCCTCGCCGGGCCCGGGCAGCGCCTGGAGTTCCGTAACCTCGCCATCAGCGGCGCCCAGAGCCGGGAGGTCGCCGAGTACCAGGCGCCCGTGGCGGTGGCGTTCCGGCCCGACCTCGCCTCCGTCGTCGTCGGCGTCAACGACACCCTCCGCCACACCTTCGACATCGAGCAGCTCGCCCGCCGCCTCGACCGCGTCTGCGCGGACCTCACCGCGAGCGGAGCCGTCCTCCTCACCGCCTGCCTGCCCGACCCGGGCCGGATGCTCGCCCTCCCCGCGCCGCTCGCCCGCCCGCTCGCCCGGCGCCAGCGGGCCGTGAACACCCTCGTCCACGCGCTCTCCGCCCGCTACGACGCCGTCCACCTCCACCTCGCCGACTCCACGTGGACCGACGACCGGTCCCTGTGGAGCGCCGACCGGCTCCACCCGGGCGAGCGCGGCCACCGGGCGATCGCCGCGCGGTTCCACGACCTTCTGGCCGCCCGGGACCTCGCCCACGGCACGCCGCCCGCGCCCGAGCCCCAGCAGCAGCCGCCCACCCGTACGGAAGCGGTGCTCTGGCTCGCCACCGCGGGCACCGGCTGGGTCCTGCGGCGCTGCCACGACCTGCTGCCCCAGCTGCTGCACCTGGCCGGCGCCGAACTGCGCCACCGGGCCCGCGGCACCGACGACCGGCTCGACCGGAAGGCCGAACAAGCCCTGAAGGCCGCGCTCGCGGCCGTGTCCCTGGACGCCCCGGTGGCCACAATGGGGGAATGACCGGGCGCTGGGAGTTCTGGATCGACAGAGGCGGCACGTTCACCGACATCGTGGGCCGGCGGCCCGACGGGCGGCTCGTCACCCGCAAGCTGCTCTCCCACGACCCGACCCGCCCCCACGACGCGGCCGTCGCGGGCATCCGGCTCCTCCTCGGGCTCGGCCCCGACGAGACGGTCCCCGCCGACCGGGTCTCCGTCGCCAAGATGGGCACGACCGTCGCCACCAACGCCCTCCTGGAGCGGCGCGGGGAACCGACGGTCCTCCTCGTCACCGAGGGCTTCCGGGACGCGCTGCGGATCGCGTACCAGAACCGCCCCCGGCTCTTCGACCGCCACATCGTGCTCCCCGAAGCCGTGTACGAACGCGTCATCGAGGTCCCCGAACGGGTCGACGCCCAGGGCCGGACCGTCGGTTCCCTCGACGAGGACGCCGTCGCCGAGGAGCTGCGGGCCGCCCACCGCGACGGCTACCGCTCCGCCGCCGTCGTCCTCCTGCACGGCTACCGCAGCCCCGCCCACGAGAGCCGGGTCGCCGACCTCGCCCGCGCGCTCGGCTTCACCCAGATCAGCTGCTCCCACGAGGTCAGCCCGCTGATCAAACTCGTCCCGCGCGGCGACACCACCGTCGTCGACGCCTACCTCTCGCCGATCCTGCGCCGGTACGTCGACGAGGTGGCCCGCGAACTCGCCGGAATCCGGCTCATGTTCATGCAGTCCAACGGCGGCCTGCGCGAGGCCGCCCACTTCCGCGGCAAGGACGCCGTCCTGTCAGGACCGGCCGGCGGCGTCGTCGGCATGGCCCGCACCTCGGAACAGGCGGGGTTCGACCGGGTCATCGGCTTCGACATGGGCGGCACCTCCACCGATGTGTCGCACTACGCGGGCGAGTTCGAGCGTGAACTCGGTACACAGGTCGCGGGCGTCCGGATGCGCGCCCCCATGATGAACATCCACACCGTCGCGGCGGGTGGCGGCTCAGTCCTCCACTACGACGGCAGCCGCTACCGCGTCGGCCCCGACTCCGCGGGCGCCGTCCCCGGCCCCGCCTGCTACCGCGGGGGCGGGCCGCTGACGGTCACCGACGCCAACGTGATGCTCGGGCGCGTACAGCCCGCCCACTTCCCCGCCGTCTTCGGCCCCGACGGCGACCAGCCGCTCGACGACACCGTCGTACGGGAGGGGTTCACCGCCCTCGCCCGCGAGATCGGCGACGGCCGCACCCCCGAGGAGGTCGCCGCGGGCTTCCTGGAGATCGCCGTCCTCAACATGGCCAACGCCGTCAAGAAGATCTCCGTCCAGCGCGGCCACGACGTCACCCGGTACGCCCTCACCAGCTTCGGCGGCGCCGGCGGCCAGCACGCCTGCGCGGTCGCCGACGCCCTGGGCGTCGACACCGTCCTCGTACCGCCGCTGGCCGGTGTCCTCTCCGCGTACGGCATCGGGCTCGCCGACGCCACCGCCATGCGGGAGCGGTCGGTGGAGGCCGAGCTCGACGCGGAGGGGACCCACGCGCGCGTGACGGAGCTCTGCGCCGAACTCGCCGAGCGGACCAGGGAGGAACTGCGCGCCGACGGACTGCCCGACTCCGCGATCACCACCCACGCGCGCGTGCTCCTGCGCTACGCCGGCACCGACGCGAGCCTCCAGGTCGACCTCGCCCCCGCCGAGCGGATGCGCGAGACCTTCGAGGGGATCCACCGCGCGCGCTACGCCTTCACCATGGAACGCCCGCTCGTCGTGGAGGCCGTGTCCGTGGAGGCCGTGGGGCTCGCCGGACCCCATGGTCCCGTCGTCGTCGACGCGGGCACCGGGGAAGGCGCCCCCGCGCGCCGGGCCACCGTAAAGATGCACCACGGCCACCAGGCCGCCGACACCCCGCTGTACCGCCGGGAGGACCTCCGCCCCGGAGCCACCGTCACAGGGCCCGCGATCCTCGCCGAGGCCGATGCGACCACCGTCGTCGACCCCGGCTGGCGGGCGACGGTCGGCGACGGCGGGCACCTCGTCCTCACCCGCGCCACACCCCGCCCCGCGCGCGTGGCGGTCGGCACGGACGTCGACCCGGTCCTCCTGGAGGTCTTCAACAACCTCTTCATGGCGATCGCCGAGCAGATGGGCGTACGCCTGGAGAACACCGCCCACTCCGTCAACATCAAGGAGCGACTCGACTTCTCCTGCGCCCTGTTCGACCCCGAGGGCAACCTGATCGCCAACGCGCCCCACATCCCCGTCCACCTCGGCTCCATGGGCGAGTCCATCAAGGAGGTGCTGCGGCGCGGCGGCGACGAGCTGCGCCCGGGCGACGTCTACGCCATCAACGACCCGTACCACGGCGGCACCCACCTGCCGGACGTGACCGTGGTGACCCCGGTCTTCGACGAGCCGGGCCGCGCACTGCTCTTCCTCGTGGCCTCGCGCGGCCACCACGCCGAGATCGGCGGCATCACCCCCGGCTCCATGCCGGCCTTCAGCCGGACCGTCCACGAGGAGGGCGTCCTCTTCGACAACTGGCTGCTCGTACGGGACGGCCGGCTGCGCGAGGACGAGACGCGGGCGCTGCTCACCGGCGCCCCGTACCCCTCCCGCGACCCGGACACCAACCTCGCCGACCTCCGCGCCCAGATCGCCGCCAACGAGAAGGGGATCGAGGAACTGCGCGCCATGGTCGACCAGTTCGGCCTGGACGTCGTCCACGCCTACATGCGGCACGTCCGTGCCAACGCCGAGGAGTCCGTACGCCGGATCGTGGCCGGCCTCCGGGACGGCTCGTACCGCTACGAGACGGACGGCGGCGCGGTCGTCCAGGTCGCGGTCCGCGTCGACCGCGAACGGCGCTCCGCCGTCCTGGACTTCACCGGCACCTCGCCGCAGCTGCCCGGCAACGCCAACGCGCCCACCTCCGTCGTGATGGCCGCCGTCCTGTACGTCTTCCGGACCCTCGTCGACGACGACATCCCCCTCAACAGCGGCTGCCTGGAGCCCCTGGACGTCCGCGTGCCGCCCGGCTCGATGCTCGCGCCCCGCTTCCCGGCGGCGACGGTCGCGGGGAACGTGGAGACCTCCCAGGCGGTCACCGGCGCCCTCTACGCGGCCCTCGGTGTACAGGCCGAGGGCTCGGGCACGATGAACAACCTGACCTTCGGCAACGCGCGCGTGCAGTACTACGAGACCGTCGCGAGCGGCTCCGGCGCGGGCGACGGCTTCGACGGCGCCGACGCCGTCCAGACCCACATGACCAACTCCCGGCTCACCGACCCGGAGATCCTGGAGTGGCGCCACCCGGTCCGGGTGGAATCCTTCGCCGTACGGACCGGCAGCGGCGGAACCGGCCGGTGGCACGGCGGCGACGGCGTCGAACGCCGCATCCGCTTCCTGGAACCGATGACCGTGACCCTGCTGACCGGCCACCGCCGTGTCCCGCCCTACGGCATGGCCGGCGGGGAGCCGGGCCGGCTCGGCGAGAACCTGGTCGAACGCGCCGACGGCACGGTCGAGCACCTCGGAGGCGTCGACACGACCGAGGTTGCCCCGGACGACGTCCTCGTCCTGCGGACACCGGGCGGCGGGGGCTACGGCACGCCCCAGGGCAGCCGTCGGTTCACCGTCTGACGGATCCCGTCTCCCACGCCCACGCTGCGATCTCCACCCGGTTCCGGGCGTTCAGCTTGGCCTGGACGCTGACCAGGTGGGTCTTGACCGTGGAGAGCGAGATGAAGAGCCCGGCCGCGATCTCCTGATTGGTGCGGCCGCGGGCGACGAGCCGGACGACGTCGAGCTCCCGCTCCGTGAGGACGCCGGACCCGCCCAGGGGCACGGCGGCGTCCGGCTGTTCGCCGAGCCGCTCCAGGAGGCGCAGGGTCACGGCGGGGGAGACCAGGGCGTCACCGCGCGCGGCGGCCCGGACGGCCTCCAGGAGGAGGGCCGTTCCGGCGTCCTTGAGGAGGAAGCCGACCGCGCCCGAGCGCAGCGCCCCGTACAGATACGCGTCCTCGTCGAAGGTCGTGACCACGACGACCCGCATCGGGTCGGCGACGCCGGGGCCCGCGAGGACCCGGGTGACCTCCAGGCCGTCGAGCCGGGGCATCCGTACGTCCACGAGACACACGTCGGGCCGCAGGCGGCGGGCCAGTTCGACGCACTGGGCGCCGTCGGCGGCCTCGGCGACCACCTCGATGTCCGGCTGGGCGTCGAGGATCATCCGGAACCCCGCGCGGACCATGTCCTGGTCGTCGGCGACCAGGACGCGGACGGGATCGGAGGCGGTTCGGGGCGCGCCGGACGTCGTGCTCATGCGGTGGATCCTTCCAGAGGCCGCGCGGCCTGTGCCCCGAGGACCGGCAGGCTCGCGGCCACCCGCCAGCCACCGCCCGGCAGCGGGCCGGTCTCCAGCTCCCCGCCGACCGCCTCCACCCGTTCCCGCAGCCCGATCAGGCCGAAACCGCCGCGACCGCCCGTCGGCCCGCGCCCGGACCTCCCGCCCGCCCGGCCGGGGCCGTTGACGACCTCGACGTCGAGCGTGCGGTCGTCGGCGGTGACCTGGATCCGGATGCCGTCGGTGTCGGGCGAGTGCCGCAGGGTGTTGGTGAGCGCCTCCTGGACGACCCGGTGCACCGAGGTCGCCACCTCCGGCGCGAGCCGGGCGACCCGGGCGGGCGCGGCGATCTCGAGCCGCGCGGCCGGAAGCCCGGTGGAGCCGTCCCCGAAACCGGCGACGAGCGCGCCGAGCGCCACGGACAGATCGTCCTCGCGGGGCGGCCCGGACTCCTCGCGGAGGATACGGACGAGCCGGCGCATCGAGTCGAGGGTCTCCGTCCCGGCCCGCTCGATGTCGGTGAGGATCGCGTCGACCTGCTCGGGCGCCACGTCCTTGACGGCCTGTGCCGCCCGCGCCTGGAGCACGATGCCGGTGACGTGGTGGGCGACGAAGTCGTGCAGGTCGCGCGCGAGGCGCAGGCGTTCCGCGTCCCGTACGGAGGCGACGGCGTGGGCCCGCCGGGTGTCGAGCGCCCGCAGGTAGGCGCCGAGCCCGGCGCAGCCGGCCGCCACGAACGCGAGCACCACGGCGAGCGTCTCGGTGTCGTCGTTGAACCCCAGGCGCAGCGGAGCCGCCGCGGCGGTCACCCCGAGCAGCACCCCGGTCCCCAGGGCCACCGGGGCCCGTTCGATGCCCCGCGCGGCCCGGGTGAGCAGCACGAGGAGGGCGATGGACTCGGCGAACCCCCAGGTGCCGGACCGGACCCCGTCGCCCAGCAGGAAGAACGCGGTGAGCCCGCCGGAGAGCAGCACGGCGGCCCCCGACCGCGCCGGCAGCGCGGGCCGACCCGGCACGAGGACGACGGCGGCGACGAGCGGACCGCACAGCAGCAGCGGCCACGGCCACCACGGGCGGCCCGCCACCAGGTCGAAGCACCAGGGGAGCAGCAGCCCCACGCACAGCAGCGCGGTCGTCGGACGCCGACGACCGCGTGCGGGCGGGGCATCCAGGGGTTCGTTCACGCCCTCGACCCTAAAGGGCCGCTGACCGGCCCGTACGAGGGTGTGCCGGAGCCTGCCCCGGGGGGAGGGCGGGCTCCGGTGTCAGGGTGAGCAGGGACTCACCCGGTCTGTGCGGTACGGGGCTTGGCCAGGGGCACGGCCTGCCACCAGGTGACCGAGCGCCAGCCCCACTCCAGGGGCCCGTAACGGTGTCCGGTCAGCCACCAGCGGCTCGCGGCGGCCTGGACGGCGATGATCGCGGCGGAGAGCGCCAGGGCCGTGCCCCAGCGGCCCGAGTCGTGGAGCCCGAGGACCGGAGCCGCCGCGAGGACCAGCAGCGTCGCGGTGACGTAGTTGGTCAGCGCCATCCGCCCGAGCGGGGCGAAGAAGCGGGCGAGGGCGCCGCCCGCCGGGGTGCGCAGGAGGAGCAGGAAGCCGGCGATGTACGCGAGCGCCGAGACGAGACCCGCGGCCGCGCCCACGCGGGTGGCGAGCGGGTCGGTCGGCGGGATGCGGTGCTGCCAGAGGGTGGCCGCGACGGCCAGCGGTGCGGCGAGGGCGAGGACGACACAGAGCTGCCCGCCCCGCCGCTCCAGGCTGTCGGCGATCCCGTACCGGGCGGTCGCCATGCCGAGCAGGAACAGTCCCGGGATCAGGCCCAGGCCGCCCCCGGCCAGGGTGAAGCCCGCGACGGTCAGCGCGCCGCCCGCGAGGGCCACGGCCCAGCGCGGTAGCCAGGTGGCGGGGACGAGCACGACCAGCGCCGCGATCGCGTAGTAGCGCAGTGCCTCACCGGGCTGGAGCAGGCCGTGCAGCGCGCCGAGCAGCCCGAGCGCGACGAGCCGGCGCAGCAGAAGGACCCGCGGCCGCTCGGAGCGCGTGGCGGCCCCCTCGTAGAAGAGGGCGAAGCTCAGGCCGAAGAGGAACGAGAAGATCGGGAAGAAGCGCTGGTGGACCGTCAGGTCGAGCGCTTCGGATATGGGATACGAATTCCCGGGAACGATGTAGCCCACCATGTTCGTGATCTGCGGGACGTTCACGAGCAGAATGCCGCAGAGCGCGAAGCCCCGCAGTGCGTCGAGCGCGTCGATCCGGGGCCGGCGGACCGTGGAGGTCGAGGGGGCGGCGGCAGGGGCCTGCGATCGCACGGGAGGAAGCTCCTTCTCGGGGAGGGGTGTGCCGATGAGAAGCCTCCGCCGGGACGGGCCCCACCACCTCGGCCGGGAGATGGGGCCGCCTCGTCCGAAAGTACGGTTCGCCCGGGCGCCGTCCGCCCCTCCGTCAGCCCTTGACGCCTAGCTGGGCGAGGAGCGTCTGGTTGTCCTCGATGTGCCAGTCCTCGACGATCTGCTTCTTGCCCACGTGCTGGATGTCGATGGCGTTGAACTCGACCTTCTGCCCCTTGCCCTTCACGCCGTCGAACGTGCCCGTGAAGGTGCCCCGGAACACGAGCCGCGCGGTGATCTTGTCGCCGGTGATCAGCAGGTCGGAGAGCTCGCAGGTCAGGTCGGGGACGGCGGCCCGGAAGTTCTTCGAGGCGAAGGCGGGTCCGGCCGGGCCCTGCGGACGGCCGGGCGGCAGCGTGTTGTCCTTGAAGTCGGGGCTGACGGCGGCCTTGAGGTAGCTCGTCCTCCCCGTGTGCCAGAAGGTGTAGAGCTGCTGGGCAAGGCGGATCTCCTGCCGGGCCCGCCGCTCGCTCAGCGAGCCGTCGACCGTCAGCGCCTTCGGACGCACCAGATCGGGCGAGCGGTCCACGAGGCGCATCGGGTCGCGGGAGCCGTGCGACGCCGTCACCGGGGCGTCGGCCGTCGCGGAGTCCGCCGTCGTGGAGCCGGCCGTCGTGGAGTCGGCCCACGACAGGCCGCCGGAGGCGATTCCCGCGCACAGAGTCACGGCGGTGAGGGAGAAGGCGACGGCGGCGGTACGGGTACGCATGGGTCCTCCGGAGGACGGTGTGGGGGTGGGGGGGGCCGGTCATGGGCGGCTGTGGCCTTGTGCCTGCCGCCGCGTACGACTCAACCCCACCCCTCCGCCATACGTCCAAGGCATGTTTTCTACCGCCGCCATGACTTCTCGTTATGCCCGGGGGAGCGTTCCCGCCTCAGCCCATCGGTACGAACCGCACCACCGTCCCCGGTACCGCCTGCGCCGCTGCCGCCAGGTCCGCCTCCCGCACCACCGCCACCACCGGATAGCCGCCGGTCGTCGGGTGGTCGGCGAGGAAGACCAACGGGCGGCCGTCCGGAGGCACCTGGACCGCGCCCAGGACCATGCCCTCACTGGGGAGTTCGGCCGTCACAGCCCGCTCCAGCGGCGGTCCCTCGGTGCGCAGACCGATCCGGTTGGTGGCCGGAGAGACCCGGTACGCGCGCGTGGCCAGCGTGCGCAGGGCCGCCGGGGTGAACCAGTCGTGGCGCGGGCCCAGCCGGACCCGGAGGACGAGTTCGTCCGCCGGACCCGGCCAGGGGGGAGCGTCGACCCACCCCCGTGGGGCCGACTCCGCTCCCAGCGGCAGCACGGCTCCGTCCGCCAGCGGCGCCGGACCGAGCCCGGACAGCAGGTCGGTGGAGCGGCTGCCGAGGACGGGTTCGACGGCGAGCCCGCCGCCGAACCCGACGTACGCGCGCAGGCCACGGGCGGCCCGGCCGATCTCCAGGAGCGCCCCCGCCGGTACCCGTACCGCCGTCCCCCAGGCCGCCGGCCGCCCGTCGACCGTGACCGGGCACGGCGCCCCGCCCACGGCCACGGTGACCGGGCAACGGGGCCGCACCGCACATCCGTCGACCGTGGTCTCCAGGACCGCCGCGCCCTCCGGGTTGCCCACGAGGCGGTTCACCAGACGGGCCGCGCCGGGATCCAGCGCCCCGGAGCGGGGCACGCCCAGATGCGCGTACCCGGTCCGCCCCAGGTCCTGCACGGTGGTCAGCGCGCCTGCCCGGACCACCGCCAACGCACGATCGGTCACCGGCTCTCCACGACGAAGCGCACCCGGGCACCGGGCGTGAGCAGCGCGGCGGGCTCACGGCCCGCGTCCCAGAGCACCGTGTCCGTGGAACCGATCAACTGCCAGCCGCCGGGGGACGAACGCGGATAGACCCCCGTGTACGGCCCCGCGAGCGCGACCGACCCGGCCGGGACGGAGGTGCGCGGAGTCGCCCGGCGCGGCACCTGGTACTGCTCGCCGAGCCCGGTCAGATAGCCGAAGCCCGGCGCGAACCCGCAGAACGCGACCCGGAACTCGGTGGCCGAATGGATCCGGACCGCCGTCTCCACGGACACCCCCCAGAGCGCGGCGACCTCGGCCAGATCGGGACCGTCGTAACGGACCGCGACCTCGACGGCTCGCTCCACGCGCGCGTGGAGCGGCGGGATCGACCACTCCCGCAGCTGGCCCGCCAGCACGTCCGGCGTGTCGACCCCGTCGAGGAGCACCGTCCGCGCCGCCGGCACGATCTCCCGTACGGACGGCAGGACACCGCCCGCCCGCCGGCGCAGCAGCTCGGCGTGGAACGCCTCCGTCTCCGTACCGCTCCCCAACTCGACGAGCAGCGCCCGCTCGCCCACCCGGTACACCCGTCGCGCCTTCATGCGAACGCCTCCACCGTGACTCCCGTCGCCTCCAGTTCGGCGCGCACCCGCCGGGCCAGGCCCACCGCGCCCGGGGTGTCCCCGTGCAGGCAGAGCGAGCGCGCCCGTACGGCGACGGACCGGCCGCAGTGCGCGGTGACGACCCCGAACCGGGCCATGGACACCGACCGTTCGACGACCTCGGCCGGATCGGTGACGACGGCCCCCTCCTGCCCCCGTGGCAGCAGGGAACCGTCGGCCGTGTACGCCCGGTCGCCGAACGCCTCGGTCACCACCGGCAGCCCCGCCCTCCCGGCCGCCTCGTGCAGTCGCGAACCGGGCAGCCCGAGCACGGGCAGTCCGCCGCCCGCGAGCAGCACCCCGTCGACGACCGCCGCCGCCTGTGCCTCGTCCCGGACCACCCGGTTGTACAGCGCGCCGTGCGGCTTGACGTACGCGACCCGCGACCCGGCCGCCCGGGCGAACACGTCGAGCGCCCCGATCTGGTACGCGATCTCGGCCGCCAGCTCGTCCGCCGGGACGTCCATCGCGCGCCGGCCGAAACCGGCCAGGTCCCGGTAGGAGACCTGGGCCCCGATCGTCACGCCCCTCGCCGCGGCCAGCTCGCAGACACGGCGCATGGTGACCGCGTCCCCGGCATGGAAGCCGCAGGCCACGTTGGCGCTGGTGACGACGGAGAGCAGCTCCTCGTCGTCGGTGAGCGTCCAGCGGCCGAAGCCCTCGCCGAGGTCGGCGTTGAGGTCGATCGAGACCCGGGTCATGGTGGTTCCTTCCGTCACGTGCGGCGACGCGGGCGGCTCAGGCCGCGACGCGGTACTCGGACTCGCGCACATCGGTGACCGCGGGCGTCTCGGTGACCGCGGGCGTCATGCCAGTTCCTTTCCGCGGGTCTCCGGCAGGCCGAGCAGCGCCAGGACCGCGAGACCGTAGCCGATCGCCCCGAAGATCAGCGCGCCGCCGACGCCCCAGCTCTCGGCGAGGAAGCCCACCAGCGTCGGGAAGATCGCGCCCACCGCGCGCCCGGTGTTGTACGTGAAGCCCTGACCCGTGCCCCGTACCGCCGTCGGGTACAGCTCGGCGAGGAAGGAGCCGAACCCGCTGAAGATGGCCGACATGCAGAAGCCGAGCGGGAATCCGAGGACGAGGAGGAGCGTGTTCGCCCCCGGCGGGATGTTCGTGTACGCGAGGACGGACAGCGCCGACAGGGCCGCGAAGAGCGCGATGTTCTTCTTCCGGCCGAGCCGGTCGGTGAGGTACCCGCCGGTCAGATAGCCGATGAAGGCCCCGGAGATCAGGAACGTCAGATAGCCGCCGGTGCCGACGACCGTCAGTCCCCGCTCGGTCTTCAGGAAGGTCGGCACCCAGGTGGCGAGGGTGTAGTAGCCGCCCTGGACGCCGGTCGAGAGCAGTACGGCGAAGAGCGTGGTGCGCAGCAGCGTCGGCTTGAAGATGGCGGTGAACGAACCTCGTTCGGCCGAGCCGCGCCGGATCTCGGCGGCCTGCGGGGCGTCCTCGACGTTCCGCCGGACGTAGACCACGAGCAGCGCGGGCAGGGCGCCCGTCCAGAACATGATCCGCCAGGCGAGGTCGGCCTCCACGAACGCGAAGACCAGGGTGTACACGATGACCGCGAGCGCCCAGCCGGCCGCCCACGCGCTCTGGACGGCGCCGAGCGTACGGCCCCGGTGCTTGGCGGAGGCGTACTCGGCGACCAGGATCGCCCCGACCGCCCACTCGCCGCCGAAGCCGAGGCCCTGGAGGGCGCGGAAGACCATCAGGGTCTCGTAGTTGGGCGCGAAGCCGCACAGGACGGTGAAGAGCGCGTAGGTGATGACCGTGATCATCAGCGCCTTCACCCGGCCTATGCGGTCGGCCAGGATGCCGGCCAGCGCGCCGCCGACCGCCGACACGACCAGGGTGACCGTGGTCAGCAGACCGGTCTGGCCCTTGTCGAGGCTGAAGTAGGCGGCGATCGCCACCATCGAGAGCGGCAGGGTGAAGAAGTCGTAGGAATCCAGGGCGTATCCGCCGAACGCGCCGCCGAAGGCGCGGCGGCCGCGAGGCCCGAGGGCGCGCAGCCAGGCGAACGCGCCCGTGTCGTCGGGCCGTTCGCCCTGGGTCTGCTGCTGGGTCTGTGTCGTGCTCATCTGCACCTCGCAGAGCGGGAGGAGCGTGCCTGAGGGACGTACTGAAGGACCGTGCGGTGTCGTCAAGGTAGGGGATCGTTGAACGATCCGACAAGAGGTAGGTCGTCATGTTCTTGTTTCCGGGCAGGACCTGCGATTGACTCGGCCGCGAACGACGAGAGGAACGAGGCGCGGTGGGCGGAATCGGTGGAATCGGCGGGAGCGGCCAATCCGGTGAACTCGGCGAACTCGCCGACGACCGGGCCCTGCTCGGGCGGACCAGCACGGCGGAACGCGTGGCGGACATCCTCCGCACCCGGATCGCCGAGGGCTTCTTCCCGCCCGGCACCCGGCTCTCCGAGGACAGCATCGGCGGCGCGCTCGGGGTCTCCCGCAACACCCTGCGCGAGGCGTTCCGGCTGCTCACCCACGAGCGGCTGCTCGTCCACGAACTCAACCGGGGCGTCTTCGTCCGGGTGCTCGCCGTCGAGGACGTCGCCGACATCTACCGCACCCGCCGGCTCGTCGAGTGCGCCGTCGTCCACGGCCTCGGGGAGCCGCCGTTCGCCGTGGACGGTCTGGTCGCCGCCGTCGAGGAGGGCCTGGCCGCGGCCCGCGCCGAGGACTGGAAGGGCGTCTCCACCGCCAACATCCACTTCCACCGCGAACTGGTCGCCCTGGCGGGCAGCGCGCGCACGGACGAGCTGATGAGGGGCGTCCTGGCCGAACTCAGGCTCGCCTTCCACATCGTGGACGACCCGCGCGGGCTGCACGAGCCTTATCTCGTACGAAACCGGGAGATTCTGGAAGCCCTGCTCGCCGGGGAACGCGAGACGGCGGAACGGCTCCTGGCCGGCTACCTCGACGACTCCCGCACCCGGGTCGCCGAGGCGTACGCGAAGGCGGTCGACGAACCGGAGCGGGCGGAGGCGTAGGGGGCTGGAGGGGGGCGGAGGCGTAGGGCTGGAGGAGGCGGAGGCATAGGGGCGGCCCTGAGCCCCCGGCGGGGCGAAGACCCAGGTGCGGCCGGGTCGTATCTGCGCCGTTTCGACCGTTGTCAGTTCGAGGACCTAATCTGTGCACCGTGACTTCGCCTGCCTCGACGGACCTCGTTCCGCCCCAGCTCAGCGCGGGGCCGCGGCCCGCGCCGGGTCCGGCCGCCGACGAAGGGCTCGCGCGGCGCCTCCGCGCGCTCGCGTGCACCGCCCCGCTGCACGACCTGGACACCCGCAAGGCGAACCTGGCGGGTGAGTACTCGGTCTACGCGATGGCCGAGGTCGCCCTCTCCGCCATCGACCTCGTCACGCTCAACATGGACTTCGACACGGGCGCCGACCACGAGCAGATCGTCTCCCGCCTGCTGCCCCGCGTCGCCGCCCAGGCCCCCTCCCGCCCCGCAGCCGAGCACGAGCGGGTCGCCCGCTGGGTCCTGGAGAACCTGATCAACGTCGGCAGCGTGGACCGCGGCTTCCGCGCCGTCTACGGCACCTTCGGCGCGGACGGCGTCTACACCCGCCGCGACTACGACTTCAAGCTGATCGAAGAGGTCCCCGGCTACGGCGGCGGGGTCTACCTCCGGACGACCGACGAAGCGGTCAACGTCCTGGTCGGCGCCCTGGACACCGATGTCACCAGCGCCCAGATCGCCGCCGAGGTGAAGCTGGAGGTGCTGATCAGCCGGGGCCGGCTCGCCGACGCCCAGCTCGCCGCCGAGCAGGCGCGGTACCGCACCGTGCAGTACGCCGAGACCCTCCGCAGGACCCTGGAGGCGACCCGCCGGAACGTGCGCGCGGTGGACTGGCTCGAGGCCGTCCCGGACATGATCGCCGAGGCCCTCGACCACGTGGCCGACCGCTACCGCCACGAGAACGCGATCCTCACCAACATCCGCAAGGCCCGCGACGAGGCGGAGGGCCCCGAGCACAAGCGCCGCGCCGCCGAGCTCGTCGACATCGTCAAGGACTGCATCCGCCGCCACACCCAGCTCCAGTCCCGGCTCCTGGAAGCGGGCCCGCTCTTCCGCGCGGAGCAGGACCGGCAGGCCTTCGCGGCCCCGACCTCGTACACCGGGATAGACCTGTACGGGCAGCTCGTCGCGCCGATCCTGCCGCTCCCCGTCGAGCGGGCGACCCGGGTCACGGACGCGTTCTTCGCCCGGGGTACCGGTCTGCGCACCCCCGCGTCCGTGCGCGTCGCCGACCTCGTCGAGATGCTCCTCACCCCGCCCGTCGAGCGCGAGCACCTCGGCGCGGAGATGCCCGAGCCGGACCTGATCGCCACGCCCGACGACAGCCGCTTCAGCGACGAGCAGCTGGCGAGCGCGAAGCAGCTGCTCGACCTGGAGCACGACGCCCCGCGCCGCCTCTCCGGCCTGCTCGCCGAGGCCCGCCTCCGCGCCCCCGGCGACCCCGACCTCCCGTACCTGGTCGCTCTCCTCGCCGTCCACGCCGCGAGCCCACCGGTCGGCACGGCGTACCGCCAGGGCGAGGAGCGCCTGCTCTTCGCGGTGGACGACGGCACGCAGCTCGACGACCCGGAGTTCGGCGGCGCCGACCTGATAGTCGGTACGGCGCTCCTGGACGCGCTCGGCATGGCGGCGGACCGCTCGGAGGCCTCATGACCACCGAGCAGGCGGTCCCCGGGAGGACTCCCGAGCCGGAGGCTCCGGACGGTCCGGAGGCTCCGGACGCGACCGCGACCGCGACTGCGACCACGACCGCGACCACGGACGCGGCGCAGGCCGCGGCCCCGGGCGAGGCCGCCCCGGCCGTGCCCCTGCCCCCCATGGTCATGGGGGTCGTGCCCGTGCCCCCGCCCGCGCCGGTCCGGCGCAGCCCCGCGCCGTACGTGCGGGCCATGCGCCTGACCGTCACGCGCCCGGTCGAGCCCGCCCCGCCCCGGCGCCCCGCCGTGCGGGTCACCCCGGTCCGCCTCCCGCTGCCCCGCCCCGAACCGACCGCACCAGCGCCGACCCCCACGACCCGTACCACCCCTCCCGAGGAGCCCCAGCCGTGAGCGAACACCACGCCGAGCACGCCGACGCGTGGAGCGAGCCGGAGCCCCCGCACACCCCCGCCGCCAACCCGGCGGCACCCCACGCGCACACCGCCACGCCCGCAGCGCCGTCCGCACCGCACGCCGTCACCCCCGCCGACGCGGCCGACGCCGCGCGGCTCGTGTCCTTCGGGCTCCAGCCCAAGCTGCTGCCCGCCCGGGACGCCGAGTACACCGAGCTGCTCCGGCGCTACCGCGAGGACCCCGCCTTCGCGCGCCTCGCCGACGCCGTCGCGACCGGCCTCGGCCTCGTCGTCCTGGAGGTCTCCCCACGCGCGGGGATGGCCGTCACCGCCGGTGAGGACTCCGTCTTCGCCGTCCGCATGGGCGACTACGCGCGCC
This sequence comes from Streptomyces sp. NPDC058579, assembly GCF_042718575.1. Classification (NCBI taxonomy): domain Bacteria; kingdom Bacillati; phylum Actinomycetota; class Actinomycetes; order Kitasatosporales; family Streptomycetaceae; genus Streptomyces; species Streptomyces sp. NPDC058579. The sequence goes on from NZ_JBHXPI010000047.1 coordinate 22,606, forward strand.
GCGCCAACACCGACTCGGCCGACCGCTTCCTGCACGGTCTCGCCCACCTCGCCGTCGCCGCCATGGCCTTCCCCCGCCCCGAGGACCTCGCCGACGACGGCTACATCGGCCGGCTCACCGTGAACGGCGTCGACGCCTTCGTACGCCAGGCCTGCCGCCGGCTCGAAGAACGCGCGGAGGAGCAGGGCGAGAACACCGACCCCGCCTCCGACGCCCCCGGCCTGGAGGCCGCCTGGCGGATCTACGCCCGCCGCAGCTCCACCGGTGCCACCAAGGACGCCCGCCGCCTCGCGGGATCCACCACAGGCATCGTCGGCAAGGCCGTCGCCTTCCTCACCGAGTCCGGCTTCCTCCAGCGCACCGGCGACGACGCGGGCGGCGCCTACCGCACCACCGCCCGCTACCAGCTCCAGGTCCGCGACATGGCCGGCAGCGCCGCCATGGCCGAGCTGATCGACCTCGGCGTGGTCCCCGTCAGTGACGGCACCGCGACGCTCCTCCCGCCGCCCGAGGGCGACGACCTGGAGCTCGCCGCCGACGCCGGCCTGCCCTTCCACGCATAACCGCCAGACTTCAGAAGCTTCAGAAGACGACTGAGAGCCGCGCCGCCATGTACGAGTTGTCCCGGGTCCGCCTCTACTCCATCGGTCCCGCCGGTGCGCGTTACGCCGACACCGTCCTGGACCTGCGCGGAGTCGGCGCGCCCGTGCCCAACCCCGCCCCCACCCAGGCGGAGTTCTTCGAGGACGAGCCGGTCGGCCCGCCGCGCCGCCCCGCCCCCGCGGGCGTGCTCTTCCTGGAGAACGGCGGCGGCAAGTCCGTCCTCCTCAAGCTGATCTTCTCGGTCATGCTCCCCGGCCACCGCAACACCCTCGGCGGCGCCAGCTCCGGCGTGCTGCGCAAGTTCCTGCTCGCCGACGACTGCGGTCACGTCGCCCTGGAGTGGCAGCACACCCTCACCGGCGAGCTCGTCGTCGTCGGCAAGGCCAGCGAGTGGCGGGGGCGCCAGGTCTCCAACGACCCCCGGAAGTTCGCCGAGGGCTGGTACTCCTTCCGCCCCGGACCCGGCCTCAGCCTGGACAACCTGCCCGTCGCGGAGGCCACGTCCGTACGCCCGCCCGTCGAGGGCGCGTCCGGCGCGCAGGGCCGCCGCCGCACCATGAAGGGCTTCCGGGACGCCATCACGGAGGCGGGCAAGGCGTACCCGCACCTGGAGGTCTACTGGGAGGAGATCCACGACCGCTGGAACGAACACCTCGGCGACCTGGGCCTCGACCCCGAGCTCTTCCGCTACCAGCGGGAGATGAACGCCGACGAGGGCGAGGCCGCCGGCCTCTTCGCGGTCAAGAAGGACTCCGACTTCACCGACCTGCTCCTGCGGGCCGTCACCGACACCCGGGACACCGACGGCCTCGCCGACCTGGTCAGCGGCTTCGGCAACAAGCTCGGCCGGCGCGCCGAACTCACCGCCGAACGCGACTTCACCGCCGGCTCCGTCGACCTCCTCGGCCGCATCGTCGAGGCCGCCGAGACCCGGGCACGCGCGCGTGACGTCCACGCCGGGGCCGAGCGCCGAACCCGTACGCTCGCCCGCCGGCTCTCCGCCCGCGCCACCGAGGAACGCGCGCGTACGGCCGAACTCGCCCAGCAGGTCACCTCCGCCGCGCACGCGGTCTCCGAGGCCGAGACCGCCCGCGGCCGCAGCTCGCTCATCGCGGCAGAACTCGCCTTCCGGCACGCCTCCCTGGCCCTGACCGTCGCCGAGAAGGGCGCCGCCTCCCAGCGGCGCGAGCTCATCGAGGCGCGCACGCTGCACTCCGCCTGGCAGGCCGCCGAGGCCGTGCTCCGCCACCGGGCCGCGGGCGACCGCTCCGCGCGCGTGGCCGCCGCGATCCTCGAGGCCGAACGGGACGCCGCCCCCGCGCTCGCCGCCCGCGCCCTGGCCGCCGCGGACCTCGTACGGGCCCTGCACGCGGCCGCCGGGGAAGGCGAGCGGCACGCCGCCGAGGAGGAGGAGCGCTCCGCCGCCCTCCAGGAGGCGGGCGAGACCGCCCACCGCGACGCGACCGTCGCCGCGACGGAGGCCCAGCGCGCCCGCAGTGAAGCCGGGCACCTGCGCCAGCGCCTCGCCGAGGTCGCGCAGGAGACGGCCGAGGCGGTACGCGCGGGCTGGCTCGACGACTCCGCCCCTGACGCCGACCCGGCCCGCGCCGCCCTCGCCGCGAGCGACGCCGAGAAGACCGCGGTCGCCGCCTGGGACGCGGCCCGCGACGCAGCCCGCGAGGCGGCCGACCGCGCCCGCGAGGCGGCCTCCACCGAGTCCCGCGCCGAACTCGCCGCCGCCCGCGCCACGGACGCCGCCGAGGCCGCCGAGAACGCCTACGACGCGGAGCGCCGCACGGCCGACTCCCTCGCCGCCGACACCCGCCTCGCCGACCTCCTCAGCCTGCCCCCGCAAGCCCCCTCTCCGCTGCCCGGACAGCGGGCGGGGGAGGACGGCCGCGCGGGCGAGGACGGCCCCGGAGCCGCCGCCCCGGTCGCCCCCGAGGAAGCCTCCGGTCCCGAAGGGACCCCCGGTCCGCTCACCGTCACCGAGTTCGACCGCTACGCCGACGAACTGCGGAGCCTGCTCGACCAGTCCATCGCCTCCGCCGAGCGCCAGCTCTTCGACCTGCGCACCGTCGCCGCCGACGACTCCCGCATCCTCGGCGCCCTCGGCGACGGCGGGCTCCTGCCGCCCGGCCCGGACGTGCTCCACACCGTCGAGTACCTCGGCGAGCAGGGCATCCCGGCCCTCCCCGGCTGGCGCTACCTCGCCCAGGCCGTCGACCCCGCCGACCACGCCGCCGTCCTCGCCGCCCGCCCCGAGCTGGTCGACGGTGTCGTGATCACCGACCCCGTCTCGTACGCCCGCGCCCGCGAGGTCCTGAGCACGGCCGCCCTGCTGCCGCGCTCCACGGTCGCCGTCGGCACCGCCGCCGCTCTCCTCGCCCCCGTACCGAGCCCGGAATCTGGCGAGGACCAGGGCGTCTTCCTCGTACCGCCGAACCCGGCCATGCACGACGAGCACGCGGCCGACGAGGAACGGCACGCCCTGCGCGCCCGCGCCGCCGCGCGCGACGAGGAGATCCGTACGCTCGCCGCCCGCCTCACGGGCGACCGCTCGCTCGCCGCCCGGATCGGCTCCTGGCGCGCCGACTGCCCGCCCGGCATGCTCGCCGAGCTGGCCGCCGTCGCCGCCACCGCCCGCGAGACCGCGGAGGCGGCCGCGGCCACCCTCACCGAGGCCCGTACGGTACGCGCGGAGGCCGACGAGGCCGCCGCCGACGCCGCCCGCGTACGCGACGAACGGCAGGAGGCCGCCCAGCGCGCCCGCCGCGCCGCCGACGCCCTCGCGGGCCTGGCGTTCCGGCTGCGCGAGCGCTCCGCCTGGCAGGCCAAGCTCCGCGAACTGGCCGACGACGCCACCGAGTCCGAGGCCCGCGCACAGACCTGCCTGGAGCGGGCCAGGGCCGCCGACGAGGACCGCCGCGCCGCCCAGCGCGCCGCCGACGACGCCCACCGCACCGCCCGCGCCCTGCGTGCCGAGCGCGCCGAGATCGCCGGCGCCCCCGACCAGCTCCCCGAGGAGGCCGCGGACGCCCCGCGCACCGCGCTCCCCACCCTGCGGGAGGCGTACCGCGCCGCTTCCCAGCTGTACGAGAAGGTCGGCGTCGGCGCCGACCTCCGCGCCGAACAGGCGCGCGCCGAGAGCGACGAGTCCGCCGCGCTCGCCGAACTGGACCGCCTCACCAACAAGGTCCGCGTCCGCGCCGAACAGCTCCTGGAGTCCATGGACGGCGCCGACGGCCCCTCCCGGCAGGCCGCCGCAGCCCGCGCCGAGTCCCTCGTCCAGATGCTGGAGAGCCGCGCGACCGAGGCGAGCGAGAAGCTCGGCCGACTGCGCGGCGAGTCCGAGCGGCTGGCCCCCGAGGACGGCGCGTCGCACACCGAGCTCCCCGAGGACCTGGTCCCCGCCGACGCCGAGCACGCGCAGGCCCTGCTCCGTACCGCGACCACCGAACTCGGGGCCCGCAGCGACGCCCTGGAGGCGGCCCGCACCGCGCACACCGGCCTCCTGCGCGCCCACCGGGCCGCCGAGGACGCCGCCGGCGGCTTCGACGAGACGGCGGCCCTCCTGCGTGACCTGATGCGCGACCACACCGAGGACGAGGAGGACGGCCCGGAGCCGTACCCCGGCACGCTGGAGGAGGCGCGGCAGACCGCCGCCGAGGCCCGCCGCTCGCTGCGCGGCTGCTCGGCCGACCTCTCCGGGGCCGACGCCGCCGTCCGCGAGGCGAGCGACATCCTCGTCCGGCACGCCAACTCGACCCGCTACGAACAGGTCCGCACCCCCGCCCGGCAGCAGATCCGCGAACTGCCCGCCGCCGCGCTCCCCGAGCACGCCGCGAAGTGGGCCGAGGCCTTCGCGCCCCGGCTCCGCGTCCTCACCGACGAGCTGGAGCAGCTGGAGCGCAACCGCGACTCCATCGTCGACCGGCTGCGCGGGCTCGTGGAGTCCGCGCTGACCACGCTCCGCTCCGCGCAGCGTCTTTCGCGGCTGCCGGAGGGGCTCGGCGAGTGGTCGGGCCAGGAGTTCCTGCGCATCCGCTTCGAGGAGCCGGACCAGGCCACCCTCGCCGAGCGGCTCGGCGAGGTCATCGACGAGGCGACCCGGGCCGCCGTCAAGAAGAACTCCGACCTGCGCCGCGACGGCATGTCCCTGCTCCTGCGGGGCGTTCAGTCGGCCCTGGAGCCGCGCGGCATCGCGGTCGAGATCCTGAAGCCCGACGCCGTGCTGCGGGCCGAGCGCGTGCCGGTCGGACAGATGGGCGACGTCTTCTCGGGCGGCCAGCTCCTCACCGCCGCCATCGCCCTCTACTGCACGATGGCCGCCCTGCGCTCCAACGACCGGGGCCGCGACAAGCACCGCCACGCGGGCACGTTGTTCCTCGACAACCCGATCGGCCGCGCCAACGCCACGTACCTGCTCGAGCTTCAGCGGGCCGTCTCGGACGCCCTCGGCGTCCAGCTGCTGTACACGACCGGTCTGTTCGACACGACCGCGCTCGCCGAGTTCCCGCTGGTCATCCGGTTGCGCAACGACGCGGACCTGCGGGCCGGGCTGAAGTACATCAGCGTCGAGGAGCACCTGCGGCCGGGCCTTCCGCAGCCGACCGCCGAGGACGGCGCGGTCCATGGCGAGATCACCGCGACCCGGATGTTCCGCCGCTCGCAGGAGGAGCACCAGGAGCCCGCGCAGAGGTGACAGCGGCGCGGCCGTACCGCGCTGAACACGGCGAAGGTGCGGCCCGTAGCGCCCTGAACGCGTCGAACGGCCCGGCCCCGCAAGGGGACCGGGCCGTTCGCATCCGTTCCTCAGGCCGTCAGGCTTTCAGGCCCTCAAGCCGCCTCGGACAGCGCCGGCGCCTCCGCGCGCCGTAGACCCGAGGCCCCGTGGCCGCCCGGGTCGCCTTCTGCGACGGCCCGCGCGGCCTTCTGCTCCCGGCGCCGCTCGCGGCGCGACGGGCGCGCCGTACTGCTCGGTTCGGACACCACTCCGTTCCGCTGCCGCCACACCTGACGCGTCACCCAGACATCGAGCACGCTCCAGGTCGCCACGACCGTGCTGCCCACGGTGGACAGCAGCATCGGAAACGCGAGCCACGAACTCGTGACCGCGCAGAAGAAGGCCACCACGGCCTGTACCAGTGTGATCGACGTGATCATCACGGCTCGTACGGCGGCGGTACGCACCGGGTCCGGCATACGGCGCCGGGCCTTCTCGTCCTCCACCCACAACTGCCGCGCTGACCGCGCCTCGTACTCCATCGCTTCGTCACTCCCCACGCCGACCGTCCTCAGGGGTGGCTGCCCGTCTTGAGCGGCTTTACTCGGACGCACCCCTCCCCACGGACAAAGACGCTCAGCGGGGGGAAAAGGTTTCCCCACCCCCATACCGGAACGAAAAATTCCAGCCATCCGTTCGACAGCCGCCTGCAAGGTTCCGCAACGTGTCCTGCGCCACATTGTGGAATCCCAACTCCCCGGATAGCGGGACATCTCCAGAACAACGCTCACTCAAGAGGCTGAAAATCGCCTGGATGCGTCTTCGAGTTGGCTGTGATGCAGTAGTAGGCTCACGCCGCCAATTGTTGAAGTTGATGGTTGACGCCCTGGGTTGACGCTGTGTGTTGACGCCGCGCGTCGCACAGGAGGACCTCCGCGCCGGGCGGGGGCCTGCCGAACTGGGGGAGGCCATGCGCTTTCGCGGGAAGTCCATCCGCCGGAAGATCGTGGCGTTGCTGCTCGTACCGCTCGTCTCCCTCACCGCCCTCTGGGGCTTCGCGACCGTGCTCACCGGCCGCGAGGCCGACCAACTCCTCGACGTCGGCTACATCGTCGAGAAGGTCGGCTACCCGATCGAGGACACCGCGCGCGTCATCCAGAAGGAACGCCGCGAGTCGCTCGCCTACCTCGCCGACCCGCGCGCCTCCGACGCCCTCACCGGCCTGCGCAAGCAGCGCGAGGCCACCGACCGTCAGATCGCCCTGGTCCGGCGCAACGCCGCGGACTCCGGCGTACGCGACGAGATGCGGCCCGTCGCCTCGCAGCGCCTCGACTCCCTCCTCACGGCCCTCGACGGCCTGGACGCGCTCCGCCGCTCCGTCGAGAACCGCAGCATCGGCCGGATCCAGGCGCTCGACTTCTACAACCGCCTGGTCGACCCCTGCTACAGCTTCCTCACCACCCTCCACGCCCTGGAGAACGTGGAGATGGACAAGCAGGGCCGGGCCCTCGTCGGCGTCACGCGCGGCCGCGAGATGCTCTCCCGCGAGGACGCCCTGGTCCTCTCCGCGCTCAAGTCCGAGCGCGTCACGGCCGAGGAGATCCGCGCGATCACCGATCTCGTCGCCCAGCGCAAGCTGCTGTACGAGGTCAACCTGGAGATCCTCCCCACGGTCGAACGCGAGCGGTTCGAGCGCTACTGGGGCAGCCCCGAGACCGAACCGCTGCGCAGCGCCGAGGAGGACCTGATCGCCGCGGGTCCCACCAAGAACCCGCGTGTCGTCACCGCCGAGCGCTGGGAGGAGCGGGCCACCCCGGTCCTCGACGACCTCGCGCGGGAGAACACCGCGGCGGGCGACCGCTACCAGGACCGCGTCCAGCCCGCCGCCTACAGCGTGCTCCTCAAGGCCGGCATCGCCGGCGTCCTCGGCTTCCTCGCCCTGCTCCTCTCCGTCGTCGTCTCCGTCCGCGTCGGCCGCGACCTCGTCCGCGACCTGCGCCGGCTCCGCAAGGAGGCCCAGGAGGTCTCCGGTGTACGGCTGCCGAGCGTGATGCGCCGCCTCGCCGCAGGCGAACTCGTCGACGTCGAGACCGAGGTGCCGCACCTGCGGTACGAGGACGACGAGGTCGGCCAGGTCGGCCAGGCCCTCAACACCCTCCAGCGCGCCGCCGTCGAGGCCGCCGTCAAGCAGGCCGAACTCCGGCGCGGTGTCTCCGAGGTCTTCGTCAACCTCGCCCGCCGCAACCAGGTCCTGCTGCACCGCCAGCTGACCCTCCTCGACACCATGGAACGGCGCACCGAGGACACCGAGGAACTCGCCGACCTGTTCCGCCTCGACCACATGACCACCCGCATGCGCCGCCACGCCGAGGGCCTGGTGATCCTCTCCGGCGCCGCGCCCTCCCGGCAGTGGCGCAAGCCCGTCCAGCTCATGGACGTGGTCCGCGCGGCCGTCGCCGAGGTCGAGGACTACGAGCGGATCGAGGTACGGCGCCTGCCCCGGCTCGGCGTCGGCGGCCCCGCCGTCGCCGACCTCACCCACCTCATCGCCGAACTCCTGGAGAACGCCACGGTGTTCTCGCCCCCGCACACCGCCGTGCAGGTCCTCGGCGAGCGGGTCGCGAACGGCTTCACACTCGAAATCCACGACCGCGGCCTCGGCATGCACCCCGACCTGCTGCTCGACGCCAACCTGCGGCTCGCCGAGACCCCCGAGTTCGAGCTCTCCGACACCGACCGCCTCGGCCTCTTCGTGGTCAGCCGGCTCGCCCAGCGCCAGAACGTCCGGGTCTCGCTGCAGCCTTCGCCGTACGGAGGGACCACCGCGGTCGTCTTCATCCCGGCCGCCCTGCTCACCGACGCCCCCGAGACCGAGGGCGGCGGCTTCCGCCTGGACCGGACCTCCACGGAGCGCAGGCCCGCGCTCACCAAGGTGCCGGGCGGTGCCGCACCGGCCACCGGACCCACCCGGTCCGGCGCCCACACTTTGCTCGACGGCGGGCTCAGCGGCGGCCCCGACACGCCGTTCCGCGTGCCGCTCGACGGCCCCGTCGAGCTCGAAGCGCCCCTGGGCACGGCCGGGTTCGACGAGCTGCTCAAGCCCTCCGCGGCCGACCTGGAGGACACCGAGAGCGAGCGCGGCGGCCTCTTCCGGCCCCGGGGCCACCGCCGCGGCCTCGCCCCGGCCCCCGCGCCGGACGGCGAGCAGCACCAGCAGGCCCCGGACCAGTCGCCCGACCGGTCCCAGGACCGCGGCCCCGTACCGCTGCCCAAGCGCCGTCCGCCCACGCTCGTCGTGGACCGCGGCCGCCGCGTCGACGAGCCCGGCCGCGCCCACCCGATCCCCGCCCAGGACCCCGAGACACCGGGCAGGGGCAACGGCAACGGCAAGGGCAGCGGCAGCGGCAGCGGCACGGGCAGGGGAAGCGGAGGCGGCACCCCGGGCATGCCGCCCACCCTGGTCCCCGTACCGCCCGACGGCCCGGCGCCGTTCGGCGGGCTGCCCCGCCGGGTCCGGCAGGCCAGCCTCGCGCGCCAGCTGCGCGAGACGGACGACCGCACCGACTCCACGGCCGCCACGGGCTCCGCAGCCCCGGCCGGCACGGACTTCGAGCGCGACGCCGAGGAAGTGCGCGACCGCATGGCTTCGATGCAACGGGGCTGGCAGCGCGGACGACGGCAGAACGCCGAGACGACAGCACCAGGAACGACACCCGAGGGGGACGGTCGATGACCGCACCGAACGCCGCAGCAACCCAGACCTCCGGAAACGGCAACGGCGAGCTGAACTGGCTCCTCGACGAGCTGGTCCAGCGGGTCGGGTCCATCCGCAAGGCACTGGTGCTCTCCGGCGACGGACTCGCCACCGGCGCCTCCGCCGACCTGACCCGGGAGGACAGCGAGCACCTGGCCGCCGTCGCCTCCGGCTTCCACAGCCTCGCCAAGGGCGTCGGACGCCACTTCGAGGCCGGCAAGGTCCGCCAGACGGTGGTGGAACTGGAGGACGCGTTCCTCTTCGTCACGGCGGCGGGCGACGGCAGCTGCCTCGCCGTGCTCGCCGACGCCGACTCGGACGTCGGCCAGGTCGCGTACGAGATGACGTTGATGGTCAAGCGGGTCGGCATCCACCTGGGGACGGCGCCTCGCTCCGGGCTGACCGCCGGAGGGTGAGTGGGGGGACACCATGACTGACGGCACGACGGAGGGCACGGCCGGGCGCACGGCCGAGGGCGAGCGCGCCCCGGACTCGTGGGACCAGAGCGCGCAGCCGGCCCACCACTGGTTCGACGACGACGCCGGGCCGGTGGTCCGTCCGTACGCGATGACCCGCGGCCGGACCAGCGCCGCCACCCGCCACCGTCTCGACCTGATCGCCCTGGTGGTGCCCGAACCGGCCGCCGACGACCCCGGCCGGGACCAGACCCTGTCCCCCGAACACGTGGAGATCGTCGAACGCTGCTCGGACACCCCCCAGTCGATCGCCGAACTCGCCGCCGGACTCGACCTCCCCGTCGGGGTCGTCCGGGTCCTCGTCGGCGATCTCGTCGAGGACGAACTCGTCCATGTGACCCGCCCCGTTCCGCCGGCCGAGCTGCCGGACGTGAGCATTCTCCGCGAGGTGATCAATGGCCTTCGGGCGCTCTAGCCGCACCAAGCCGCTCGTCGAACCGGTGACCTTGAAGATCCTGGTCGCGGGCGGCTTCGGGGTGGGCAAGACGACGCTGGTCGGCGCCGTCAGCGAGATCAGACCCCTGCGCACCGAGGAGATCCTCAGCGAGGCCGGCCGGCCCGTGGACGATCTCCACGGAGTGGAGAAGAAGTCGACCACCACGGTCGCCATGGACTTCGGCCGGATCACGCTCCGCGAGGACCTGGTGCTCTATCTGTTCGGCACGCCCGGCCAGGACCGGTTCTGGTTCCTCTGGGACGAGCTCGCGCAGGGCGCGCTCGGCGCGGTCGTCCTGGCGGACACCCGGCGCCTGGAGGACAGCTTCGCGGCGATCGACTACTTCGAACGGCGTGGCATCCCGTTCACCGTCGCGGTCAACTGCTTCGAGGGCGCCCGGCGGTTCCCCACCGAGACCGTCCGGGGCGCGCTCGACCTCGACCCGGAGGTCGAGCTGCTGATGTGCGACGCGCGCGACCGCGAGTCGGTCAAGAACGTCCTCGTCGCGGTCGTCGAGCACGCCCTCGTCCTGGCCGACCAGAGCGCGCCCGTGGCCCCCTGACGGCGGTCGCGGGGGCTCGGCCTCGGCTCAGTCGGCTCCGCTCAGCGCACCGCCACCACCGCCGAACCGTGCCCGAACAGCCCCTGGTTCGCGGTGATGCCGGCACGGGCACCCGGCACCTGCCGGTCTCCGGCCGTGCCCCGCAGCTGCCAGGTGAGCTCGCAGAGCTGCGCGATGGCCTGGGCGGGCACGGCCTCGCCGAACGACCCCAGGCCGCCGCTGGTGTTGACCGGGACACGGCCGCCGAGGGCCGTGACCCCGTCCCGTACCAGCTTCGCGCCCTCACCGGCCCCGCACAGACCGATGTCCTCGTACCACTCCAGTTCCAGCGCGGTGGACAGGTCGTACACCTCCGCGAGCGACAGGTCCTCGGGACCGAGCCCCGCCTCCTCGTACGCCGCGCGGGCGATCGACGCGCGGAAGGAGTGCGGCGCGGGGGAGACGGCGACGGCCGAGTCGGTCGCGATGTCCGGCAGGTCGAGGACGGCCTTCGGGTACGTCGGCGTGACGGTGGAGACAGCCCGGATACGGACCGGGTCCGGGTGCCCGTGCCCGCGGGCGAACTCCATGCTGGAGAGCACAAGGGCCGCGCCCCCGTCCGAGGTGGCGCAGATGTCGAGCAGCCGCAGCGGATCGGCGACGACGGCAGAGGCCGCGACCTCCTCGGCGCTGACCGTCTTGCGGTAGCGGGCCAGCGGGTTGAGCGCCCCTGCCGCCGCGTTCTTCACCTTCACCTGGGCGAAGTCGTCCACCGTGTCGCCGTACAGAGCCATCCGGCGGCGGGCGTAGAGCGCGAAGTAGGCGGGGTTGGTCGCCCCGAGCACGCGGAAGCGGAGCCAGTCGGGGTCGTCGGGCCGCTCCCCGCCCGCAGGGGCGAAGAACCCCTTGGGCGCGGAGTCCGCGCCGACGACGAGGACCACGTCCGCAAGGCCGGCCAGGATCTGGGCCCGTGCCGTGCCGACGGCCTGCGCGCCCGAGGCACAGGCCGCGTACACGCTGGTGACGCGTGCCCCCTGCCAGCCGAGCGCTTGCGCGAACGTCGCGCCCGCCACGTAGCCCGGGTACCCGCACCGCATGGTGTCCGCGCCGACCACCGAGCCGACGTCCCGCCAGCCGATGCCGGCGTCCGCGAGGGCCGCCCGCGCCGCCGCCGTACCGTACTCGACGAAGCTCCGGCCCCATTTGCCCCACGGGTGCATCCCGGCACCGAGGACGGCGATGTCGTTCATGACCGCTCCTCCGTTTCAGGGGTCTCCGACGGCTCCACGCGCGCGTGGACGGGCCGCCAGTTCCAGGTGGTCCAGATGTGCTGGTCGTCCTCGTTGAGAACGCCCGGCACCACCTCGACCTCCATGCCGACGGCCAGGTCCCCGGTCCGCACCCCCGGCGCCGCCTGCCCGAGCACCACCATCGCCTCCGCTTCCAGTTCCACGGCGACGAGGGTGTACGGCTCCCAGGGCGCGTCCGGGTCGGAGACGTAGGGCGCGGGTGGGCGGTAGCGGCCGTCGGTGTACGACCACACCCGGCCGTATCGCGAGAGAGGCGTCTCGACGAGCGTTCCACCGCCCGCGCAGCCGGGGTTGCGGCACCAGCCGTCCTCGCGCGGGAAGAACACCGAGGCACAGGCCGTGCAGCGGGTGCCGAGGAGCCGGAACTCCGCCTCTCCGCCGGGCCCTGCCCCGCCGCTGTCGTCCGTGAACCATCCGGCCACCACCGGCCTGCGCGTCCGTGTCACGACGGCCTCCCCGACCCCGAGATCACCTGTACCTGACGAAGCGTCAGAAAGTTTGTCATGAATGCCGCGCGCTGAGAACCGTACGGACCTTTATCGCGTCCCTACGTACGGAACGGGCGGCCGGGGCCCACGGGGGTGGTCCCGGCCGCCCGTTCCTTCCTTCGTCACCCCTCCGTCAGTGCCCGGCCACGGACCGCCGGGCCACCGGGAAGTCGAAGAAGGTGCTCGGGAACGGCTCCGGCTTGAAGGTGAAGTGCCACCACTCCTCGGGCAGGTTCACGAAACCCTGCTCGGCGAGGGTCTCCTTCAGGAGCTGCCGGTTCGCCCGCTGGGCCCCCTGGATCCGCGGATCGTCGGTGTGCGAGAGCGTGTCGAAGCAGTCGAAGCCCGTACCCATGTCCACGGAGTTGTCCGGAAAACGCTCGCCCCGCGGCTTGGAACACTCCACCAACGGCTCACCGGGCACGTACGCGCGCGTGGGCCGGGCCGGCAGCCGCACGATCGTCACATCGACCGTCGAGCCCCGGCTGTGCCCCGACTTCTCCGCGATGTAACCGTCCTCGAACAACCTCGACTTGTCGACGAGTGGATAGAACTCCTTCTTCATCCGCTCGTCCTCCAGGTCCTTCGCCCAGCGCACGAAGTGGTCGACGGCCCGCTGCGGGCGATAGCAGTCGTAGACCTTCAGCGTGTAGCCCCGCGAGCGCAGCTTCACCTGGGCCCGGTGCAGCGCCTCGGCGGCCGGACGAGTCACGATGCAGAGCGGCTGCCGGTAGCCGTCCACGCGCTCGCCCACGAAGTTGTGCACCGTGGTGTAGCGCATCTCCTGAAGGATCGTCCGGTCCACGGAGCTCAGCGCCACGAACTCCTTCGGCGCCTCCGGTTCCGGTCTGGCCTGCGCGGACGGCACGGCGGCGGTGGCGGCCAGCAGCCCCGCGGCAGCGAGCGCACCGAGCGTACGTAAAGCGGAAGCAAGTCTCGTCATGCGCACCGTCTATCAGGTTCGCGGGGTATGGGAAAGAGTGATCGCGTACGGTCCAGACGTGAAGGACACCTACTGCTCCAGCTGCGGCACCCGCTACGCCGAACCGGCCGACTGGCCCCGCACCTGCGCCGCCTGCGGCGCGGTCGCCTACCGCAACCCGCTGCCCGTCGCCATCGCCCTGCTCCCCGTCACGGACGCGCGGGGCACCGGACTCGTCGTCATCACGCGCACGATCGAACCGGAGCTGGGCGGCGTCGCCCTTCCCGGCGGCTTCATCGACCACTCCGAGGACTGGCGCGACGCCGTCGTCCGCGAACTGCGCGAGGAGACCTGGATCGAGGCTTCCGCGGAGGACGTACGCCTCGCCGACGCGCTCAGCTCCCCGGGCGGCCACCTGCTCCTCTTCGGCCTGCTCCCGACCCGCGCGGCGGACGAACTGCCGCCCTCCGCCCCGACGGACGAGACCAGCGGCCGCCACATCCTCCGCGCCCCGACAGAACTGGCCTTCCCCCTGCACACGGAGGCGGCCCGCCGCTGGTTCGCCGGCAAGTACACCTGAGGCCCGTGGGGATCGGAGATCGGATCCCGGAGATCGGATCCCGGAGATTGGATCCCGGAGATTGGATCCCGGAGATTGGATCCCGGATCCAATCTCCGATGTCCAATATCCAATCTCCAATCTCCGATTCCCCACCGGCAGCCCTACCCCTCCACGCCCCGCACCCGCACCGGCAGCTCCACCTCGACCGCGCCCTCGTCCGTGACCCGTTCCACCACCACCCGCCCGTCCACAAGTCGCGACGCGTACCGCTCGATCTCGCCGGGCTCCCACCCGTCACCGGTGTCCCGTACGACGAGTCCGCCACCGGTCCGCCCGGCCGCCGGGGCCCACACCTCCAGTGCGAGCTCCCCGTCCTCGCCCCGGACCGGAATCACCGATCCCGCCCGCGCGAGCACCGGGATACGGGACCAGGGCGCGTCGAGCAGGATCTGACCGGGCCCGTCGTACGCCTGCCCCGTCGCCGTGTCGTACCAGCGGCCGCGTGGCAGCCGCACCGCCCGCCGGTCGGTGCCCCGGGCGAGCACCGGGGCCACGAGCAGCGCGTCGCCCACGAGGAACGCGTCGTCGCAGTCCCGCAGCGCCCGGTCCTCCGGCGCCCCCCACCACACGGGCCGGATGTACGGCGCCCCGGTCAGCCGCGCGAGTTGGGAGAGCGTGACGAAGTACGGTCGCATGCGCTCCCGTTCCGCGAGAGCCACGCGCGCGTGCTCCAGGACCTCGGGGCCGAACGCCCACGGCTCCCGGCGCCCGGCGTCGATCGCCGCGTGCGTGCGGAACAGCGGCATCCACGCCCCGAGCTGGTACCAGCGCAGGAACAGCTCGGGCGAGGGACTCCCGTCGAAGCCGCCCACGTCAGGACCCGAGTACGGCACCCCGCACAGCCCGAGCCCCAGGACCAGCGACAGGGACGCCCGGAGCCCCGGCCACCCGGTCGCCACATCGCCCGACCAGGTCCCCCCGTACCGCTGCATGCCCGCCCAACCCGAGCGGGAGAAGAGGAACGGCCGTTCGTCCGGCCGCAGCCGGCGCAGCCCCTCGTAGCCGGCCCGCGCCATCGCCAGCCCGTAGACGTTGTGGCCCTCGCGGTGGTCCCCGCCTCGCCCCTCAAGGGCGTGCCGGGCCGAGCGCGGCAGCGTCTGGTCGCCGAACGGGGAGAAGGAGACCGGCTCGTTCATGTCGTGCCACACCCCGGAGAAGCCCTGCGCGAGCCGCTCCTCGTACAGACCGCCCCACCACTCCCGTACCGCCGCGTCCGTGAAGTCCGGATAGGCGCACTCGCCCGGCCACACGACCCCGTGGACCTCGTTGCCCCGCGCGTCGCGGACGAAGGCCCCGGCCGCCGTCCCGGAGTCGTAGACGGCGTTCCCCGGCTCCGCCTTCACCGCCGGGTCGACGATCGACACCAGCCGTACGCCCTGCTCCCGCAGCTCGCCCGCGAGCCCCGGCAGATCGGGGAACGACTCGCGGTCCACCGTGAACACCTGGTGCGCGTCGTAGTGGTCGATGTCCAGGTGGAGCACGGACAGCGGGAGCCCCCGCTCGCGGTAGCCGGCCACCACGCGCCGTACCTCCCGCTCGCTGCCGAAGCCCCACCGCGCGTGCTGCGGACCAAGCGCCCAGGACGGCGGCAGCGCCGGCGCACCCGTCAGCGCCGCCCAGCCGTGGAGCACGCGCGCGGGAGTACCGACCACCACCCAGCAGCGCAGCGGCCCCCCGCTCATCCGGACCTCGCTCGTCCCCGGCCGGTCGTGCCCCGAACCGGCCCCCTCCTCACCTTCGGTGAGGGTGACCTGCCCGTCCCAGGTGCTGTCGTGGAACGCCAGATGGGTCCCCGCGTCGGCGACGACGAACTGCACGGGCATCGTGATGTACAGCGGATCGTCGCCGGGGGAGAAGCTCCCCTTGGGGTCGGTGTTCCACAGCCGGTACGTGCCGCCGCGCAGGCGCGGCCCCGAGGCCCGCCCGCCGAGCCCGAAGAACCGCGCGTCCGCCGGCACCTCGCTGCGCTGCACCCACCGCGCGGGACCGCCCGCCACCGGCTCCCACCAGCGCGGCGGCAGATCCCGGCGCAGGACCACCCCACCGGGTGTACGGATCTCCACCGCCCCGTGCCGCGATACGGCGACCGTCACCCGTTCGGAGACCACCCGCCAGCCGCCGTCGGTGTCCGGTTCGAGCCGGGCCCGCGGATCCGGCTCCGGAGCCTCACCGGCCGACGCGTACGACGGCAGCTGCTCGGCCCCGTCCCAGCCCCAGAACACCGTGCCTCCGGCCGACACACTGATCCGCAGCTCCGAGCGGGCGAACCTGACGATCCCGCCGCCCGGCAGCGGCTCCGCCTCGCCCACAGGACCGGGCACCCGCGCCCGCTCCTCACCCCTCGGCGGCAGCCCCCACGCGTCCGTCCTGCGCTGACGCCACGCCGAACGCACCGCCCGCAATCCCCGCACCGAACCGAACACCCTCACCGAACGCACCAGCTCACGACCGTCCATGCTGCTCAGCCTGCCATTGGGCATGGCCCCGGAGGGGTTCGTTCAACTGCCGTTCACCCGTGGTGAGAGCACATATTCAGCACCCCGACCATGGGCGGGGAACCCTGGTGCGAACGCCGCTCCCATGGCATCGTCCCTGTCAGCCGCGTCACGCGCACACCCCAGCACGTGCGCGGGACACACGCAGACCCCGCGTACGCCCAGGGAGCCACCCCACATGACATCAGCGCACACCGAACCGCTCTGGCAGCCGGACGATGCCCACATCGCCGCCGCCGCGGTCACCCGCTTCCAGGCCTGGGCCGCCGAACACCACGGAGCCCCGGCCGCAGGCGGCTACCCGGCCCTGCACCGCTGGTCGGTCGAGGACCTTGAGTCCTTCTGGCGGGCTGTCGCCGAGTGGTTCGACGTCCGCTTCTCCACCCCGTACGAGCGGGTCCTCGGCGACCGTTCGATGCCGGGCGCCCAGTGGTTCCCGGGAGCCACCCTCAACTACGCCGAGCACGCCCTGCGCGCCGCCATCGAGCGCCCCCATGACACGGCACTGCTCCATGTGGACGAAACACATGAGCCGCGCCCGGTCACCTGGGCCGAGCTGCGCCGCCAGGTCGGCTCCCTCGCCGCCGAACTCCGCGCCCTCGGCGTGCGCCCCGGCGACCGCGTGAGCGGCTACCTGCCCAACATCCCCGAGGCGGTCGTGGCCCTGCTCGCCACCGCCGCCGTCGGCGCCGTATGGACCTCCTGCGCGCCCGACTTCGGGGCCCGCAGCGTCCTCGACCGCTTCCAACAGGTCGAGCCGGTCGTCCTGTTCACCGTGGACGGCTACCGCTACGGCGGCAAGGAGCACGACCGCCGCGAGACGGTCGCCGAACTCCGCGCCGAACTCCCCACCCTCCGCGCCGTGGTCCACATCCCGGTCCTGGGCACGGAGCCCCCCGAGGGAGCGCTCGCCTGGTCGGCCCTCACGGCGGCCGACACGGAACCGACCTTCGAGCAGGTCCCGTTCGACCACCCCCTCTGGGTGCTGTACTCCTCCGGCACGACGGGCCTGCCCAAGGCCATCGTGCAGTCCCAGGGCGGCATCCTGATCGAGCACCTGAAGCAGCTCGGCCTGCACTGCGACCTGGGCCCCGAGGATGTGTTCTTCTGGTACACGTCCACGGGCTGGATGATGTGGAACTTCCTGGTCTCGGGTCTCCTCACGGGCACCACGGTCGTCCTCTACGACGGCAGCCCCGGCTACCCCGACACGGGCGCCCAGTGGCGCGTCGCCGAACGGACCGGGGCCACCCTGTACGGCACCTCCGCCGCGTACGTCATGGCCTGCGCCAAGGCGGACGTCCACCCCGGCCGGGACTTCGACCTCTCCGCGATCAACTGCGTCGCGACCACGGGCTCCCCGCTCCCGCCGGACGGCTTCCGATGGCTGCACGACGAAGTACGGGCGGACCTCTGGATCGCCTCGGTCAGCGGCGGCACGGACGTCTGCTCCTGCTTCGCAGGAGCCGTCCCCACCCTCCCCGTCCACATCGGCGAACTCCAGGCGGCCGGCCTCGGCACGGACCTCCAGTCCTGGGACCAGTCCGGCAAGCCGCTGATCGGCGAGGTCGGCGAACTGGTCGTCACCAACCCCATGCCGTCCATGCCGATCCGCTTCTGGAACGACCCCGACGGCAGCCGCTACCGCGACAGCTACTTCGAGATGTTCCCGGGCGTCTGGCGCCACGGCGACTGGATCACGATCACCGACCACGGCTCGGTCGTCATCCACGGCCGCTCCGACTCCACCCTGAACCGCCAGGGCGTCCGGATGGGCAGCGCGGACATCTACGAGGCCGTCGAACGCCTCCCGGAGATCCGCGAATCCCTCGTCATCGGCCTCGAAGAGCCGGACGGCGGCTACTGGATGCCGCTCTTCGTCCACCTCGCGGACGGCGCGACCCTGGACGAGGCGCTGATCGCCCGCATCAAGCAGACGATCCGCACCGAACTCTCCCCGCGCCACGTCCCCGACGAGATCATCGAGATCCCGGCAGTCCCGCACACCCTCACAGGCAAGCGCCTCGAAGTCCCAGTCAAGCGCCTCCTCCAGGGCACCCCCCTGACCAAGGCCGTAAACCCAGGCTCGGTAGACAACCTGGACCTCCTCCACTTCTACGAAGCCCTGTCCCACAACCGAAACAACTAACCCCCGCAGCCGCCGACGAAGGGCCGGGCTCCACACCCGGAGCCGGCCCTCCCACGCCGCGCCCCAAGGCCGCCGCAGAGGGAGCCTCCTGGAGTCCGTCTCGCCCTGGCCGCGCCCCACGACCGCCGACGAAGGGGCGGCTCCACCCCCGGAGCTCGGCCCTCCCACGCCCCAAGGCCGCCGCCCCCACCCGGAGCTCGGCTCGCCCACGCAGCGTCCCGGCCCCCGTGCCGGGAGCCGCACCGCACCCAGAGTCCGGCCCCAGCCCCCCACCCAACCCGCGGCGCGAAGCTGCCGCGTCGCGGGGGTTCGGGGGCGGCAGCCCCCGGTCTCGTCAGAGTTTCGGGAAGGGGCGGGGTGGGGGAGAAAACACCTACCCCCCGTACGTCGCCTGCGCCTCACCCAGCACATCCGCGAAGTCCGAGGCCAACCGCCCCGCCCCCACCACATCCAGCGTCGCCGTAGTGATCCGCACCGCCGTAGGCGAGGCGATCCGGAACCGCGCCCCCGCCGCCACCCACCATCCGCGCGTCCGCAGCCCGTTGACCATCGCCGACTCGTCCCGTACGGGCACCCACACATTGAGCCCGCTCGCGGAGCGGCCGCCCCCGCTCACCCCGACGCCGCACGCACCGAGCGCGTCGACGAGCGCAAAACGCCGCTCCGCGTACGCCGCCTCGCCCGCCGCCACAAGATCGGCGACCGCCGGGTCGGAGAACAGCCCGACGACCGTCTCCTGAAGGACGTGGCTGACCCAGCCGGACGTCATCAGCATCCGCCCGTCGTGCCGCGCGAGCGTCACCGGATCGCCGGTGACCCCGGCCCACCGCAGGTCGACGCCCAGCCGCTTCGAGACCGTCCGCACCTGCGCCCACCGTTCGAGCCCCGCCGCCGCCAGCGTGGGCACCACCGGACCCGCGAGCTCCACGTTGTAGTCGTCCTCGACGACCAGGACCTCCGGGAACCCCCGCAACAGCGCGGCCAGTTCGTCCCGCCGCCCGGGCGTGAACGACGCCCCCGTCGGGCTCTGGGCACGCGGACTGCACACCACCGCCCGCACCCCCGTACGCAGCGCGCCCCCCAACGCCTCCGGCGTCATCCCTTCACCGTCCACCGCCACCGGCACCATCCGCAGGCCCAAGGCCGGTACCAGGTCCAGGAGATGGTGGAACCCGGGGTCCTCCACCGCCACCGCGTCCCCCGGCCGCAGCTCCACGGAGAGCAGCCGCGCGACGCAGTCGAGCGCCCCGTGCGCGAACGTCACCCGCTCCGCCGGCACACCGTCCCGGGCGAACCACGCGCGCGTGAGCTCCTCCAGAGCGGCGAGCCGGGGCGCGGCGCGGTGTGAGCCGTACACCGGGCGGACCTCCGCCGGCGGCCGCAGGACGGGCAGGAAGGCGGGATCGGGAAGGCCGCTGGCCAGGTCCACAAGCCCCGGTGGCACGCGCGGCGGCCGCCGCGACGCGACTGACGGCGCCTCCGCCACCACCGTGCCGCCCCGGCCGCGCGTCACCACCAGACCGCGCCGCCGCAGCTCCTTGTACGCCGTCGCGACCGTGCCAGGGCTGATCCCCAACTCGTCCGCGAGCCGCCGCACCGGAGGCAGCGCGTCCCCCGGCGCGAGCTCGCCCTCGGTCACACCGCGCTCGACGGACGCGGCAATCCCCTTGGCCGTCGCCCCCTGGATCGAATAATGTATTGCCACGTACTGAATTCTGTATCAATACAAAACTCAGGTCAAGGGGGAACCGAGTGAGCCGCCCGACTCCGTGGCCCAGCACCGTCCTCAACCGCATACCCGGCGGCCGCGACGGCCGCCGCATGCTCGTCGTCAGCATCATCGACAAGACCGGCACCGGCCTCTGGGCCGGTTGCACCGTCCTCTACTTCACCTACGTCTCCGGTCTCGGCCTCGGCCAGGTCGGCCTCCTCATGACCGTCTCCGGCGGCGTCGGCATCGCCGGCGCCCCACTCGCCGGCCGCCTCGCCGACCGCTTCCCCCTCGTCAAGATCATCGTCGGCGCCCAACTCCTCCGCGGCGCAGCCCTCCTGCTCCTCCTGACCACCGACCACCTGCTCCTCCTCACGCTCTACTCCGCCCTCGGCGCCCTCCCCGACCGAGCCGGCAGCGTCCTCATCAAGCTCTACGCGGCCCGCATCGCCGGCCCCGACCGCGTCCGCTACCAGGCCATCCAGCGCACCACCGTCAACATCGGCTGGTCCATCGGCGGCCTCGGAGCCGCCGCCGCGCTCGCCACCGGCAGCACCCGCGCCTACGGCCTGCTCCTCATCGGTAACGTCGTCACCTACCTGGTCATCGCCGCGCTCACCCTCCGCTGCGCCGAACCCCCGGCCCCCTCCCGCACCGTCACCACCTCCACCTCCACCTCCACCGAAGCGGGCGACCCTACGCCCACCCCACCGACCTCCCCGTGGCGCGACCGCACCTTCCTCGGCTACACCGCCACCGACGCCGTCCTCTTCCTCGACGACACGATCCTCCAGGTCGCCGTCCCCCTCTGGATCGTCCACGCCACCACAGCCCCCGTCGGGCTCGCCCCGCTCCTGCTCGTCCTCAACACCGTCCTCGTCGTCCTCTTCCAGGTCCCCCTCGCCCGGTACGGAGCCACCACGAGAGCCGCCCGCCGACTCCTCGTCCCCCTCACCGCCCTCTTCCTCATCGGCACCCTCGCCCTCGCCGCCTCAGCCGCCGGCGGCACCGCCCTCGCCGTCACGGCCCTCGTCGTCGCCGTCATCGCGCTCACGTTCGCCGAGATCATCCACGCGACCGCCTCCTGGGAACTCTCCGTCGCCCTGGCCCCCGCCCACGCGCAGGGCGCCTACCTCGGAGTCCACGGACTCGCCCAGTCCACCCAGCGATTCGCCGGCCCCCTCCTCGTCACCGGCGTCATGTCCGCCGGCCCGCTCGCCTGGCCCCTGCTCGGCCTCGGCCTGGTCGCAGCGGGCGCCGCACAGCACCGACTGATCCGCGACCGCCTCACCAAGTCGTCACTGTCAGTGCCGAAGGTTACGGTGAGTGAGCACTGATCGACAGCGCCCAGGGGGAGACATGACACGACCAGGCACCACCACATCCATGCGCCGCGCCCTGCGCCGCGAAGTCCCCAGCACCGTCGGGCTCCTCGCCGACGAGGACGACTTCACCGCCATGCGCCGGTACGCCACCTTCGCCTTCGACGACCACCCCGCCTACCTCCAGCAGATCGAAGGACTCCTCAAGTCCCTCGCCACCCAAGGCGGCCACACCACCGTCGCCCTCTTCGACCCCGAGGAGTACGAAGAGTTCTGCGAGAAGACCGGACTCGACCCCGACCGCCCCGCCAGCCGCAGCCGCTACACCGCCGAACTGGCCGCCACCGGCGCCCTCGTCGCCTACACCGGCCAACCCATGACCACCCTCGTCCCCACCCTCATCGACACGGCCGTCCGCCACGCCACCTGGGAGTACGCCACGACACTCCTCTCCGGCGTCGGCGACTGCGCCACCTGCGGACAGGACATCGGCCGAGAAGCCTTCGCCCACGCCTCACGCCAGCTCACCCGGCTCCTCGAAGCCGCCGGCCCCGGCACCCACCACCTCGTCTGCAGCGTCCCCGCCGACGACGAACACCTCCTCGCCGTCCTCCAGGCGACCCGCGACGACAACGGCCCCGCCTACCTCGACCGCGACGAAGCAGCCGAGTTCGCCACCGTCCTCGCCGTCGGCATCGCCCTCGACAGCCCCGGGGGAGTCGTCCTGCGCACCACCACCCCAGGAACCCGCGACCGCCTCCACGGCTGGCGCCTCACCGCCGGAAACCTGCACCCGCTCAACGAGGCCGAAGTCTTCAGCGCCTACTGCACCGACGCCCGCACCGGAGAACCCATCGCCCCCGAACCAGGCGTCGACCACCGCGCCGGCTTCCCCCTCGCCCCCGACGAGGACGACTGGCCCACCCACCACTGACGGCCACCACACACGCCGAAGGGGCTCCCCGCCACACCAGTGACGGAGAGCCCCTCCAAAGACACCCACTAACGCACGGGGATCACTCCCCGGACAGCACCGCCTGCGCGGCGACCCGCGCCTCCTCGGCCGTGTCGGCAGCCCGAGCCGCGGCCGCGGCCCGCTCGCACTGCGCCAGCGTGTACTTCGCCAGCGTCGCCCGCACATAAGGAATGGACGCGGCACCCATCGACAGAGAGGTGACACCCAGACCCGTCAGCACACAGGCCAGCAGCGGATCCGAAGCGGCCTCACCACAGACACCACAGCTCTTGCCCTCGGCCTTGGCCGCATCCGCGGACATTGCCACCAGGTCGAGCAGCGCCGGCTGCCACGGATCCTGCAGCCGCGACACCGCACCGACCTGACGGTCGGCGGCGAAGGTGTACTGCGCCAGGTCGTTGGTGCCCAGCGACAGGAACTCCACCTCCTGCAGGATCGAACGAGCCCGCAGCGCGGCGGAGGGGATCTCCACCATCGCACCGAACTTGGCCTGCAGCCCCGCCTCACGGCACGCGTCCGCGAACGCCTTCGCGTCCGTACGGTCCGCCACCATCGGCGCCATGACTTCCAGGTACACCGGCAGACCCTCGACGGCCTTCGCCAGCGCGGTCAGCTGCGTCCGCAGCACCTCCGGGTGATCGAGCAGCGAACGCAGCCCCCGCACACCCAGAGCCGGGTTCGGCTCGTCCGCCGGCGTCAGGAAGTCGAGTGGCTTGTCCGCACCGGCATCCAGCACGCGTACGACCACACGACCCTCGGGGAAGGCCTCCAGCACCTTGCGGTACGCCTCGACCTGCTTCTCCTCGGTCGGAGCCTTCTTGCTGTCGTCCAGGAAGAGGAACTCCGTACGGAACAGACCGACACCCTCCGCACCGGCCTCCACCGCGGCCGGCACGTCCGCCGGGCCACCGACGTTGGCGAGCAGCGGCACCTTGTGCCCGTCCGACGTCGCACCCGGACCGCTGGACGCGGACAGCGCGGCCTTGCGCTCGGCGGCGGCCTTCGTGAGCTGCGCCTTCTTCTCGACGCTCGGGTCCACGAAGATCTCACCGGTGGAACCGTCCACCGCGATGACCGTGCCCTCGCCGATCTCACCCGCGCCCGGCAGCGCCACCACAGCGGGCACACCCAGCGCCCGCGCGAGGATCGCGCTGTGGCTGGTCGGCCCGCCCTCCTCGGTCACGAAGCCGAGCACCAGCGTCGGGTCGAGCAGCGCCGTGTCGGCGGGAGCCAGGTCCCGGGCGATCAGCACGTACGGCTCGTCACTGTCCGGCACACCCGGCATCGGCACCCCGAGCAGCCGCGCGACGATACGGTTCCGCACGTCGTCGAGGTCGGCCACGCGCCCGGCCATGTACTCACCCGCACCCGCGAGCAGCTCGCGGTAGTGGGAGAACGCGTCGTAGATACCGCGCTCGGCCGTGCTGCCGACCGCGATACGGCGGTCCACGTCAGCGATGAGCTCGGGGTCCTGGGCGATCATCGCCTGGGCCTCCAGCACGTGCTGGGCCTCGCCACCGGCCAGATTGCCGCGCGCAATCAGGTCGGCAGCCACAGCCTCCACGGCCTGACGGGCGCGCCCCTGTTCGCGCTCCGCCTCCTCGGCCGGAATCTGCTTGGCCGGCGGCTCGAGAACCGCTGTACCCATGTGCCGGACCTCGCCGATCGCCACTCCGTGGCTGACGCCGACGCCTCGCAGCGTTGTCTCCATCTCACCGTCTCCGATAGAGCGGCGGCATCCGGCCGCCGCGATGAATGTCGAACCGTGGTCGTCCCGAGGACGACGCCGGCGTCAGCTCCAGCCGAAGAGCGCGTCGCCGGACTTCACTTCGCCGTCCTCGACGACATCGGAGAGGGAGTCGGCCGTGGCCTCCAGGGCCACGACGGGACAGATGGGGGATTTGCCGGCGGCCTCGACGGCGGCCGGATTCCAGCGGACGACGGCCTGTCCCCGCTGCACGGTGTCGCCCTTGTTGACGAGCAGCTCGAAGCCCTCGCCATTGAGCTGAACGGTGTCGATGCCGAGGTGCGTCAGCACACCGTGACCCTCGCCGTCGACGACGACGAACGCGTGCGGGTGCAGAGAGACGATGACGCCGTCGACCGGAGACACGGCCTCCGACGCTTCACGTACGGGATCGATGGCGGTGCCGGGACCGACCATCGCGCCGGAGAAGACCGGGTCGGGTACAGCGGCGAGACCGATGGCGCGACCAGCAAGCGGCGACGTCACGGATGTCATGGGAAGCCTCCCAGGGGCGGAGATTGTGTGGCGCCGTCACTGCCTGTCCTGGACGGCGTACTGTTCAGAAGCCTAAGTCATAAGAAGTCCCGGTTCCGCACGAGACGTACCAGTTGGCGGACCTAGGGACTACCCCGAAACGATTTGCCTCAGCTGACGGTGGGATGTACTGTCGTACTCCTGCCTGACCCCAACGCGGCTTTGAGTCGTGGGTCGGCAGCACCTATCGAGCCAGATCCTAACCCCAGTGGTCTACACCTCTGCATGCCTGCGGAGGGGTGGTCAGGGGGACTGAAAAAGCCTGGTAGTGTTTGACCCCGCCGCAAGGGAAAGCGCGAAAAGCGAATTCCGAAATCGGCAGCCCGCTCCAGCGGGTGGCAGAAACGGGAAATCGGATCTGCTAAGCTGGAAACACGAAAGACCGAAGGGAAAAGCCCGGAGGAAAGCCCGAGAGGGTGAGTACGAAGGAAGCGTCCGTTCCTTGAGAACTCAACAGCGTGC
>NZ_JBHXPI010000048.1:0-47612 GCF_042718575.1 Streptomyces sp. NPDC058579
CGCTTCGCATGCGCGGGGCCCTTCTCCGTGTCCGCGCGGCTCGGTCAGCCGCCCCGCAGCCTCTCCCGGGCCTCCATGAGGGCGAAGCCCAGGAGGTTCAGGCCGCGCCAGCGGGCGGGGTCCGTGGCGCGGGGGTCGTCGGCGGCGAGGCCGATGCCCCAGACGCGGTCCACCGGGCTCGCCTCCACCAGGACGCGGCCGCCCGTGCCGAGCAGGAACGCCCGCAGCGCCTCGTCCGAGGCGAACTTGTGGACGCTGCCCTCCACCACGATCCCGAAGCGCTCCCGCTCCCACACCGTCCCGTCGAAGCCGCGCACCAGGCGCCCGGCCTTCTTGGCCTCCGCGGGCGTACGGGACGACAGCGCGGCGCGCTCCGCCTCCGGGTCGCCGAAGAGCCGGGCCTTCGCCGCCATCATCCAGTGCTCGGCGGTCGCGTACCGCACGCCCTCGACCTCGAAGGGGGACTCCCACCATTGGCTGAGACAGCTCGCCGAAAGCTGCCCGTCGGGCCTTGGACGGTGGCCCCAGAAGGGTAGGAACTTGACCTTCTCACCCTGTCTGACCTGCTGCGTCAATGTCTCGATCTGCCCCATGCATGGCAGTCTGGCAGCCGCCACGGACATTCCGTATGGAGATTTTCCATGGTCCTCGACACATGGTCGACCGATTCCGTCGCGTAACCAAAAGGCAACAACGGAATCACTTGTTGGTCGGATATCACTCTGTCAGGATCGGCACTCAATTCGAGCTGGAACAACGGAGAGCGTCATGGGCAACCGCTTCCAGGTGACGGACCGCTTCGCGGACGGCGCACAGTACATCGGCGGGCGGCTGCGGCCCGGGACCTCGGAGGACGAGCACAGCGTCGTCGATCCGGCCACAGGGGAGAGCGTCTACACCTACACCCTCGCGTCCGCCGCCGACGTGGACGACGCCGTCGCCGCCGCCACCGCGGCGTTCCCCGGCTGGGCGGGGGCGACCCCCGGTGAGCGCTCCGACGCGCTGCACCGCTTCGCCGGTGTCCTCGCCGAGCGCGCGGACGACTTCGCCCGCGTCGAGTCCCTCCAGTGCGGCAAGCCGATCAAGCTGTCCACCGAGTTCGACGTTCCCGGGACCGTCGACAACACCGCCTTCTTCGCCGGAGCCGCCCGTCACCTCCAAGGGCAGTCCGCCGGCGAGTACAGCGGCGACCACACCTCGTACGTACGGCGCGAGCCCATCGGTGTCGTCGGCTCCATCGCACCCTGGAACTACCCGCTCCAGATGGCCGCCTGGAAGATCCTCCCGGCCATCGCCGCCGGCAACACGATCGTCCTGAAGCCGGCCGAACTCACCCCGCTCACCTCCCTCCTGTTCGCCCAGGCCGCCACCGACGCCGGCATCCCCGACGGCGTCGTCAACATCATCAACGGCGCAGGGCGCGTCGCCGGCGAGCACCTCGTCGGCCACCCCGACGTCGCCATGACCTCCTTCACCGGCTCCACCCCGGTCGGCAAGCGCGTCGCCGAGATCGCCACCTCCACCGTGAAGCGGCTCCACCTCGAACTCGGCGGCAAGGCCCCCTTCGTCGTCTTCGACGACGCCGACCTGGAGGCCGCCGCCAACGGCGCCGTCGCCGCCTCCCTCATCAACACCGGCCAGGACTGCACCGCCGCCACCCGCGCCTACGTCCAGCGCCCGCTCTTCGACGCCTTCGTCGCCCGCGTCGCCGAGCTCATGGAGACCGTCCGCCTCGGCGACCCCTTCGACGCCGCCACCGACCTCGGCCCGCTCATCAGCCACGCCCAGCGCGACCGCGTCGCCGGCTTCGTCGACCGCGCCCGCGGCTACGCCACCGTCGTCACCGGCGGCCAGGTCCCGGGCGGGGAGCTGAAGAACGGCGCGTACTATCTCCCCACCCTGATCACCGGGGCCGCCCAGGACAGCGAGATCGTCCAGTCCGAGATCTTCGGACCCGTCCTGGTCGCCCTGCCCTTCGACAGCGACGACGAAGGCCTCCGGCTCGCCAACGACACCCCGTACGGCCTGGCCGCCTCCGCCTGGACCCGTGACGTCTTCCGCGCCAACCGCGCCACCCGCGAGATCAAAGCGGGATGCGTCTGGGTCAACGACCACATTCCGATCATCAGCGAGATGCCGCACGGCGGGTACAAGTCCTCCGGGTTCGGAAAGGACATGTCGGCGTATTCCTTCGAGGAGTACACGCAGGTCAAGCATGTGATGTACGAAAACACCGCGGCCGTCCGGAAGGACTGGCACCGCACGATCTTCGGAGACCGGTAGTCCTCCCCAACCCCCGGAAGGCACAGCGCATGGACCAGTACGAGCCCGACAGCCTGTCCGCCGCGCAACTCGCGGCGATGCGACGCAGTCTGACGAGTGGCCGGGGTGCCCTCACCCGCCGTTCGATGCTGCGCGCCGGAGGCGTCGGCGCGCTCACGATCGGCGGCCTCGCGTCTCTGAGCGCGTGCGGCATCCCGCCGGCCAAGCGCGAGGGCGAGGGCCCCGCGTCCACCGACTTCTCGGCGAAGGAGAAGCAGCTCAGCTTCTCCAACTGGACCGAGTACATGGACGTCAGCGAGGACGAGAAGTCCCGCCCGACCCTGGAGGCGTTCACCAAGCGCACCGGGATCAAGGTCAAGTACACCGAGGACATCAACGACAACGTCGAGTTCTTCGGCAAGATCAAGCCGCAGCTCGCGGCCGGCCAGGACACCGGCCGCGACCTGATCTGCGTCACCGACTGGC
This sequence comes from Streptomyces sp. NPDC058579, assembly GCF_042718575.1. Classification (NCBI taxonomy): domain Bacteria; kingdom Bacillati; phylum Actinomycetota; class Actinomycetes; order Kitasatosporales; family Streptomycetaceae; genus Streptomyces; species Streptomyces sp. NPDC058579. The sequence continues at coordinate 2,749 of NZ_JBHXPI010000048.1, forward strand.
TCGCCGCCCGCCTCATCCGGCTCGGCTGGGCGCAGAAGCTCGACGCGGCCAACCTCCCCAACGCGTACGCGAACCTCTCCGCGCAGTTCCGCCGCCCCGACTGGGACCCGGGCCGCGCCTACTCGTACCCGTGGACCGGCATCTCCACCGTCATCGCCTACAACACCAAGGCGACCGGCGGGAAGAGGATCGACTCCGTCACCCAGCTCCTGGACGACCCCGCCCTCAAGGGCCGGGTCGGCTTCCTCACGGAGATGCGCGACACCGTCGGCATGACCCTGCTGGACATGGGCAAGGACCCCGGGAAGTTCACCGACGCCGAGTACGACCAGGCGATAGGCCGGCTCCAGAAGGGCGTCGACAAGAAGCAGATCCGCCGCTTCACCGGCAACGACTACACCTCGGACCTGGACAAGGGCGACCTCGCCGCCTGCCTCGCCTGGGCCGGTGACGTCATCCAGCTCCAGGCCGACAACCCGGACATCCAGTACGCGATCCCCTCGGCCGGCTACATCACCTCCAGCGACAACCTGATGGTCCCGACCAAGGCCCGGCACAAGGCCAACGCCGAGAAGCTCATCGACTACTACTACGAGCTCCCGGTCGCCGCCCAGCTCGCCGCGTACATCAACTACGTCTGCCCGGTCGACGGGGTGAAGGACGAGCTCGCCAAGATCGACCCCGAGCTCGCCTCCAACACGCTGATCCTCCCCGACAAGGCCATGGCCGCGAAGTCGCACGCCTTCCGCTCGCTGAGCAGCCAGGAAGAGACGGCGTACGAGGAGAAGTTCGCCAAGCTCATCGGCGCCTGAGTCTCCGCCGTCCACCTCCTCCGCACTTACGAACCCTGGGATCGCAACCCATGACTGACAAGAACACCGGCGGCGACGTCCGTCTCACCGGCATCAGCAAGACGTACGGCTCCTTCACCGCCGTCCACCCGCTCGACCTGACCGTCCCGCAGGGCTCGTTCTTCGCGCTGCTCGGCGCCTCCGGCTGCGGCAAGACGACCACGCTGCGGATGATCGCAGGCCTTGAGGACCCCAGCACCGGCTCGGTCTTCCTCGGCGACAAGGACGTCACCGACCTCCCGCCGTACAAGCGGCCGGTCAACACCGTCTTCCAGTCCTACGCGCTCTTCCCGCACATGGACGTCAGCGAGAACATCGCCTTCGGTCTGCGCCGGCGCGGCATCAAGTCCGTCAAGAAGCAGGTCGACGACATGCTGGAGCTCGTCCAGCTCGGCGACAAGGCCCGGCACAAGCCGCACCAGCTCTCCGGCGGCCAGCAGCAGCGCGTCGCCGTGGCCCGCGCCCTCATCAACCACCCGCAGGTCCTGCTCCTCGACGAGCCGCTCGGCGCGCTCGACCTCAAGCTGCGCCGCCAGATGCAGCTGGAGCTGAAGCGGATACAGACCGAGGTCGGCATCACCTTCGTGCACGTCACCCACGACCAGGAGGAGGCCATGACCATGGCCGACCAGGTCGCGGTGATGAACGGCGGCCGGGTGGAGCAGCTCGGCGCCCCCGCCGACCTCTACGAGAACCCCCGCACCACCTTCGTCGCCAACTTCCTCGGCACCTCCAACCTCATCGAGGCCGAGGTCGCCGAGACCGGCGGCTCCGACCTGGTCGTCACGGCCGGCGGCGGCAAGCTCCGGCTGCCCGCCGACCGCTGTTCGGCGACCGTGCGCACCGGCGGCAAGGTCCTCGTGGGCGTCCGCCCCGAGAAGATCTCCCTCACCCACGCCGACGACGCGGCCTCGATAGCCGACGGCCGCAACAAGGTGACCGGCCGGATCGCCGACTCCTCCTTCATCGGCGTCTCCACGCAGTACGTCGTCAACTCGCCGGCCGGGGCCGAACTCCAGGTCTACGAGCAGAACATCGAGCGCGACGCCCGCCTCCGCCCCGGCGCCGAGGTCGTCCTGCACTGGAACCCCGCGCACACCTTCGGCCTCGACGCCGATCAGGACATCGACGCGGGCGTGGAGACGGTGGAGGACGCCGGATGAGCGCCCCCACCCTCACCAAGGAGGAGGAGACCGCGCCGTCCGGAGCACCGGTGACGCGCAAGCCCTCCACCCGCAAGCGGCTCGTCCCCTACTGGCTGCTGCTGCCCGGCATCATCTGGCTGCTCGTCTTCTTCGCGCTGCCCATGGTCTACCAGGCCTCGACCTCCGTGCAGACCGGCTCCCTGGAGAAGGGCTTCGAGGTCACCTGGCACTTCCAGACGTACTGGGACGCCTTCCAGGAGTACTGGCCGCAGTTCGTCCGCTCCCTGCTGTACGCCGGTACCGCCACGCTCCTGTGCCTGCTCCTCGGCTACCCGCTGGCGTACATGATCGCCTTCAAGGCCGGCCGCTGGCGCAACCTGGTGCTCGTCCTCGTCATCGCGCCGTTCTTCACCAGCTTCCTCATCCGGACCCTGGCCTGGAAGACGATCCTCGCGGACGACAGCCTGGTGGTCGACGCGCTCAACGCGCTGCACGTCCTGGACGTGACCAGCTGGCTCGGCTGGACCCAGGGCGACCGCGTGCTCGCCACCCCGATGGCGGTGGTCTGCGGTCTGACGTACAACTTCCTGCCCTTCATGATCCTGCCGCTCTACACCTCCCTGGAGCGGATCGACGGCCGGCTGCACGAGGCCGCGAAGGACCTGTACGCGTCCCCCGCCACCACCTTCCGCAAGGTGACGTTCCCGCTGTCGATGCCCGGCGTCGTCTCCGGCACGCTACTCACCTTCATCCCGGCGAGCGGCGACTACGTCAACGCCGAACTGCTCGGCTCGACCGACACCAAGATGGTCGGCAACGTCATCCAGTCGCAGTTCCTGCGCGTTCTCGACTACCCGACGGCCGCCGCCCTCTCCTTCATCCTCATGGCGATCGTGCTGCTCATGGTCACCGTCTACATCCGCCGCGCGGGAACGGAGGACCTGGTCTGATGCGTTGGATCCGTCGGAACCTTGTCGTCATCGCGGGCCTGCTGACGCTCGCGTACATGATCGTGCCGAACATCGTCGTGATGGTGTTCTCGTTCAACAAGCCGAACGGGCGGTTCAACTACGCCTGGCAGCGCTTCTCCCTGGACGCCTGGAAGGACCCCTGCGGCGTCGCCGACCTGTGCGGCTCGCTCACCCTGTCCCTGCAGATCGCCGCCTGGGCCACCCTCGGCGCCACGATCCTCGGCACGATGATCGCCTTCGCGCTCGTCCGCTACCGCTTCCGGGCGCGCGGCGCGATCAACTCGCTGATCTTCCTGCCGATGGCCATGCCCGAGGTCGTCATGGCCGCCTCCCTGCTCACGCTCTTCCTCAACATGGGCGCCGAGCTCGGCTTCTGGACGGTCCTGATCGCCCACATCATGTTCTGCCTGTCGTTCGTGGTGACGGCGGTCAAGGCGCGCGTGATGTCGATGGACCCGCGCCTGGAGGAGGCCGCCCGCGACCTCTACGCGGGACCGGTGCAGACCTTCGTACGGGTGACCCTGCCGATCGCCGCCCCCGGCATCGCCGCCGGCGCGCTGCTCGCCTTCGCGCTCTCCTTCGACGACTTCATCATCACCAACTTCAACGCGGGCTCGACCGTCACCTTCCCCATGTTCGTCTGGGGCTCGGCACAGCGCGGTACGCCCGTCCAGATCAACGTCATCGGCACGGCGATGTTCGTCATTGCTGTACTGGTGGTGGTAGCCGGACAGATCATCACGAACCGGCGCAAGAAAACAGCGACAAGCTGAGATGACCCCGAGCAACACCTGAAGGAGTTGGAAACCATGGCCCCACGCGCCATGCGTCTCGCTGCCCAATCTCTCTCCGACGCCCAGCCCGTCCCCTTCTGGCTGGAAGACCCCGGCAAGCCCGGAGCCCTGCCCGCCCTCACCGGCACCGAGAAGTGCGATCTCCTCGTCGTCGGCGGCGGCTACAGCGGACTGTGGACCGCGCTCCTCGCCAAGGAGCGCGACCCCTCCCGGGATGTCGTACTGATCGAAGGCCGCGAGGTGGGCTGGGCCGCCTCGGGCCGCAACGGAGGCTTCTGCGCCGCCTCCCTCACACACGGCTTCGGCAACGGGCTCGCCCGCTGGCCGGGCGAGCTGCCGAAGCTGGAGGAGCTCGGCGAGCGCAACCTCGACGCCATCGAGGCGGCGGTCGCCCGCTACGGACTGGACTGCGACTTCGAGCGCACCGGCGAGATCGACGTCGCCACCGAGCCGCACCAGGTGGACGAGCTCCACGAGATGTACGAGGAGATCGAGCGGCTCGGTCTCGCCGACGGCCTCGACCTCCTCGACGGCGACGCCGTCCGTGCGGAGGTCGACTCCCCGACCTTCCTCGCCGGCCTGTGGGACCGGCGCGGCGTCGCCATGCTCGACCCGGCGAAGCTGGCCTGGGGCCTCAAGCAGGCCTGCCAGGACCTGGGCGTACGGATCTACGAGAACACCCCGGGCCTCGACCTGGCCTCCGTCGGCGCGGGCATGGGCGTCCGCACCCCGTACGGCAGGATCCTCGCCCGCCGCGTCGCGCTCGGCACCAACGTCTTCCCGTCGCTGGTCAAGCGCGTCCGGCACTACACGGTCCCGGTCTACGACTACGCCCTGATGACCGAGCCGCTCTCGCCCGAGCAGCTCGCCGCCGTCGGCTGGAAGAACCGCCAGGGCCTCGGGGACAGCGCCAACCAGTTCCACTACTTCCGGATCACCGCCGACAACCGGATCCTGTGGGGCGGCTACGACGCGATCTACCGCTTCGGCGGCAAGGTCAGCGCCGAGATGGACCACCGCCCGGAGACCTACCTGAAGCTCGCCGAGCACTTCTTCCACTGCTTCCCGCAGCTGGAGGGGCTCCGCTTCAGCCACGCCTGGGGCGGCGCGATCGACACCTGCTCGCGCTTCTCGGCCTTCTTCGGTACGGCGTACCAGGGCAAGGTCGCGTACGCGGCGGGCTTCACCGGCCTCGGCGTGGGCGCCACCCGCTTCGGCGGCGACGTGATGCTCGACCTCCTTGCCGGTGAGCGCACCGAGCGGACCGAGCTGGAGATGGTCCGCTCCAAGCCGCTGCCGTTCCCGCCGGAGCCCATCGCCTGGGCGGGCATCGGCCTCACCAAGTGGTCACTTGCCCGCGCCGACGAGAACGGCGGCCGGCGCAACCTGTGGCTGAAGGCCATGGACCGCGTGGGCCTCGGCTTCGACAGCTGAGCTGTTTCAGGCCTTCTTCGCTGCCCCCGTCGGCCCACCGGCCGGCGGGGGCATCTCGTCCTCGCCCTCGGTGTCGACGTGCGGCAGGATCCGGTCCAGCCAGCGCGGCGTCCACCAGGCCGACTTCCCGAGCAGCGTCATCACGGCGGGCACGAGCAGCAGCCGCGCGACCGTCGCGTCGATGAGCACGCTCGCCGCGAGACCGAGGCCCATCATCTTGATCACGATGTTGTCGTTGAGGATGAAGGCCGCGAAGACGCTCACCATGATGAGCGCCGCGCACGTGATGACCCGGGCCGTGATCTCCAGGGCGTGCGCCACGCTCGCCTTCGCGTCGCCGGTGCGCAGCCACGCCTCGTGGACCCGGGACAGCAGGAAGATCTCGTAGTCCATGGAGAGGCCGAAGACGATGGCGAACATCATCATCGGCACATAGCTCTCGATGGGCACGTCACCGGAGACCCCGAGCGCCGGGCCGCCCCAGCCCCACTGGAAGACGGCGACGATCACGCCGTACGAGGCGGCGATCGAGAGCAGGTTGAGCAGCGCCGCCTTGAGGGCGACGAGCGGGCCGCGGAAGACGACCAGGATGACGAGGAACGCCAGGGCCACGACCACCGCGATGATGAGCGGCAGCCGGCTCGAGACGATGTCGAGGAAGTCCACCTGCGCGGCGGTGGTGCCGGTGACGTACGTGGCCGCGGTGGTACCGCTGACCGCCTGCGGGAGCACGTCGTCGGTGAGGCGATTGGTCAGGGACGTGGTCTTCTCGTCCTGCGGGGCGGCGACCGAGTAGGCCGTCGCGAGCAGGACGTCGCCGTCCGAGGTCGGCGTGAGCGGGGTGATCAGAAGGGCGTCGGGAACGCCGGTGAGCGCCTTCTGCGCCTGGCTCGCCAGCGAGGAACGGTCGGCCGCCGGGACCGAGGTCTGGTCGATCACCAGCGTCAGGGGTCCGTTGGAGCCGGGCCCGAAGGCCGAGGACATCAGGTCGTACGCGCGCCGGTCGGTGAAGGACTTCGGGTCCGCGCCGTCGCCGATGTGCCCGAGCTGGATGGAGAACAGCGGGATGGCGAGCACGACGAGGACGACGACGCCCGAGGCGAGGAACCACCAGGGACGGCGCTCCACGCGCAGGGCGTAGCGGTGCCAGGTGCCGGTCGCCTCGCCGGTCGTCTCGTCGACCTCGGCCACGGGCTCGCGCAGGTGGAACCGGTCGATGTGGCGCCCGATGAGCCCGAGCATCGCCGGGACGAGCGTGAGGGCGCCGATGACGGCCGTGACCACGGTGGAGGTCGCGGCCAGGCCGAGCAGCCCGATGAAGCTGAGCCCGGAGACCCAGAGGCCGCAGAGGGCGATGATGACGGTGCAGCCCGAGACGAGGACGGCACGCCCGCTGGTCGCCGTGGCGATCCCGGCCGCCGTCACCGGGTCCTGACCGTTCATCAGCAGCTGCCGGTGCCGGGTGATGAGGAAGAGCGCGTAGTCGATGCCGACGCCGATGCCGATCATCGTGGCCAGGGTGGGGGAGACCGTCGCGAAGGTCCACACGGAGGCGAGGAGACCGAGCGCCGCCAGTCCGCAGAGGGCCGCCACCAGGGCGGTGACCAGCGGGAGCACGGCGGCGATCAGACTTCCGAAGCCGATGATCAGGACGACGATCGCGACGCCGAAGCCGATCGCCTCGCTCACCCGGTCGTCCGCCTCGGGCCGGGCCAGTTCACCCAGCGAACCGCCGTACTCGACCTCGACCCCGGCGGCGCGCAGGGGCTCCACGGCACTGTCCACACCGGTGAGGTAGTCGTCGCCGAGGGTGCTGGGCTGCACGCTGAAGCGGATGGTGATGTACCCGGTCTTCCCGTCGCTGGACAGCGGCCCGACGTTGGGTGTGCCCGGGGGCGGGGTGGGAGGCTGGCTGCCGGGCGCGGGCAGCGGGCTCGTGGCGTTGAGGACGTCAGGGAGTTTCTTCAGCGCGTCCACGGCGGACGAGATCTGGTCGCTGACCTCGGTGAGCGGCTTGGCGCCGTCGTACAGCACCACCTGCGCGCTGTAGCCGCCGGCGGCGGGCTCGTGCGCGCGCAGCACGTCGAGCCCCTCCTGGGACTGGGTGCCGGGCAGCGAGTAGTTGTCGGAGTACTCGCCGCCGTACGCGTTCTTCAGCACCATCAGGGCGCCCAGCGCCACCACCCAGGCGACGAGGACGATCACGAAGTGCCGGGCCGACCACTCGCCCATCCGCCGCAGCAGTCCCTTGCCCGACGAGGTGCGTTTCGACATGGGGGCTCCCGGGGCGAGTGCGGCGCGCGTACGGAGAGCCATACGAACACGCGACGGCGGGCGGGCACGGGAGGCCGCCGACCAGGCCCACCGCTCTCCACCCGAACGGGCGCGCGCCGAAGGGGGAGGGGCGCGGTCCGGGCGGTGCGCGCCCCGGGCGCACCCCAATCGCACGCGATGTGACCCAGCTCACTACCAACTGGTGGCCCGAACCCGCGTAATGATCGTCACCGAGCCCGCTCTCTGCGTGTGGACACCGTGTCCGCACAGGGAAGGGAGGCCGTAGGCCATGACTGGTTCGGGGGCGGCCAAGACCGCGGTGGAGTGGCTGGTGTCGGTGGCACCGGATCCCGACGCCTGCCGTTGGGAGTGGGAGCGCAATCCGCTCGGGATCGCGCTGCTGCCGGCCGGCAGGCGGTGGGACGTGCTGATCCTGCCGGGGGAGCTCGGGTACCCCACGCTCGACGTGCTGACCCGGCTCGTGGACCGACCAGGCCCGGTCCTCGCCGACTTCGGGGAGGCGCGGATGGGCTTCTTCGTCCCCCCGGGCACGGCCTCCCGCTGGCTCGGCACGGGCGTGCGCAGCGCGGGCCGCGGCACCTGGATCGTCGTCCCGTACCCGGGCCGGACGACCGGCGGGGTCCGCTGGCTGGTGACCCCGGACGGGAGCGGCACGCTCAACGACGCGGCGCTCCTGGAGCTGGCGATGCACGAGGCGGCGGGGGGTCTGGCGCGGGGGGAGGGCGGGGAGGGGTACTGAGCGGGCGGAGAGAGGTCTTGACCACTTGATTGGTCTGGACCATGCTGTGGCGCGCTCGTTCCACCTCGATTCCCCCACCCCCGGAGGCAGTTGTGGACCGCACCACAAGATCCCGAGGCACAAGACGCACCAGACGCGCAGGCGGCAGGCCGCTCGTGCTCGCCCTGGCGGGAGTGCTCGCCGCCGGCGGGCTCGTCGCCCTCACCCCCGTGGCCCAGGCCGCCGACTCCGAGCTGGCCCGCAACGGCGGCTTCGAATCCGGCCTGGACGGCTGGAGTTGTACGGCGGGCAGCGGAGCCGTCGTCTCGTCCCCCGTGCACGGCGGGACCAAGGCCCTGCTGGCGACCCCGGCCGGCAGCGACCAGGCCAAGTGCTCCCAGACGGTCACCGTGAAGCCGAACTCCGCCTACACGCTCAGCGGTTGGGTGCGCGGCAGCTACGTCTACCTCGGCGCGTCCGGCACCGGGACCACCGACGTCTCCACCTGGACCCAGTCCGCCCCCGACTGGCAGAAGCTCAGCACCACCTTCACGACCGGCGCCTCGACCACCTCCGTGACCCTCTACACCCACGGCTGGTACGGCACCGGCGCCTACCACGCCGACGACGTCTCCCTCTTCGGCCCCGGCGGCGACCCCGTCCAGATACCGGCCGTCCCCACCGGCCTCGCGGCGGGCTCCCCGACCTCCACCTCCGTACCGCTGTCCTGGCCCGCGGTCTCCGGCGCGACCTCCTACAAGGTCTACCGCGGCGGCGTCCTCGCGGGGACGGCCACCGGCACCTCGTACACCGCGACCGGCCTCGCGCCCTCGACCTCGTACAGCTTCCAGGTCTCCGCAGTGAACAGCGCGGGCGAGTCGGCCAAGTCCGGGGCGGTCTCGGCGACCACGACGTCCGGCGGCGGCGGCAACCCGGGCCTGCCCGCCCACGCGCTCGTCGGCTACCTCCACGCGAGCTTCGCCAACGGCTCCGGCTACACCCGGATGGCCGACGTCCCCGACTCCTGGGACGTCATCAACCTCGCCTTCGGCGAGCCGACCTCGGTGACCTCGGGCGACATCCGCTTCTCGCTCTGCCCGGCCACGGAATGCCCGAACGTCGAGTCGGTCGCGGACTTCAAGGCGGCCATCAAGGCCAAGCAGGCGGCCGGCAAGAAGGTCCTGATCTCCATCGGCGGCCAGAACGGCCAGGTCCAGCTCTCCAGCACGGCCGCGCGCGACGCCTTCGTCACCTCCGTCTCGAAGATCATCGACGAGTACGGACTCGACGGCCTGGACATCGACTTCGAGGGCCACTCCCTGTCGCTCAACACGGGCGACACGGACTTCCGCAGCCCCACGAGCCCGGTGATCGTCAACCTGATCTCGGCGATCAAGACCCTCAAGGCCAAGTACGGCGCGAACTTCGTCCTGACGATGGCCCCGGAGACCTTCTTCGTCCAGCTCGGCTACCAGTTCTACGGCTCCGGCCAGTGGGGCGGCCAGGACCCGCGCGCCGGCGCCTACCTCCCGGTCATCCACGCCCTGCGCGACGACCTCACCCTGCTCCACGTCCAGGACTACAACTCGGGCCCGATCATGGGCCTCGACAACCAGTACCACTCCATGGGCGGCGCGGACTTCCACATCGCCATGACCGACATGCTCCTCACCGGCTTCCCGGTCGCCGGCAACACCGACCGCGTCTTCCCGGCCCTCCGCCCCGACCAGGTCGCCATCGGCCTCCCGGCCTCCCCCAACGCGGGCAACGGCCACACCACCCCGGCCGAGGTCAACAAGGCCCTCGACTGCCTCACGAGGAAGGTCAACTGCGGCCCGTATCAGACCCACGGCACCTGGCCCGCCCTGCGCGGCCTGATGACCTGGTCGATCAACTGGGACCGCTTCAACGGCGGCGAGTTCAGCCGGAACTTCGACGCCTATAACTGGAGCTGACACTCACCCCAGGACATCGGCGAACAGCAAGGACGGGCCGGTCGCGCGCATGCCCGCGCGACCGGCCGTCGCGTGTCCGGAGCTCAGCCGACCGACGTCGCCCGCGCCGTCAGTCCGGCCCGGTCCAGGGCGCGGGTCATGGCCGGGAGGTCCGGGGCGCCCCCGTCGGCGGGGGCGACCAGAGACTCCAGGAGCTCCGGTGTCAGGCGGTATGCCTCGGCGTGCTCCAGCAGGGTCGCGGCGGACGTCCCGCCGTCGCGGCGGAGGTGTTCGCCCAGGAGGCCCAGGGCGTCGTCACGGTCGACGAAGCGGCTCATTCCGCAGTCGAGGCCGTCGTCGTCCAGGTCGTCGGGGTACGGGGCGCGCGCCCAGGCGCCGTCCTCGTACCAGTAGACGCAGCCCAGTTCGTTCCCGTCGAGGCGGTCGCGCAGCTCCTCGTAGGGGAGCCAGTCGGGGCCGCCCGCCAGCATGTCGACCGGCGGCCGGTGCCACTTGCACCCGCTCGACTCGTCCTCGCCGAAGAGCACGTAACGGCCCTCGCCGATGCGGGAGAACGTCCACCAGGTGCAGCCGCAGTCGTCGAGGTGGAGCCCCTCGTCGTCGATCCAGCAGCCGGTCCGGTACCTCGTGCTCTGCTCCTCCTCGGTCGTCGCCTCGACCACGGCCACCAGGGCCCAGCGTGCCCACAGCACCTCGGGGGACGGCAAGTCTCCCGGTAGTCCTGGCCGTTGAATCGTCATCGCTGCTCCGGATCGTCGGTCGCCGAATGTGAGGGGCGACCGTATCGCGTGGCGATGACAGGCCAGCGCAGGAGGGGGACGCAGAGGGCGAGCGAGGCCAGGACGTCCAGGGGCCAGTGGTAGCCGCGGAGGATCAGGCCCGCGCCCGTCAGGGCCGTCAGGACGGCGGCGAGGGGGAGGAGGCGGCGTGACACCAGGAAGGCGGCGCCTACGTACGCCACCATCGCCGTCGCCGTGTGGCCCGAGGGGTAGTAGCCGGCCGCCCAGGGTTCCAGGGGGCCCGGGCGGGCCGTCCACTCCTTCAGGGGGATGACCAGGAGCGGGACGGCGGCCATGGTGAGGCCCGCGAACAGGGCTTGGGTGCGGTGGCCGCGCCAGATCGCGTACGCCATCGCGCAGGCCAGGACCGGGAGGGCGACCGTCATGTTGCCGAGGTCGGCGCCGAGTTCGGAGACCTGGCGGGGGATCAGGTCGACCAGGGAGCGCGAGACGCGCTCGTCCAGGCGGGCCAAGGGGCCGTCCACCAGGACCTGCCAGGTGATGAGCGCCAGCAGGGCGACCGAGAAGAAGACAGCCGGACGCCCCGGAACAGGGGGGGTGGTTCCGGGGCGTCCGAGGTGATCGGGCTGCCGCGCGCCCCGGGGGGTGTGGGGCGGGCGGACGTCCGATCGGTGAGGAGTTCCGGAGCGCGAGGCTCCAGTGGTGTGCGCCAGGGCGCGACCAGGACGGGGCTGGGGATGCTCCGACCTGTTGTCGCCCGCAGTCTCCTGCGAGCGGGGTGTTTCTCTCATCTGCAGAAACCGTACGGCAGACAGAAGGGGACCGACAGCCGGATCTCCATCCCGCCATCGGCCCCCCACACTCTCTTCACACCGCGTCTGATCGGATCAGATCTGACCGAACGCGTTCTCGATGATGTCGAGTCCCTCGTTCAGGAGGTCGTCGCCGATGACCAGCGGCGGCAGGAAGCGGAGCACGTTGCCGTAGGTGCCACAGGTCAGGACCAGCACGCCCTCGGCGTGGCAGGCCTTCGCGAGCGCGCCGGCGGCCTCCGGGTTCGGCTCCTTGGTCGCGCGGTCCTTGACCAGCTCGATGGCGATCATGGCGCCGCGGCCGCGGATGTCACCGATGGCGTCGAACTTCTCCGCCATCGCCGACAGGCGGGTCTTCATGAGGGACTCGATGTGCTTCGCCTTGGCGTTGAGGTCGAGCTCCTTCATCGTCTCGATGGAGCCGAGCGCGCCGGCGCAGGCCACCGGGTTGCCGCCGTAGGTGCCGCCGAGGCCGCCGCCGTGCACGGAGTCCATGATCTCGGCGCGGCCGGTGACGGCGGCGAGCGGCAGACCGCCCGCGATGCCCTTGGCGGTCGTGATCAGGTCCGGGACGATGCCCTCGTCCTCGCACGCGAACCACTGGCCGGTGCGGCAGAAGCCGGACTGGATCTCGTCGGCGACGAAGACGATGCCGTTGTCGTTGGCGAACTTCACGATCGCCGGCAGGAAGCCCTTGGCCGGCTCGATGAAGCCGCCCTCGCCGAGGACCGGCTCGATGATGATCGCGGCGACGTTCTCGGCGCCGATCTGCTTGGTGATGTTGTCGATCGCCTGGGCGGCGGCCTCGGGGCCGCAGTTCTCGGCGCCGGTGGGCCAGCGGTAGCCGTAGGCGACCGGCACGCGGTAGACCTCGGGCGCGAACGGGCCGAAGCCCTGCTTGTACGGCATGTTCTTCGCCGTCAGCGCCATCGTGAGGTTGGTGCGGCCGTGGTAGCCGTGGTCGAAGACGACGACGGCCTGGCGCTTGGTGTACGAGCGGGCGATCTTGACCGCGTTCTCGACGGCCTCGGCGCCCGAGTTGAAGAGCGCGGACTTCTTGGCGTGGTCGCCCGGGGTCAGCTCGGCGAGGGCCTCGCAGACCTCGACGTAACCCTCGTACGGCGTCACCATGAAACAGGTGTGCGTGAAGTCGGCGAGCTGCGCGGCGGCGCGGCGCACGACGGCCTCGGCGGAGGCGCCGACGGAGGTCACGGCGATGCCGGAACCGAAGTCGATCAGGCGGTTGCCGTCGACGTCCTCGATGATGCCGCCGCCGGCCTTCGCGGTGAAGACGGGCAGTACGGAGCCCACGCCGCCGGCCACGGTGTCGAGGCGGCGGGCCTGAAGCTCCTGCGACTTCGGGCCGGGAATGGCGGTGACGAGGCGCCGCTCCTGCGGGACAGCGTTCATGCGAGGCTCCTGGGGGTGTTCTGGACGCTCTTGTGGGTTTCCTCCGCAGGCTAGGCGCGGGGGCGGGGCACGGGCATGCGCCGTTCGGGAGTGTTGCGGGGTATGTCGTTGTCCGGACTGGACATGGCGGCGGGGAAACCGCTCCGGGCCGGGCCGTGCCCACTAGATTGACGGTGGCACAGATGCGGCGACCTGGCTGGTCAGGGGGCAGGGGTTTCATGGAGACCGAAGGCACGTACGAGTCACGCGACACCCGGGGGAGCGGCGAGCCGCGCGACCCCCGGGCAGGCGAGCCGCGTGGGCCTGGCGGGTCCGAGGCGCGTGATGCCCGGGGGAGCGAGTCGCGTGAGTCTCGTGGGGGCGACGCGCGTGACGCCTGGGGGAGCGAGTCGCGTGAGCCCCATGGGGCCGAGGCGCGTGAGCCCCGGGCTGGCGCGGTGCCGCGCCCGGCGGGTCCGCCGGTGCCGTCCGGGGTGCCCGTGCCGTCCGCGACGTCCGGGCCGGCCGTGCCGTCCAGCCCGCCCGCGCCCCCCGGCCCCCCATCCCAGGCGCCTTCGGCGGCTTCCGCCGCGGCGCCGTCCCGCGTGCCCGCGCCGCCGGCACACGCGCCCAGCCGGATCGGGGTCGCCGAGTGGCTCCGCATCCCCCGTCCCGCCGCCGCCCCCGGCGTCTGGCGGCTCGGGCACCGCGAGCGGCCAGAGGAGGAGCCCGACCTCGTACCCGGCCGCCAGCTGGTGACCGGCGCGTTCGTCGCGTACCTCTGCGGCTGGCTCCTCTGGTCGCTCCTCTGGAACGGCTATCTGGAGGGGTGGTGGATCTTCGTGAACGACTGGTGGCTGCTCCCCATGCTCTGGCTCGTCCCCGACGAGTGGCGCAACCCCGTGAGCCCCGACTTCGAGGCCTACGTCGGCGCCACCTACCTCTGGTACGCGATCCTCCTCGCCCTCTTCTCCGTCGGCTTCGGCCGCGTCGGCAACTGGCGCGAGGTCTGGCAGCGCTATGGCGTTCCCATCTGGCCCCTGTTCGTGCTCCTGCCGGGTGTCTGGCGCGACATGCCCCGCACCGTCACCTGGCTCACCTGGGTCTCGAACCTCTACTACGTCCTCCTGATCGCCGCCCTCGTCGCGGCCGTCGGCAGGGCCGGCGCCTGGCCCGCGGTGCGGCGACGGTTCGGAACCGGCGACTCCGCGTCCGCGTCCGCCACCCCGCCGCCCCCACCCCGGCCGGAGGCCGACCCCGCCGGCTGGCCCGAGCTGCGGGACGCCGGGCTGCCCGAGGCGGCCGACCGGCTCGCCGAGGCCACCCGGCAGGGCGCGCTCGGGGACGTCGACTACGCCCGGATCCGCCGCGCCTGGCAGGGCGTACGGACCCGTCCCGAACGCCTCGCCGCCTTCACCGAGGCCGTCCGCACCCGGGGCGCCGCCGCCTGCGGCCACCCCTCGGGCCTGCGCGACCTGCCCGTCCGTACCGCCACCCACGACCTCGCCACCGGACAGGTCCTCATCGGCACCGCCGCCGACCACTCCCGTAACCCCTACGCCCGGCGCACCACCGGCGTCGCCCTCGAACCGGCCGTGCTCGGCACCTCACTGCTCGCCGTCGGGCCCGCGGGCGCCGGGAAGACCGTGCGGCTCGTCCGGCCCGTCGTCGAGGCGCTCTGCCTGCAGGCCCTCGCCAACAGGGCCGCCGTCGTCGCCGTCACCGCCCAGGGCGCCGGCATCGGCCCGGACGACTCCTTCGACGTGGTCGTCTCCGTCGGGCGGCCCGGGTCCACCCACGACCTGGACCTGTACGGCGGCTCCGACGACCCCGACGAGGCCGCGCGGATCCTGGCCGAGGCCCTCGTCGGGGACCTCACCACCGACAGCCGCCGGGCCGGCACCGCGCTCGCCCAGCTGATCGGCCCGTTCCGGGCCGCGTACGGCCGCTTCCCCGGCGTGCCCGAACTGCGCGAGCTGCTCGCCGGGACGCCCGAGACGCTCGGCGCGCTCCGGGCCGCCGTCGCCGACGACCCCGCCCAGCTGCGCGAGCTCGACGCGCGGCAGCGCCAGGCGGACCGCGGCGACGAGACGGGTGTCCTGCTCGCCGAGCGCATCGCCTTCCTGGACCGCCCGGCCTTCGCGGGCTTCTTCCGCACGGAGGGCGAGGGAGCGGAGGGCCGGGACGACCGTCCGCAGTTCTCGCTCCGGGCCGTCGAACACCCGCTCCGCGTCCGCGTCGACCTGCCCGAACGCGGGCACGCCGAGGCCTCCCGGATCGTCTCCCGGCTGCTGCTCGCCCAGTTCGCGGAGGCCGCCCTCGCCCGCCGCGACCGCTCGCTCTTCGCCTGCCTGGTCCTCGACGACGCGACGTACACCGTCACCGGCGACTCCGTACGGGCGCTCCAGCGGCTGCGTTCGGCCAACGCGGGCGTCGTGCTCGCGCTGCGCAGCCTGGAGGACGTACCGGAGGCGCTGCGCGGACCGCTGCTCGGGGCGGTCGGCTGCCGGATGGCGTTCGCCGGGATCGCGCCCTGGGACGGCGGCCGGTTCGCCGAGACCTGGGGCACCGAATGGGTGCAGACCCGGGACGTCACCAACCGGCAGATCATCTCCGACGAGCCGCTGACCAAGGCCCTGCACTTCATGCGCCGCCTGGTGACCGGCCGGGCGGCGACGGCGGAGGCCGTGACCGTACGGGAGGTGGAGCGCGAGCGCTGGTCGGCCTCGGACCTCGCGCACGCCGTCCCCGCCGGGCACGCCGTGCTCTCCCTGACCCACGTCCGTGGCGAGCACACGCCACCGCTCCTGGTGGACCTGCGGGGCTGACGGTCGGCCGGGGGGTCGGTGCAGCGGTGTTGCCGGGGCGGCGCGCGGCGGTGTGGCTGAGGCGGTGCGCGGTGTGGCCGGGGGTGGTGCAGCGGTGTTGCCGGGACGGCGCGCGGTGTGGCTGAGGCGGTGCGGGTGTGGCCGAGGTCGTGCGCGGTGCGGCTGAGGCGGCGCGCGGCGTGGCCGAGGTGCTGCGCGGTGGCCGAAGCGGGCGCGCGCGGTGGCCGAGTCGAGCCGAAGCGGGCGCGCGTGGGCCCTGGCACAATCGAGGTCGCCGCTCGGCTGAGCGGCGACCCCTCCCCAAAGGACCGACGGTCCCCAATGCCGCCCACCCTCGCTTCCCTCGCCCAGCACTCGGCGCTCAAGCTCACCGTCCGCGCGGGTGAGGACCGCCTCGACACCCCCGTCCGCTGGGCCCACGTCAGCGAGCTCACCGACCCCGTCCCCTACATGGAGGGCGGCGAACTGCTGCTCACCACCGGGCTCACCCTGGACGCCGGGGACGTCGAGGCGATGCGCCGCTACGTCCGGCGGCTGCTCGGCGCGGGCGTGGTGGGGCTCGGCTTCGCCATCGGCGTCAATTACGACGACATCCCGCCGGCGCTCGTGGAGGCGGCGGGGACGGAGGGTCTTCCGCTGCTCGAAGTACCGCGCAGGACCCCGTTCCTGGCCATCAGCAAGGCGGTGTCGGCGGCCATCGCGGCCGACCAGTACCGGGCGGTCACGGCGGGCTTCGAGGCCCAGCGGGAGATGACGCGGGCGGCGCTCGCGGAGGGCCCGGACGCCGTCGTCGCACGGCTCGCGGCGCACGTGGACGGCTGGGCGGCGCTGTACGACACCTCCGGGACGGTCCTTGCCGCGTCGCCCGAGTGGGCGGCGCGCCGGGCCGCCCGGCTGACGCCCGACGTCGAACGGCTCCGGGAGCGGCCCGCGCCCGCGAGCGCGGTCGTCGGCGGCACGGAGGACCGGGTCGAGCTCCAGTCCTTGGGCACGGGGCGGCGGGTCAGGGGCGCGCTCGCGGTCGGCACGGGCGCGCCGCTCGGGACGGCGGAACGGTACGCCGTGCACTCCGCGATCGCCCTGCTCACGCTGACCACCGAGCGTTCGCGCTCGCTGCAGGCGGCGGAGGCGCGGCTCGGGGCGGCGGTGCTGCGGATGATGCTGTCGGGCCAACCGGACCACGCGCGCGCGGTGGCGGGCGACCTGTACGGCGGGCTACTCGACGCGCCCTTCCGCCTGCTCATCGCCGAGCAGGCGGCGGGGGAGCGGGAGGGCGAGCCGCCGCTGCCGGAGCTGGCCGAGGCCCTGGAGTCGGCGGCGGCGCGGGCGGGCGAAACGGTTCTGACGGTCCCGGAGGGCGAGGAGCGCCTGCTGGTCCTGGCCGGGGACGGCGGGGCGGTCGTCTCGGCCTGCGAGGCGTACGCGGAACGGGACGCGGAGGAGGCCGGCGTCGTCGTCGGGCTCTCCGCCCCGGCGGGCCCGATCGCGGCGGCGGCCGCCTACAAGCAGGCCGAACAGGCCCTCTCGGTCGCCCGCCGGCGCGGCAAGGCCCTGGTCGAGCACGAGGACCTGGCGGCGGGCTCCGTCCTCCCTCTCCTGGCCGACGACGCGGTACGCGCCTTCGCGGACGGGATGCTCCGAGCCCTGTACGAACACGACGCGACGGGCCGCGGCGACCTGGTCGCCTCTCTGCGCGCCTGGCTCTCCCGCCACGGCCAATGGGACGCAGCCGCCGCCGACCTGGGCGTCCACCGCCACACCCTCCGCTACCGCATGCGCCGCGTGGAGGAGATCCTGGGCCGCTCCCTGGACGACCCGGACGTCCGCATGGAACTGTGGCTGGCCCTCAAGGCCACGGGATCGGACGCGGACACCCGCTGAGCGCGGGGCGGCGGAAGGGCGGCCTGGCCTGAGGCGCGCCCAGCGCGAAGGGGTTCCCTCGCCCCGTCGGGGCGGAACCCTCGGTGCGTCCGCGCGGCCCCGGGCCCCAGCGCCCCGGCCGGGGCGCGCTCGGCGCGAGGCGTGAGCTGGGACCAAGCCCCACCCCCGAGTCAGGCGCCCTCCGCGCGGGACGAGAGCTGCCGGGCCGGAGCCAGGGGCGGCCTGGGAACAAGCGCCCCCGCCGGAAGCGCCTCGGCGCGCCCGGCGCGGGGCGCCTGTTGCGGGGCCCTGGTGGCCAGAGACCGGCGCGGCGGAGCCCTCGGCGCGAGCCCCGCGTCGTCCTGGGACCAACCCGCCCCAGCCCCGCGCCGTCCGTCCTGGGGTCCGGGGCGAGCCCCGGTGCGGGAAGGGGCGGGGTGGGGGAAGAGCTCGCCGCAGGCGACCCCGACCCCGACCCCGCCCGCCGACCGCCATCACCCACCCTCATCGCCCACCCACGCGCCCAAAAACCGTCCCCCCTGCCCGAACTCGGGCAGTTTTCCTGGTCATTCGGCCCCGAACTCCCTAATCTCCTGCGCATGACAAGCCCCGCCGAACCGGCTCACGAGGTCCGACCCGACACCCAAAAGCCCGGAACGGGCCCCGCGCCCACCCCCACCCGGCGGATATCCGGCGCAGTCTGGGCGGGCCTCGGGATCGTGTACGTCGTCTGGGGGTCGACGTACCTCGGGATCCGGATCGCCGTCGAGACGATGCCGCCGTTCCTCTCCGCCGGGCTCCGCTTCGTCGTCGCGGGCCTCCTCCTCGTCGCCCTGATCGCCTGGCGCCAAGGCCCCTCCGCGCTCAAGGTCACCCGAGCGCAGCTCGGCTCCGCCGCCCTTGTCGGGCTGCTCCTGCTCCTCGGCGGCAACGGCCTCGTCGTCCTCGCCGAGACCTCGATCCCCTCTGGTCTCGCCGCCCTCCTCGTCGCCGTCGTCCCCGCCTGGGTCGTCGTCCTCAAGGCCGGATTCGGCGAGCGCCCCACCCCCGGGGGCGTGGCCGGAGTCCTCCTGGGCCTGGCCGGCCTCGCGATCCTCACCCTCCCCGGAGTCACCGGAGACGTCCGCATCGGCGGTGTCGTCCTCGTCGTCATCGGGACCCTGGCCTGGTCCGTAGGCTCCTTCTCCTCCTCGCGCATCCAGATGCCCGCCAACCCCTTCACCGCCAGCGCGTACGAGATGGTCGCCGGCGGCCTCGGCTGCGCCGCGGTCGGCCTGATCAGGGGCGAGCAGTACGGTCTCGACCTCGCGGCGATCTCCGCCCGGTCCTGGACCGCCCTCGCCTACCTCGTCGTCTTCGGGTCCCTGATCGCCTTCACCGCGTACGCCTGGCTGCTCCAGACCGCACCGCTCTCGCTCGTCGCCACGTACGCGTACGTCAACCCGGTCGTCGCCGTCCTCCTCGGCGCCCTCGTCCTGGACGAGGCACTCACCTGGCCCATCGCCCTCGGCGGCGCGGTGGTCGTGGCGGGCGTCTGCCTGATCGTGACGACGGAACGCCGCCGCTGACCGGGACCGGACCGGACCGGAGCGGGGCCGGGCCGGACCGAGGCCGGACCGAGGCCGGACCAGGGCCGGACTAGGGCCGGACCAGGGCCGGACCGGGGCGGACCAGGGCCGGACCGGGGGCGGACCGGGGGCGGACCGGACGGGGCCGGAACCCGGACCGGGGCCGGAACCCGGACCGGGGCCGGAACCCGGACCGGGGCCGGAACCCGGACCGGGGCCGGAACCAGAAGCCGGACTAGAACCGGACCAGAATCGGACCGGCGCCGGCGCCGGCGCGAAACCGCACCGGGCCCGCGGCCGGGCCCGCCCCGGGCCCAGCCCCGGGCCCAGCCCCGGGCCCAGCCCCGGGCCCCCGCCCCGGGCCCCCCGAGCCCGCCCCGGCCCCCACGCCCAAGCCGCCCCCGTGCCAATCCGTAAGAGTCCCCCACCCCCACCACTCCACACCGCACAAACCACCCCCCGCCCCCTTCGCCCTAACGTGGCACGAGAGCAATCGCTCGCACCCCCGATACGAAAGGGCCGGGACGCAATGACTGCCACCCACGCCTTCTGGCTCGCCGGCCGCGAGGCCACCGGCGACGCCACCTTCGACGTCACGAACTCCTATGACGGACGACTGGTCGGCAAGGTCAGCGTGCCCACCGAGGCCCAGGTCGAGGAGGCCGTCGCCGCCGCGCACGCCGTCGTCGACGAGTTCGCCGCGAGCCCGGCGTACGTCCGTGCCGCCGCCCTCGACCACGTATCGAAGCGGCTCGCCGAGCGCACCGAGGAGATCGCCCAGCTGATCTCCGCCGAGAACGGCAAGCCCATCAAATGGGCGCGTGGCGAGGTCGGCCGCGCCGTCTCCGTCTTCCGCTTCGCCGCCGAGGAAGCCCGCCGCTTCAACGGCGGAGAGGCCCAGCGCCTCGACACCGAGGCCGGCGGCGTCGGTCGCCTGGCGATCACCCGCCGCATCCCCAAGGGCGTCGTCCTCGGCATCGCGCCGTTCAACTTCCCGCTGAACCTCAGCGCCCACAAGGTCGCCCCGGCCATCGCCGTCGGCGCCCCGATCATCCTCAAGCCGGCCCCGGCCACCCCCATCTCCTCCCTGATCCTGGGCGAGCTGCTTGCCGAGACCGACCTCCCGGTCGGCTCCTGGTCCATCCTGACCGTGCCGAACGACCGCATGCCCGCCCTCGTGCAGGACGAGCGCCTCCCGGTCATCTCCTTCACCGGCTCGGACACCGTCGGTTACGCCATCCAGCAGTCCGTGCCGCACAAGCACTGCACCCTGGAGCTCGGCGGCAACGCCGCCGCCGTCGTCCTCGGCGACTGGGCGTCCGAGCAGGACCTGGACTGGGCGGCGACCCGGATCGCCACCTTCTCCAACTACCAGGGCGGCCAGTCCTGCATCTCCGTGCAGCGCGTGATCGCCGACGCGGCCGTCTACGACCGGCTCGTCCCGAAGATCGTCGCGGCCGTCGAGGCCCAGGTCACCGGCGACCCGGCGGACGACGCCACCGACGTCGGCCCGCTGGTCAACGAGGACGCCGCCAAGCGCGTCGAGTCCTGGGTGGACGAGGCCGTCAAGGGCGGCGCGAAGCTGCTCACCGGCGGCGGCCGCGAGGGCGCGACCTACGCCCCGACCGTCCTCGCCGACCTCCCGGCCGACGTCACCCTGGCCCGCGCCGAGGTCTTCGGCCCGGTCCTCACGGTCACCAGGGTCGACGGCGAGGCCGAGGCCTTCGCCGCCGCCAACGACTCCGACTTCGGCCTCCAGGCCGGCGTCTTCACCCACGACCTGCAGACCGCGTTCCGCGCCCACCGCGCGCTCGAGGTCGGCGGCGTGATCATCGGCGACGTCCCGTCCTACCGCGCCGACCAGATGCCGTACGGCGGCGCCAAGAAGTCCGGCGTCGGCCGCGAGGGCGTCAAGTACGCGATGGACGACTACACGTACGAGCGCGTCCTGGTCCTCACGGGCCTGGCCCTGTAACCCGTACGCAGTAAAGAGCCGACGGCCGGAGCCCACTGTGCGGGGGCTCCGGCCGTCTCCCTTTTTCCGGTTGTTTCCGGCCACGTTCGCAGGCGACCGGTCGCCGTTCGTCTTTCCGAACCGCCCGGAATCGGGTACCACGGACAGTAGCCACAAAGGCACCCGACGAGCGGCGAGGTGAGCTCCTCATGTCCGCACCCACCCAGCGGCCCAAGGTCACGGAACGCGAGGCCCGGCAGGTCGCCGAGGCAGCGCGCGAGCAGGACTGGCGCAAACCCAGCTTCGCCAAGGAGCTGTTCCTCGGCCGCTTCCGGCTTGACCTCATCCACCCCCACCCGCGCCCCTCCGAGGAGGACGTACGGCGCGGCGAGGCTTTTCTCGCCAAGCTGCGCGACTTCTGCGAGACGCGGATCGACGGCCGGCTGATCGAGCGCGAGGCCCGTATCCCCGACGAGGTCGTCTCCGGTCTCAAGGAGATCGGCGCGCTCGGGATGAAGATCGACACGAAGTACGGAGGCCTCGGCCTCACCCAGGTGTACTACAACCGGGCGCTCGCCCTCGTGGGCTCCGCGAGTCCCGCGATCGGCGCGCTGCTCTCGGCGCATCAGTCGATCGGCGTACCGCAGCCCCTGAAGATCTTCGGTACGCAGGAACAGCGCGACGCGTACCTCCCGCGCCTGGCCACCACCGACATCTCGGCCTTCCTCCTGACCGAGCCGGACGTGGGCTCCGACCCGGCGCGGCTCGCCACCACCGCCGTACCGGACGGCGACGACACCTACGTCATCGACGGCGTCAAGCTCTGGACGACCAACGGCGTCGTCGCGGACCTGCTCGTGGTCATGGCCAGGGTGCCGAAGTCCGAGGGGCATCGCGGCGGCATCACGGCCTTCGTCGTCGAGGCGGACTCGCCCGGCATCACGGTCGAGCACCGCAACGCGTTCATGGGCCTGCGCGGCCTGGAGAACGGCCTCACCCGCTTCCACGGCGTCCGGGTGCCCGCGGCGAACCGTATCGGTCCCGAGGGCGCGGGTCTCAAGATCGCCCTCACCACCCTCAACACCGGCCGGCTCTCGCTCCCCGCGATGTGCGTCGGCGCGGGGAAGTGGGCGCTGAAGATCGCCCGCGAGTGGTCGGCGGTAAGGGAACAGTGGGGCAAGCCGGTCGCCCGGCACGAGGCGGTCGGCACGAAGATCTCCTTCATCGCGGCGACCACGTTCGCCCTGGAGGCGGTCGTCGACCTCTCCTCGCAGATGGCCGACGAGGACCGCAACGACATCCGCATCGAGGCGGCGCTCGCGAAGCTGTACGGCTCCGAGATGGGCTGGCTCATCGCCGACGAGCTGGTCCAGATCCGGGGCGGGCGCGGCTACGAGACGGCGGACTCGCTGGCGGCCCGGGGCGAGCGGGCGGTGCCCGCGGAGCAACTCCTCCGGGACCTCCGGATCAACCGCATCTTCGAGGGCTCGACCGAGATCATGCACCTGCTGATCGCCCGCGAGGCGGTCGACGCGCACCTGGCCGTGGCGGGCGACATCATCGACCCGGACAAGTCGCTGGGCGACAAGGCGAAGGCGGGCGCGCGGGCGGGCGGCTTCTACGCCCGCTGGCTGCCGAAGCTGGTCGCGGGCCCGGGCCAACTCCCCACCTCGTACGCGGAGTTCGGCGCGCTCGCGACGCATCTACGATACGTGGAGCGGACCTCGCGGAAGCTGGCCCGCTCGACGTTCTACGCGATGTCGCGGTGGCAGGGCCGGATGGAGCTCAAACAGGCGTTCCTCGGCCGGATCGTGGACATCGGGGCGGAGCTCTTCGCGATGAGCGCGGCGTGCGTACGGGCGGAGTGGCTGCGGTCTTCGGGCGACCCGCACGGGCGCGAGGCCCACGCGCTGGCGGACGCGTTCTGCCGCCAGTCGCGGCTGCGGGTGGAGGAGCTCTTCGGCCGCCTCTGGTCCAACACGGACGACATCGACAGCCGGGTCGTGGACGGCGTCCTGGCCGGCCGCTACGAGTGGCTGGAGGCGGGCGTGGTCGACCCCTCGGACAACGGCCCCTGGATCGCCGACGCCACCCCGGGCCCCTCTCAACAGGAGAACGTCCACCGCAAGCTCCCCTGACGGGGGCCGCCTGACGTGGGGGCGGGCACCGGCCAAGCCGGCCGGTGCCCACCGGCCCCCGGTCGGGGGCGAGCTTCCCGCCTGGGGTGCCCACCGGCCTCCGCTCGCCGAGCCGCCACCCCTCCCGTGTGGGCAATCGTCCCGCTGGGCGGGACGGGTGGGCACAAGGGACGACGGTGCCCTTGCCGGGCCCAGGCTCTCGTGCCCCCCGGTCACCACGGGTGCGGCGCCGTCGTGGGTTGTGCCCACCCGTTCCGCCCTGCGGAACCGCTGCCCACAACCCGGGGGAAGGCGGGTGCGTCCACGCACCGGACGGCCCACCCCCCGCACCCCACCCCCCGCACCCCACCCCCCGGCACCATGGCCCCGTGACCGTCATCGACATCCCCGGCTCCAAGTCCGTCACCGCACGCGCGCTCTTCCTCGCCGCGGCCGCCGACGGGACCAGCACGCTCCTGCGGCCGCTCGTCTCCGACGACACCGAAGGGTTCGCCGAAGGGCTCAAGGCCCTCGGGTACGAGGTCCGGCAGGACGTGGGTGCCTGGCACATCCAGGGGCGGCCCCAGGGCCCCGCCGCCACCGACGCCGATGTCCACTGCCGCGACGGCGCCACCACCGCACGCTTCCTCCCCACCCTCGCCGCCGCAGGCGCCCACGGCACGTACCGCTTCGACGCCTCCCCCCAGATGCGCCGCCGCCCCCTCGGCCCCCTCACCACCGCCCTACGCTCCCTCGGCGTCGACCTCCGCCACCACGAGCACGAGGGCCACCACCCCCTCACCGTCCACGCCGCCGGGATCAAGGGCGGAGCGCTCACGCTCGACGCCGGCCAGTCCTCCCAGTACCTGACCGCGCTCCTCATGCTCGGCCCACTCACCGCCGAGGGCCTCGCCATCACCGTGACCGACCTGGTCTCGGAGCCGTACGTCGAGATCACCCTCGCGATGATGCGGACCTTCGGCGCCCAGGTCACCCAGGAGGGCCGCACCTACACCGTCGCGCCCACCGGCTACCGCGCCACCACCTACGCCGTCGAGCCCGACGCCTCCACCTCCTCGTACTTCTTCGCCGCCGCCGCCCTCGACCCCACCCCCGGCCGCGAAGTCACCGTCCCCGGTCTCGGCACCGGCGCCCTCCAGGGCGACCTCGGCTTCGTCGACGTCCTGCGCCGGATGGGCGCGGAGGTGGAGATCACCGAAACCGCCACCACCGTCCGCTCCACCGGCCGTCTCCACGGCCTCACCGTCAACATGCGCGACATCTCCGACACCATGCCGACCCTCGCCGCCCTCGCGCCCTTCGCCGACGGGCCCGTCCGGATCGAGGACGTCGCCAACACCCGCGTCAAGGAGTGCGACCGCCTCGACGCCTGCGCCGAGAACCTCCGCCGCCTCGGCGTCACCGTCGCCACCGGGCCCGACTGGATCGAGATCCAGCCCGGTACCCCCGAGGGACCCGTCGAGATCGCCACCCACGGCGACCACCGGATCGTCATGTCGTTCGCGGTCACCGCCCTGCGCACCCCCGGCATCACCTACGACGACCCCGGCTGCGTACGGAAGACCTTCCCGGGCTTCCACGAGGCCTTTCCCGAGGTCTTCCCTGACGCCTTCCCTGACGCCTTCCCTCAGGTCTTCCCTTAGGGCTTCCCGCACACCTTCGGCCAGGTCCTCCCGCACACCTTCCGCGCCGGCTTCGGAGCGTTCACCCGCACCCAGTGAAGGGCGCGCGGTCTTTGCGGCAAGAATGGGGGGCATGAGCGACCGCCCCTCTCCTCTCGCCGACCCGCACCTGGTCTTCGATCCGACCGAAGGCCGTCGGGACATCGTCGTCCTCGGCTCCACCGGGTCCATCGGCACCCAGGCCATCGACCTGGTCCTGCGCAACCCCGACCGCTTCCGGGTCACCGCCCTCGCCGCCTCCGGCGGCCGGGTCGCGCTGCTCGCCGAGCAGGCGCACCGGCTGAAGGTCGGCGCCGTCGCCCTCGCCCGCGAGGACAAGGCCCCCGAGCTGCGCGAGGCGCTGACCGCCCTCTACGGCCCCGGTGCCGCGCTCCCCGAGATCCTCGCCGGTCCCGACGCCGCCACCGCGCTCGCCGCCTCGCCCTGCCACACGGTCCTCAACGGCATCACCGGCTCCATCGGCCTCGCGCCCACGCTCGCGGCCCTCGAAGCCGGCCGCACCCTCGCCCTCGCCAACAAGGAGTCGCTGATCGTCGGCGGCCCGCTGGTCAAGGCGCTGGCCAAGCCCGGCCAGATCATCCCGGTCGACTCCGAGCACGCCGCCCTCTTCCAGGCGCTCGCCGCCGGGACCCGCGCCGACGTCCGCAAGCTGATCGTCACGGCCTCCGGTGGCCCCTTCCGCGGCCGTACGCGCGCGGAGCTGGCGAACGTCAGCCGCGAGGACGCGCTCGCCCACCCGACCTGGGCCATGGGCCCGGTCATCACGGTCAACAGCGCGACCCTGGTGAACAAGGGCCTGGAGGTCATCGAGGCGCACCTCCTCTACGACATCCCCTTCGACCGCATCGAGGTCGTTGTCCACCCCCAGTCGTACGTCCACTCGATGGTGGAGTTCACCGACGGATCCACCCTCGCCCAGGCCACCCCGCCGGACATGCGCGGCCCGATCGCCCTCGGCATCGGCTGGCCCGAGCGCGTCCCGGACGCCGCTCCCGCCTTCGACTGGACCAAGGCATCCAGCTGGGAGTTCTTCCCGCTGGACACCGAGGCCTTCCCCTCCGTCGGACTCGCCCGCCACGTCGGCGAGCTGGGCTCCACCGCGCCCGCCGTCTTCAACGCGGCGAACGAGGAGTGCGTCGAGGCGTTTCTCGCCGGAAGGCTGCCCTTCAACGGAATCATGGATACGGTCACGGCAGTCGTCACCGAGCACGGCACCCCCGACCGGGGAACCCAGCTCACGGTGTCGGACGTCCTTGAAGCGGAGACCTGGGCCAGGGCCCGGGCCCGAGAACTGGCAGCACAGGCTGCGAAGGCGACCGCGGAGGCGCGCGCATGACCGTACTTCTGACGCTTCTCGGCATCGCGCTGTTCGCGTTCGGGCTGCTCGTCTCCATCGCCTGGCACGAGCTCGGCCACCTCTCCACGGCCAAGCTCTTCGGCATCCGCGTGCCCCAGTACATGGTCGGCTTCGGCCCGACGATCTGGTCGCGGAAGAAGGGCGAGACGGAGTACGGCATCAAGGCCATCCCGGCCGGCGGCTACATCCGGATGATCGGCATGTTCCCGCCCGGCAAGGACGGCCGGATCGAGGCCCGCTCCACCTCGCCCTGGCGCGCCATGATCGAGGACGCCCGCGAGGCCTCCTTCGAGGAGCTCCAGCCCGGCGACGACAAGCGGCTCTTCTACACGCGCAAGCCGTGGAAGCGCGTCATCGTGATGTTCGCCGGCCCGTTCATGAACCTGATCCTCGCCGTGCTGCTCTTCTTCGGCAGCGCGATGGCCGTCGGCTTCGAGACGCAGACGACCAAGGTCGCGGGCGTCACCAACTGCGTCATCGACCAGAGCGAGAAGCGCGACGCCTGCCGGTCGACCGACCGGCCCTCGCCCGCCAAGGCGGCCGGTCTGCTCGAGGGCGACCGGATCGTCGCCTTCAACGGCGAACGCGTCACCGACTGGAACACCCTCTCCGACCGCATCCGCGCCACCACCGGCACGGCCACCGTCACCGTCCAGCGGGACGGCAAGGAGCTGGACCTCAAGGCCACGCTCCTGGAGAACAAGGTCCTCAAGAAGGACGCGGACGGCCAGGTCGTGCAGCCCGCGCAGTACGTCTCCGCCGGCTACCTCGGCTTCGAGTCCGGCCGCGAGGTCGTCCCGCTCACCTTCGGCGAGTCCGCCTCCCGGATGACCGACCAGCTCCAGGCCGGCTTCGAGTCCGTCCTCGCCCTGCCCGGCAAGGTCCCGGACCTCTGGGACGCCACCTTCGGCGACGGCGAACGCAAGCAGGACTCGCCCGTGGGCGTCGTCGGCGCGGCCCGGATCAGCGGCGAGCTGATGAGCATCGAGGCACCGGCGGAGACCCGCCTGGTCTTCTTCCTCCAGCTGCTCGTCATGTTCAACGTCTCGCTGTTCCTGTTCAACATGCTGCCGCTGCTCCCGCTCGACGGCGGTCACATCGCCGGCGCCCTGTGGGAGTCCGTACGCCGCAACACCGCGCGGATCTTCCGGCGCCCCGACCCGGGCCCGTTCGACGTCGCCAAGCTGATGCCGGCCGCCTATGTGGTGGCGGGCGTGTTCGTCTGCTTCACGCTGCTCGTCCTCGCGGCGGACATCGTCAACCCGGTGAAGCTGACGTGACCCTCGGGCGGCCGGACCCCCGGGGTGTCCGGCCGCCCGCCGCCGGGGCGGTAACCTCGAAGAACTGAGCCCGATGAACCACACCTCCTTGGGGTTGTACAGCTGATGACCGCGATCTCTCTCGGTATCCCGTCCGTTCCGACCCGGCTCGCCGAGCGGCGCAAGAGCCGCCAGATCCAGGTCGGTACCGTGGCCGTCGGCGGCGACGCACCCGTCTCGGTCCAGTCCATGACGACGACCCGGACGTCCGACATCGGCGCCACCCTCCAGCAGATCGCCGAGCTGACCGCCTCCGGCTGCCAGATCGTGCGCGTCGCCTGCCCGACGCAGGACGACGCCGACGCGCTCGCGACGATCGCGAGGAAGTCGCAGATCCCGGTGATCGCCGACATCCACTTCCAGCCGAAGTACGTCTTCGCCGCCATCGACGCCGGCTGCGCGGCCGTCCGCGTCAACCCGGGCAACATCAAGCAGTTCGACGACAAGGTCAAGGAGATCGCGCACGCGGCCAAGGACGCGGGCACCCCGATCCGGATCGGCGTCAACGCGGGCTCGCTCGACGCCCGGCTGCTGAAGAAGTACGGCAAGGCCACGCCCGAGGCGCTCGTGGAGTCCGCGCTGTGGGAGGCGTCCCTCTTCGAGGAGCACGGCTTCGGCGACATCAAGATCTCGGTCAAGCACAACGACCCGGTCGTCATGGTCAACGCCTACCGCCAGCTCGCCGCCCAGTGCGACTACCCGCTGCACCTCGGCGTCACCGAGGCCGGACCGGCCTTCCAGGGCACGATCAAGTCGGCCGTCGCCTTCGGCGCGCTGCTGTCCGAGGGCATCGGCGACACGATCCGCGTCTCGCTCTCCGCGCCGCCGGTCGAGGAGGTCAAGGTCGGCAACCAGATCCTGGAGTCGCTGAACCTCAAGCCGCGCCGCCTGGAGATCGTCTCCTGCCCGTCCTGCGGCCGCGCCCAGGTCGACGTCTACAAGCTCGCCGAAGAGGTCACCGCCGGCCTGGAGGGCATGGAGGTCCCGCTGCGCGTCGCCGTCATGGGCTGCGTCGTCAACGGCCCCGGCGAGGCCCGCGAGGCCGACCTCGGCGTCGCCTCCGGCAACGGCAAGGGCCAGATCTTCGTCAAGGGCGAGGTCATCAAGACCGTCCCGGAGTCGAAGATCGTCGAGACCCTCATCGAAGAGGCGCTGAAGATCGCCGAGCAGATGGAGAAGGACGGCATCACCTCGGGCGAGCCCACGGTAGCCATCGGCGTCTGACCCCGCCCCCGCACACGCACGACAAGGCCCCGGCGCCCCCGCGCCGGGGCCTCGCGCGTCCCTGACGGGGCACAGCCGGGGCGGCCGCCGGGACCCCCGGGTCCCTGCCGGGCGCGCCTCCACGGGCGTCGGGCCGTGCCCGAAAGGGCAGCCCGTCCGGGCCCCGCGCACTCACCCGTCACCTCCTCGGCGCGCCAGGTACAGTGCGGAGAATCAGCAGACCGCATGGTGAGGCCCCCTCGTGTTGACGCAGACCACCACCCGGGTCCTCGAACCCGCTGACCTCGGCGCCGCGCTCGCCGTCCTGGAGAGCGCCCCCGTCGAGAACGCCTTCGTGACCGCCCGCGTCCAGGCCGCCGGGCTCGACCCCTGGCGCCTCGGTGGCGAGATGTGGGGCTGGTACACCGAGGGGCGGCTGCGCTCCCTGTGCTACGCCGGTGCCAACCTCGTCCCCATCTGCGCCACCCCCGACGCCGTCCGCGCCTTCGCCGACCGCGCCCGCAGGACCGGCCGCCGCTGCTCGTCCATCGTCGGCCCTTCCGAGCCCACCGCCCAGCTCTGGGGCCTCCTGGAGCCCAGCTGGGGCCCCGCCCGCGACGTCCGCGCCCACCAGCCGCTGATGGTCACCGAAGCGCCCTCCGCCACCGTCGAGGCCGACCCGCTCGTCCGCCGCGTCCGCAAGGACGAGATGGAGCTGATCATGCCCGCGTGCGTGGCCATGTTCACCGAGGAGGTCGGCATCTCCCCGATGGCCGGCGACGGCGGCCTGCTCTACCAGGCCCGCGTCGCCGAACTCGTCGGCCTCGGCCGCTCCTTCGCCCGCGTCGAGGACGGCAAGGTCGTCTTCAAGGCGGAGATCGGCGCCGCCACCGGCCGGGCCTGCCAGATCCAGGGAGTCTGGGTCGCCCCCGAGCACCGCGGCCGCGGCCTCTCCGAGAGCGGCATGGCCGCCGTGCTCCGCTACGCCCTCGCCGACGTCGCCCCCGTCGTCAGCCTGTACGTCAACGACTACAACGCCCCCGCCAGGGCCGCGTACCGCCGCGTCGGCTTCCGCGAGGTCGGCGCCTTCATGAGCGTCCTGTTCTGAGGCGGCGTCCTGTTGCCGAAGCGCTCGTTCTGAGCCGCTTGTAAGGTGCGGCGCATGGATGACGCCGAGAGCCACGTCATGATCGGACCGGTCGACCTCGCCGCACGGGTCGACGACGCCCTCGCCGTTCAGGCGATCGCCTTCGGACTGAGCGAGGACGAGGTCGTCGTCCGCCGCCACATCGTGCTGCGCCATCTCCAGAACCCCGGCGCCCGCGCGTACGGCGCGACCACCGCCTCCGGCCGGCTGGTCGGCTTCGTGTACGGGATGCCCAACGACCGCGCCCACTGGTGGTCCTCCATCGTCGAGCCGTACCTCCGCACCAACGGCACCGCCGACTGGCTCGACGACTCCTTCGTCATCACCGAGCTCCACGTCCACCCCGGCCACCAGGGGCGCGGCGTCGGCCGCGAGCTGATCACCACCATCACCGACCAGTCGAAGCTGCCCCGCTCGATCCTCTCCGCCATCGACACCGAGAGCCCCGCCCGCGGCCTGTACCGCTCACTCGGCTACGTCGACCTCGCCCGGCAGGTCCACTTCCCGAGCGCCCCCCGCCCGTACGCGGTGATGGGCGCCCCGCTGCCGCTCCCGCGACGGGCCGCGACCGGGAACTGATTTCCGCCTCCACGGGCCACCCGGCTAACCTCCTAGCCATCACCCAGATTTCCGGCAGGAGTACGAGAACCATGGCCAACGCACCGGTCCAGCGCATGTCCCAGTTGATGGCGAAGACGCTGCGCGACGACCCGGCGGACGCCGAGGTCCTCAGCCACAAGCTCCTCGTACGGGCCGGCTACGTCCGCCGTACCGCCGCAGGCATCTGGAGCTGGCTGCCCCTGGGCAAGAAGGTCCTCGCCAACGTCGAGCGGATCGTCCGCGAGGAGATGGACGGGATCGGCGCCCAGGAGGTCTCGCTGCCCTCCCTGCTGCCCCGTGAGCCCTACGAGGCCACCGGCCGCTGGGACGAGTACGGCGCCGAGCTCTTCCGCCTCCAGGACCGCAGGGGCGGCGACTACCTCCTCGGCCCGACGCACGAGGAGATCTTCACGCTCCTGGTCAAGGACCAGTGCTCGTCCTACAAGGACCTGCCCGTCATCCTGTACCAGATCGCGGCGAAGTACCGCGACGAGGCCCGCCCCCGCGCCGGCATCCTGCGCGGCCGCGAGTTCCTGATGAAGGACTCGTACTCCTTCGACACGGAGGACGAGGGCCTCGCCCAGTCCTACGCCCTGCACCGCGCCGCCTACCAGCGGATCTTCGAGCGCCTCGGCCTCGACTACCGCATCTGCGCCGCGACCGCGGGCGCGATGGGCGGCTCGAAGTCCGAGGAGTTCCTCGCCCCGGCCGAGGCCGGCGAGGACACCTTCGCCGACTGCCCGAACTGCGACTTCGCGGCGAACACCGAGGCGATCACCTACGCGCTGAAGCCGGTCGACGGCTCGGCCGTCCCCGCCGCCGAGGAGATCCCCACCCCGGACACCCCGACCATCGAGACCCTCGCCGCCTCCCTCGGCGTGGCGGCCTCCGCCACGCTGAAGAACCTCCTGGTCAAGGTCGACGGCGAGATCGTCGCCGTCGGCGTACCCGGCGACCGCGAGGTCGACCTCGGCAAGGTCGAGGCGCACTTCGCGCCCGCCACGGTCGAGATGGTCACCGAGACGGACTTCGCCGGCCGCGAGGACCTCGTCCGGGGCTACGTCGGCCCGCAGGGCCTGGAGAAGGTCACGTACATCGCCGACCCGCGCGTCGCGCCGGGCACGGCGTGGATCACGGGCGCCAACAAGGAGGGCACGCACGCGAAGAACGTCGTCGCGGGCCGTGACTTCGAGGTCGAGGAGTACGTCGACGTCGTGGTCGTCCAGGACGGCGACCCGTGCCCCAAGTGCGGCACCGGCCTGAAGCTGGACCGCGCCATCGAGATCGGCCACATCTTCCAGCTGGGCCGCAAGTACGCCGACGCCCTCAAGCTCGACGTCCTCGGCCAGAACGGCAAGCCCGTCCGCGTCACCATGGGCTCGTACGGCATCGGCGTCTCCCGCGCCGTCGCCGCCCTCGCCGAGCAGTCCGCCGACGACAAGGGCCTGTGCTGGCCCGCCGAGGTCGCCCCGGCCGACGTCCACGTCGTCGCCGCCGGCAAGGCGCTCCAGACCGAGCTGGCCCTGGAGGTCTCCGAGAAGCTGCGCGCCGCGGGCCTCCGCGTCCTGGTCGACGACCGCGCGGGCGTCTCCCCGGGCGTGAAGTTCACCGACGCGGAGCTGATCGGCGTCCCGAAGATCCTCGTCGCCGGCCGCCGCTCGGCCGAGGGCGTCCTGGAACTGAAGGACCGCCGCACGGGCGAGCGCGAGGAACTGACGGTCGACGAGGCGATCGCCCGCCTCAGCGCCTGACCTCAAGAAACGCACAGGGTGGGGGTGCCTGAAGGCACCCCCACCCTGCTGGGCGTCACGCCGCCTTGTCCTGAGGGAACGGTTCCACCGGCGCGCCCGTCAGCGTCTCGTCCAGGGCGAGCGGGGGCTCCGGGAGCGCCAGGTCCTCGACGGGCGGGACGCCCGGGAGGGGTTCCTGGCGGGGCGGCGCCGCGGTCTCGCCGGGCACCGGAGCCGCACGTTCCAGGAACCTCAGCAGCTCCACCGGAATCGGCAGCACCAGCGTGGAGTTCTTCTCCGCCGATACGGCCATCACCGTCTGCAACAGCCTCAGCTGCAGCGCCGCCGGCTGCGCCGACATCACTCCCGCCGCCTCCGCCAGCTTCTTCGACGCCTGCAGCTCCGCGTCCGCGTTGATCACCCGCGCGCGCCGCTCCCGGTCCGCCTCCGCCTGCCGCGCCATCGACCGCTTCATGGTCTCCGGCAGAGACACGTCCTTGATCTCCACCCGGTCGATCTGCACACCCCACCCGATGGCCGGCGAGTCCAGCATCAGCTCGAGGCCCTGGTTGAGCTTCTCCCGGTTGGAGAGCAGATCGTCCAGATCGCTCTTGCCGATGATCGACCGCAGCGAGGTCTGCGCCATCTGCGAGACGGCGAACTTGTAGTCCTCCACCCGCACCAGCGCCTCGGCCGCGTCCACCACCTTGAAGTAGACGACCGCGTCCACCCGCACCGTCACGTTGTCCCGCGTGATGCCCTCCTGCGCGGGCACGGGCATCGTCACGATCTGCATGTTCACCTTGTGGAGCCGGTCCACGACCGGACGGATCATCGTGAAGCCCGGCTGGCGGACATCGCCCATGAGCCGGCCGAAGCGGAAGACCACGCCCCGTTCGTACTGCTTCACCACGCGTGCCGCCGCGCCCACGTACACCACGGCGGCCACTCCGGTCGCCGCCACCGCTGCGAGAATCTCCTCGACCATCACGGCCCCCAAAGGTCCGAGCCGAGTCTTTACAGCAAAGGTATTCCCCTACAGCCAGCCCGCGAACTCCAGGAGCAGCTCCGCGTCCTGCCGACGGCCCGCCGTCAGCGCCCGCGTCCCCGACTCGACCGCCCGGAACAGCGTCCAGCCGCGCAGCCGCTCCCGGTCCACCTCCAGCGAGTCCGCGAGCCGGTTGACCCGCCGCCGGGCCGAAGACGCCCCCGCGGAGGCCGCCACCAGGTCCTCGACCCGGTCCCGTACCAGCCGCGCCAGGTCGTAGGCGCGCTCGCCGACCAGCGGCTCGGGGCCCACGGCCAGCCACGGCGCGCGGTCACCGCCGAGCACCTTGCCCTGCCGGAAGTTCCCGTGCAGCAGCAGCGTCTCCGGGGGAAGCGCGACCAGCTCCTCGCGCGCATCGAGCGCGGCGGCGGTCAGCGCCCCGGCCTCGGCGTCGCCCCGGTAGGAGCCCATCGCCGCGGCCTGCCGGGCCGTGCGCTCGGCGACCGACTCGAAGCCGTGCCCCGCGGGCGGCTCGACCCACAGCCTCCGTACCGTGCCCGCCGCCTCCAGGAGCGCCTTCGCCTCCGGCAGGGACCGCAGCGACACCTCCGGGTGCAGCCGCTCCAGGAGCAGCGAACCGTCCTCCGGCGCGTCAAGGAGCCGCGCCGCGCCCCAGCCGTCCCAGTGCGCCAGCGCGTCCCGCTCCAGATCGGGCCGCGCGGCCTCGGGAGCGATCTTCAGCGCGGCGGGGGAGCCGTCGGGCCGCCGTACGAGCACCACCAGGCTGCTGCGCCCGCCGGGCGCCATCACCCGCTCGACGTCCAGGGAGGCGCGCTCCACCGTGGTCCGCGCGAGCTCGGGCAGCTTCTCGAGCCACTCGGCCGCGACAGCGTCGCCGTACGTCTCGGCGAGCGTCCGCACCAGTCGCTGCGGCGGTTCGAAAGCCATGCGTGCGTTGTTCCTTCTGCAGTACGAAGCCTGGTCAGGGCCGTTTCGGCCCGTGTCACACCCGCTCGGCGAGCCCAGGAAAGGTTACGTCGGTGCCGCGCCAGCGAACGGCCCGTACCGCCGCCTCGCGCAACGCGGCGGCCGCGTCCCGCCGCAGCGGCCCCTCGGCCGCCCGGACGAGGTCCGAGTACACCCCGGCCACCCGGTCCTCCAGGACGGCGGCGAGCCGTACGGCGGCGGCCTGGTCCGGCACCGCGAACGGCAGCTCGTAGCCGGCCGCCGCCGCGACCGGTTCGCCGCCCAGGTCCCGCACGGTCCTGCGCAGGCCGTCGCGCCGGGCCCGGTGCGCCTCGTACGCGGCCGTGGCCTCGGCCCGCCGCTCGGCGCCGATCCGGCCGCCGACGACCCCGTACCCGTACACCGCCGCGTGCTCGGCGGCGAGCGCCGCCCGCGCGGCTTCGAGGGCGCTCATGCCCGGCCTCCTTCGGTCAGCAGATACGCGTGCGCGGCGCCGGAGGCCGCCACCGAGGCGAGCAGCCGGGCGTACTCGGGCTCCGCGCCGAGCAGCGCCGCCGCGTGCGCGTCGCCGGTCCTCCGCGCGAGCGCCGCCAGTTCCTTGAGCGCGAGGGCCGGATCGGCCGGTACGGGAACGGGGGCCGGGGTCCCCGAGGCGGGCGGGGCCGAGGGCGTCGCGGCCCGCCCGTCGCCGGAATCCGCCGACCGGGTGTCCGCCGAAGGGGCGGCCTTTCCGGCCTTTCCGGCCTCTCCGGCGTCCCCGGCCGCACTGGGCGAGCCGGGAGCGCCACCCGCCTCCGTGCCCTCCGCGAGCGCGGCGGCGTGCGCCGCCACCGCCGTCCGCAGCGGGGTCAGCCGCGCGGTCAGCGCCGGATGGGCGGCGAGCACCTCGTCGTAACGTTCCAGCAGGGTCCGGCTCGTCGCCGCCGAACGGCGGCGCAGCGCCGCCTCGGCCCGCGCCTTCAGCTCGGCCGCGCTCGGCTTCCTCGGCCGCTCGGGGCCGTTCTCGGCGGTGCAGCCGACCAGCGTCACCGCCCCCGCGGCCAGGAGCGCGCGCCTGCCCAAGCTCCCCGTGCGCCCCACATTCACTCCCTCGGCCCGGTCGAAGATCACCGCAGGCGAGCGTACCCGCGGCCCCCGGGCCCGTGGACGGCAACACCCCCCGCGACCGGATACCCTTTGGTCTGACACGCGACGAAACCCACAACAGCACACGCGGCCGAGGAGTCACCCGGATGAGCACCACCCACAGCGACAGGCTGCGAGCACTCCTTGAGCCGCTCATCGCCGCGCAGGGACTCGACCTCGAAGAGATCGAGGTGGCCTCCGTGGGACGCAAGCGGGTGCTGCGTGTGGTCGTCGACTCCGACGAAGGTGCCGATCTGGACCAGGTCGCCGATGTGAGCCGCGCGCTCTCGGAGACGCTGGACGAGACCGACGCGATGGGCGAGGGGGAGTACACCCTCGAGGTCGGCACCCCGGGCGCGGAGCGCCCGCTCACCGAGCCCCGCCACTACGAGCGCGCCACCGGCCGCCTCGCCAAGCTGCAGCTGAACGACGGTGCGGAGCTCGTCGCGCGGATCCTCGCCGTGGACGAGACCGGCGTCGACCTCGAAGTGCCGGGTGTGAAGGGGCGCAAGCCCACCGCCCGCCGGGCCGAGTTCGCGGACATCGCCAAGGCGCGTGTCGAGATCGAGTTCAACCGCAAGGACAAGAAGGAAGAGGAGGCGTAGCCGTGGACATCGACGTGAAGCTCCTGAAGGGCTTGGCACAAGAGAAGGAGATCTCCTTCGATCTGTTGGTCGAGGCGATCGAGTCGGCCCTCCTCATCGCGTACCACCGGACCCCCTCGGCCCGCCGCCACGCGCGCGTGGAGCTGAACCGGCAGACCGGGCACGTGACGGTGTGGGCGAAGGAGGACCCCTCCGAGCTGGAGGAGGGCCAGGAGCCCAAGGACTTCGACGACACCCCGTCGGACTTCGGCCGGATCGCGGCGAGCACCGCCCGCCAGGTCATCCAGCAGCGGCTGCGGGACGCCGAGAACGACGTCACCTTCGGCGAGTACGCCCGCCGCGAGGGCGACATCGTGGCCGGCATGGTGCAGCAGGGCAAGGACCCGAAGAACGTCCTGGTCCGCCTCGACGACAAGCTGGAAGCCATCCTTCCGGTGCAGGAGCAGGTGCCGGGCGAGGACTACACGCACGGTCTGCGGCTGCGCACGTACGTCGTCCGGGTCGCCAAGGGCGTCCGCGGTCCGTCCGTCACCCTTTCGCGTACGCATCCCAATCTGGTGAAGAAGCTGTTCGCCCTGGAGGTCCCCGAGATCGCCGACGGTTCCGTCGAGATCGCGGCGATCGCCCGTGAGGCCGGCCACCGCACCAAGATCGCCGTACGGTCCACCCGTTCGGGCCTGAACGCCAAGGGCGCCTGCATCGGCCCGATGGGCAGCCGGGTGCGCAATGTCATGGCGGAGCTGCTCGGCGAGAAGATCGACATCGTCGACTGGTCGGACGACCCGGCCGAGATGGTGGCGAGCGCGCTCTCCCCGGCCCGGGTCTCCAAGGTCGAGATCGTCGACATGGCCGCACGCTCCGCCCGGGTGACCGTGCCGGACTACCAGCTGTCGCTGGCGATCGGCAAGGAGGGCCAGAACGCCCGCCTCGCCGCCCGCCTCACCGGCTGGCGCATCGACATCCGCCCGGACACCGAGCCGACGGAAGACGCGCGCGACCGGGACTGAGCGCGCCGAGGGGACTCGCGAGGGTCCCGACGAACGAATCTCGCCGTCGTCACGTTGTGCGACGGCGAGATCACGACAGACGACCGTTCGATTCTTGCCCCGAACGGGTGAGGTCGCTACGGGGAGGTAGACTTAGCGTGTCTGGCCGGACGCAAGACCGAGCGTGCCCTGAGCGAACCTGTGTGGGATGCCGGGAGCGGGCGGCCAAGAGCGATCTGCTGCGCATCGTGGAGGTCGAGGGCGCCTGCGTCCCCGATCATCGCGGTACGCTGCCCGGCCGGGGTGCGTATCTGCACCCCGCCTCGGTCTGTCTCGACCTGGCGGTCCGCCGCCGGGCGTTCCCGAGGGCCTTCAAGGTCCAGGGTCCGCTCGAAACGGCGGAAATCCGCTTTCACGTCGAGCAGGCAGCACCGTAAGAAGAAGTACGGCACGGATAACCGTGCGGTCAGGTACCTCGCGAGTTGGAAGTAGGTCGAGATTGCGATGAGCACTCGATGAGTACGCGATGAGTACGCCCATGAAGTAGCGACGGTCCGGCGGTAACCGGACCTAAAAGGAGCGAAGTGGCTAAGGTCCGGGTATACGAACTCGCCAAGGAGTTCGGCGTAGAGAGCAAGGTCGTCATGGCCAAGCTCCAA
The DNA here is from genome assembly GCF_042718575.1 of Streptomyces sp. NPDC058579. NCBI lineage: Bacteria > Bacillati > Actinomycetota > Actinomycetes > Kitasatosporales > Streptomycetaceae > Streptomyces > Streptomyces sp. NPDC058579. The sequence goes on from NZ_JBHXPI010000048.1 coordinate 40,568, forward strand.
GAACTCGGTGAATTCGTCCGTTCGGCGTCCTCGACAATCGAGGCGCCGGTCGTGCGCAAGTTGACTGATGCGCTGCAGGGTCCCGGCGGTTCCGCCGGCAAGACCGCTGCCAAGCCTGGCGCGCCTCGTAAGGCCGCCCCCTCGAAGCCCGCGGCGCCGTCTCCGGCCGCCGCGGCACGTCCCGCTGCCCCCAAGCCCGGCGCCCCGGCCCCCAAGCCGGCCCCCGCCGCGCCCGCGGCCCCCGCCCCGGTCACCCCGGCGGCACCCGCGAGCAGCACCCCCTCTCCGGCTCCGGCCGCCTCGGGCCCCCGCCCGGGCCCGAAGCCCGCGCCCAAGCCGGCCACGCCGGCTCCGGCCGTGCCCGAGTTCACCGCGCCTCCGGCGGCTCCCGCCGCCGGTCAGCGTCCCGGTGGCTCGACCCAGGCTCCCCGTCCCGCCGGCGAGCGTCCCGCCCGTCCGCAGGGTCAGGGTGCCCCCCGTCCCGCCGGCGAGCGTCCCGCCCGTCCGCAGGGCCAGGGCGCTCCCCGTCCGGGCGGTGCCCGTCCGGCCGGTCCGCGTCCGGGCAACAACCCCTTCACCTCGGGTGGCTCCACCGGAATGGCGCGCCCGCAGGCGCCCCGTCCGGGTGGCGGTGCCCCCCGTCCCGGTGGCGATCGTGCCGTTCCGGGTGCCCCGCGTCCGCAGGGCGGCCCCGGCGGCGCCCCGCGTCCCCAGGGTCAGGGCGGCGGTCGTCCCACCCCCGGTGGGATGCCGCGTCCGCAGGCTCCCCGTCCGGGCGGCGCGCCCGGCGGTAACCGTCCGAACCCGGGCATGATGCCGCAGCGTCCCGCTGCCGGCAGCCCGCGTCCCGGTGGTGGCCCCGGCGGCGGCGGTCGTGGTCCCGGTGGCCCCGGTGGTCGTCCGGGTGGCGGCGGCGCCGGTCGTCCCGGTGGCGGCGGCGGCTTCGCCGGCCGTCCGGCCGGTCCCGGTGGTGGCGGCGGCGGCTTCGCCGGTCGTCCCGGCGGTCCCGGTGGTGGCGGCGGCGGTCGTCCGGGTGGTCCCGGCGGCGGTGGCGGCGGCTTCGGCGGTCGTCCCGGCGGCTTCGGTGGCCGTCCCGGTGGCCCCGGTGGCCGTGGTGGCACGCAGGGCGCCTTCGGTCGCCCCGGCGGTCCCGCGCGTCGTGGTCGCAAGTCGAAGCGTCAGAGGCGCCAGGAGTACGAGGCCATGCAGGCCCCGTCGGTCGGCGGCGTGATGCTGCCTCGCGGCAACGGCGAAGCCATTCGCCTGTCGCGCGGTGCGTCCCTCACCGACTTCGCCGAGAAGATCGGCGCCAACCCGGCGTCGCTCGTCGCGGTGATGATGAACCTCGGCGAGATGGTCACGGCCACGCAGTCCGTCTCCGACGACACGCTGACGATGCTCGGCGAGGAGATGAACTACACCGTTCAGATCGTCTCGCCGGAGGAGGAGGACCGCGAGCTCCTCGAGTCCTTCGACATCGAGTTCGGCGAGGACGAGGGCGGCGAAGAGGCTCTGGTCTCCCGTCCGCCGGTCGTCACCGTCATGGGTCACGTCGACCACGGTAAGACCCGACTTCTCGACGCGATCCGCAAGACGAACGTCGTCGCGGGCGAGGCCGGTGGCATCACCCAGCACATCGGTGCCTACCAGGTGGGTACCGAGGTCAACGGCGAAGAGCGTCGCATCACCTTCATCGACACCCCGGGTCACGAGGCGTTCACCGCCATGCGTGCTCGTGGTGCGAAGTCGACCGACATCGCGATCCTCGTGGTCGCGGCCAACGACGGCGTCATGCCGCAGACGATCGAGGCGCTCAACCACGCCAAGGCCGCCGGCGTCCCGATCGTCGTCGCGGTCAACAAGATCGACGTCGAGGGTGCGGACCCGACCAAGGTCCGCGGTCAGCTGACCGAGTTCGGTCTGGTGGCAGAGGAGTACGGCGGCGACACGATGTTCGTCGACATCTCCGCCAAGCAGGGTCTGCACATCGACTCCCTGCTCGAGGCCGTCGTCCTCACCGCCGACGCCTCGCTCGACCTGCGGGCCAACCCGAACCAGGACGCGCAGGGTATTGCGATCGAGTCCCACCTCGACCGCGGTCGTGGTGCCGTCTCGACCGTCCTGGTCCAGCGCGGAACGCTGCGCATCGGCGACACCGTGGTGGTCGGCGACGCGTACGGCCGTGTCCGGGCGATGCTCGACGACAAGGGCAACAACGTCGAGGAGGCGACCCCGTCGACTCCCGTCCTGGTGCTCGGTCTCACCAACGTGCCGGGTGCCGGCGACAACCTCCTGGTTGTCGACGAGGACCGTACGGCCCGTCAGATCGCCGAGAAGCGCGCTGCGCGTGAGCGCAACGCCGCCTTCGCCAAGCGCGTCCGCCGGGTGTCCCTCGAGGACCTCGACAAGGTGCTCAAGGCCGGTCTGGTCCAGGAACTCAACCTCATCATCAAGGGCGACGCGTCCGGTGCGGTCGAGGCTCTCGAGGCCTCGCTGCTCCAGCTCGACGTCGGCGAAGAGGTCGACATCCGTGTCCTGCACCGCGGTGTCGGTGCGGTCACCGAGTCGGACATCGACCTGGCCATGGGCTCCGACGCCATCGTCATCGGCTACAACGTCCGCGCTGCGGGCCGCGCGGCGCAGATGGCGGAGCGCGAGGGTGTCGACGTCCGGTACTACTCGGTGATCTACCAGGCCATCGAGGAGATCGAGGCGGCTCTGAAGGGCCTCCTCAAGCCGGAGTACGAAGAGGTCGAGCTCGGTACGGCGGAGATCCGCGAGGTCTTCCGCTCGTCCAAGCTGGGCAACATCGCCGGTGTCCTCATCCGCTCCGGCGAGGTCAAGCGCAACACCAAGGCGCGCCTCGTCCGCGACGGCAAGGTCATCGCCGAGGACCTCACGATCCACGGTCTGCGCCGCTTCAAGGACGACGTCACCGAGATCCGCGAAGGCTTCGAGGGCGGTATCAACCTCGGAAACTTCAACGACATCAAGATCGACGACGTCATCGCGACGTACGAGATGCGCGAGAAGCCGCGCGCCTGAGTGCAGCGGTAGGTCGGGGCCGGTCGGCGGTAGTTATTCCGTCGATCGGCCCCGGCCGTTGCGTGTACGGTTCTGGTGTTCCTGCCGAGCGAAGGCCTGGCAGGCCACCGAACCCGAACCGGCGGGACATCCGGCACTACATGTACGTGGGGACTCTGTCCTTCGATCTGCTCCTCGGCGACGTTCATTCGCTGAAGGAGAAACGCTCCGTCGTCCGGCCCATCGTCGCCGAGCTCCAGCGCAAGTTCTCCGTGAGCGCGGCCGAGGTGGGCGACCAGGACCTCCATCGCAGGGCCCGACTGGGGGTCGCTCTGGTCTCCGGCGACGTGGGATTCGTGTCGGACGTGCTGGACCGGTGCGAGCGGCTGGTCGCGGCCAGGCCCGAGGTGGAGCTGCTGTCGGTGCGACGCAGGCTCCACACTGATGAAGACTGAATGAGCAAGGCAAAGAAGGAGAAGGACCAGTGGCCGACAACGCGCGGGCGAAGAAGCTGGCGGACCTCATCCGGGAGGTGGTCGCCGAGAAGCTGCAGCGCGGCATCAAGGACCCGCGCCTGGGTACGCACGTGACCATCACGGACACCCGCGTCACCGGTGACCTGCGGGAGGCCACGGTCTTCTACACGGTCTACGGCGACGACGAGGAGCGGGCCAGCGCGGCCGCAGGCCTGGAGAGTGCCAAGGGCATCCTCCGCTCGGCCGTGGGCGCCGCCGCCGGGACGAAGTTCACGCCGACGCTGACGTTCGTCGCGGACGCCCTCCCGGAGACCGCGAAGACGATCGAGGACCTCCTCGACAAGGCGCGGGCCTCGGACGCGGCCGTGCGCGAGGCGTCGTCCGGCGCGAAGTTCGCCGGCGAGGCCGACCCGTACCGCAAGCCCGAGGACGAGGACGAAGAGGGCACCACCGCCTGATGAGCAACGCAGGGAAGACGCCCGACGGGCTTGTCATCGTCGACAAGCCGTCGGGCTTCACTTCGCACGACGTCGTGGCCAAGATGCGCGGGATCGCCAAGACCCGCAGGGTCGGCCACGCCGGCACGCTCGACCCCATGGCCACCGGCGTCCTCGTCCTCGGCGTGGAGCGGGCGACCAAGCTGCTCGGTCACCTCGCGCTGACCGAGAAGGAGTACCTCGGCACCATCCGCCTGGGCCAGACGACGATCACCGACGACGCCGAGGGCGAGATCACGGCATCCGTGGACGCGTCCAAGGTGACCCGTGAGGGCATCGACGCGGGCGTGGCGGAGCTGACCGGCGCCATCATGCAGGTGCCGTCGAAGGTCTCTGCCATCAAGATCGACGGCAAGCGGTCGTACGCGCGGGTGCGCGGCGGCGAGGAGTTCGAGATCCCGGCGCGGCCGGTCACCGTCTCGTCCTTCCAGGTGTACGACGTCCGGGAGGCCGTCGCCGAGGACGGCACGCAGGTCGTCGACCTGGTCGTCTCGGTGGTCTGCTCCTCCGGTACGTACATCAGGGCGCTCGCCCGTGACCTGGGCGCAGGGCTCGGCGTGGGCGGTCATCTGACCGCGCTGCGACGGACCCGGGTCGGTCCGTACAAGCTGGACTCGGCCAAGACCCTGGACCAGCTCCAGGAGGAGCTGACGGTCATGCCGGTCGCCGACGCCGCCTCGGCCGCGTTCCCCCGCTGGGACGTCGACGAGAAGCGGGCCAGGCTGCTGCTGAACGGCGTGCGGCTCGATATGCCGTCGTATCCGGCGGGTGCGGTGGCCGTCTTCGCGCCCGACGGGCGTCTGCTGGCGCTCGTGGAGGATCAGAAGGGGAAGGCGAAGAGCCTGGCCGTCTTCGCTGACGCGTGACCCCGTTATTTGTTGTGATCACGCCGGTATTTCGTGGGGCGGCACGCATGCGTGCCGCCCCACGTTCCCCTCCCCCAGAGGAGTGTTATCCATTTCGATCGTCATTTTCACCCCTTCGGGCAGGCGCTCGGAGTGAAACGGGGGAGCGCTGGGGGGCGCGTTCGGCCGGTGTGGTTCTCGCGGTGATCACCGCCGACCTACCGTCGACACCATGGGACGTGGGGACCTCGGCACGCTGGTACGGATCTGCGATCCGGCGGGCCGCCCCCGCGGAACGGGCTTCGTGGCCGACGACCGGGGGACGGTCGTCACCAGCCACGAGGCGGTCGCCGGGCTCGTACGGATCCTGCTGCGCGCCCCCGGCGAGCGCGATCGCGTCGCCGAGGCCGACGCCCTCACCCTGCTGCCCGAGTCCGGCCTCGCGCTCCTGCGGGCCGAGGGGATCGGCGTCCGGCCGCTGCCGGTGTCGGCACGGACCGAGATCGAGGCCGGGACGTACGTACGGATCGCGGCGCACGGCTGGCGCGAGGCGCGGGTGCTCGGCACGGCACCCGTCACGTACGCCACCGGTGGCCGGCGGCACGCGCTGGGCCGGGCGGCCTGGGAGCTGGCCATCGGCACCGAGGGAGCCGACGCCCTGCGGCTCGGCGGGCAGGCCACGGGCGGGCCCGTGGTGGACCCGGAGACCGGAGCCGTCCTGGGCGTCCTCGGCACCGCGCTGCACGGCGACCACCGGGCCGCCGGATACGCGCTGCCCCTGCCGCCCGTGGGCCCGCTGGCCGAGCTGCTGAAGCGCAACGCCGCGACCGCGCCCTGCTACGGGCGCGAGCTCAACCTGGCGGGCGTCCTGGAGCTGACGGCGACCGCCACCGCCGCGTCCACCGGGGCCGCCGCCGGCGCGGGCAGCCGGTCGGCGTGGCCCCCACCGGTCGAACGGGCCGCGTGCGTCCGGGAGTTCGCGGCCTTCACCGGCGACTCCGACGCCCTGGTCCTCGCCCTCGTCGGCGACCCCGGCACCGGACGGACCACCGCCCTCGCCGCGCACTGCGCCGAGCGGGCCCGGAGCGCCGAACCCGCCCCCACGGTCTGGCTGCGCGGGGCGGACCTGCGCGCCGACGACACCTCGGTCGCCGACGCCGTGGGCCGCGCCCTGTGCCAGGCGGGCCGGATCGTCACCGCGTCGGGTGTCCATGCCGACATGTCGACCGCCACCCCCGAACGGGCCGCCGGGCTCGCCCACGCGGCGGGCCGGCCCCTCCTCGTCGTCCTCGACGGCCCGGAGGAGATGCCCCCTGCCCTGGCCCACCGGCTCCCGGCCTGGACGACGGGCACCGAGTCCTGGCTCGGCGCCCACGCAGGCCGCCTGATGCTCGGCTGCCGCCCGGAGTACTGGGAGCGGGCCGGCCGCCTCCACGCCCCGGAGTCCCTGCACGGCGCCGTACCGCTCGGCGACCTCACGGACGACGAGGCGGTGCTCGCCCGGGCGCGGTACGGGCTCGGCGCGGGCGACCTCGCCCCCGACGACGCCCGGCACCCGCTCGTGCTGCGGCTGCTCGCCGAGGTGCGCGAGGCCGTGCCCGGCGGCGCGCCCGGCAGGCCCGGGCGGGAGGAGGTCTTCGGTGCCTACCTGGACCTGATGTGTCTGCGGGTCGCGGTACGGATCGCGGCCGGGACCCGCCCGGTCCCGCGCGGTACCGCCGTGCGCCGGCTCGCCGCGCGGGTCGCCGGGCAGGTCCACGAGGCGGCCCGGCGGTGCCTGGGGCCCGGGCAGGGGGAGCTGGACCGCGGCTCCTTCGAGGAGGTCTTCCCGTGGCGGACCGGCTGGGCCTCCGCCGTCCTGACCGAGGGGCTCGTCGTCCCGGCCGGCTCCGGCTACCGCTTCGGCCACGAGGAGCTCGCCGACTGGATCCAGGGCGCCCACCTGGACGTCGACACGGCCCTCCTCGCGCTGGTCCACCGCCGGGGCGAGGGCGCCGCCCCGGTCCGCCTCCCGGCCCGGCCCGGCACCCCGCACACGGCCGCGGCGCCGGACCCCCTCCCCGTACCGCGTCACCGGATCGGTCCCGTCGTCCAGGCGCTCCTGCTGATGGACCGCGAGCACGGCGCCGACGCGCTCGGGCGCCGGCTGACCGGCCTGGTCGAGGCGCTTGCCCGGCTGCGCGCGGACGGCCGGGCGACCACC
>NZ_JBHXPI010000049.1:0-47415 GCF_042718575.1 Streptomyces sp. NPDC058579
TGCCCGCCCGGGGCCCACGGTGTGAGCTCAGCTATCGGCGTGCTGCTGCTACTTCCTGGGGCATTCCTTCCATGCGAGGTGGTAGACGGTGTTGATGTCGCCGTCGGTGGAGTCCATGGTCATGTAGCTGGTGGTGGCCGGGTTGGAGGTGCCGGCGTTCACCCGGAGCTCGGTGTTGATGTTGAAGTTCCGCTGCACACCGCAGGGCGCCCACACCAGTTGTGCCCAGTCGGTGGTGTCGGTGGCCTGCCAGTTGTCCTCGTACGGACCTCGGAAGGTGTGTGTCCGCGAGGCGGTGTTCGGCGAGCCCTGGAAGTAGTACGAGGCCTTCTCGGTGCTGCTCGCGCCGGGTTGGAGCGAGGCGTAGCCGCGGTAGTCGGCGCTGGCGATGGCGTAGGTGAAGCCCTGGGGAACGTGCACCAGGAGGTTGAGCTGGCAGTTTCTGCGGGCGGCGGTGGGGGAGGAGTTGCCGCCCGCCTGCGCGAGGTAGTCGCTGTAGGTCACGGTGAAGGCGGTGTTGTCCTCGGACACGGCGATGGCGGCGGTGCCCAGGGGGCAGCCGGAGCCGTTGACCGTCGCGATGTCGATGACGATCCTGTCCGGGGGCGGGTCGGTGATCGACGACGGGCCTGCCTGCGCGGGCAGGGCGGAGGCGAACAGAGCGGTGATCGCTCCGCTCACCAGCAGCGGGACTCGCATGGTTCTCCCATCCAGTGCTTCTTGGTGCCGGGCGAGCGCGGGCGCAGGGGTGCGCCCGGTCGCGGGGCTGGGGGGTGCGGCGCGCGCCGCAGGGGCGGGCGGCCGTCACGGACCTGGTGCGGTGGCTCCGGGGCGCTGGCAGTTCGGGCAGGGGTGGTGCGATCGGCAACAGTTGAAGCATCATGTACATGCCAGACGTGTTCCCTGGGCGCCCCACCGGTGCGGGCGGGGGTGCTCGAATGCTAGAAGCCCGCGCACGAAAGGGCAGGGCGGACCCCAGCCAACAAACACCCCCAGAACACCCTCACTTTTGGCGCGGAAAGGCGGGTCCCACCGCTGACACCCGCCTCTTTCGGGTGAGCGGGAGGTCGTAGACAGCCATGAGGGCGGCGTCCTGCTGTGCCAGGTGATGTACCACCCTGGTCGCCGAGGCGCGCTGCCGCGCACGGCGCGCCGGTGTACCAGCGGCCGCTCGCATGGGCCGACCGAGGGCCGCCGGCCAGTGGGGACGACGGCACGGCACGGCTTGGGGGCAGGGCAGGGCAGGGCAGGGCGCCGGGTGCTGACTTTGCGGGAGTCGTCAGGAACCCATGGGACGAACCGTGGTGGATTCGGCAAGGCACTGTCACCGAACCGTGAAGCGCCCGCGCGAACCTGGTGTCCACCACAGCACAGTTCGAGCGCCACCATCGGGGGAGTACCGCCATGAGTACCGTTCGCAGAGCCGCCGCCGCCCTCCTCGCCGTGTCCGCACTGACCCTGACCGCCTGCGGCCCCTCCGAGGACGGCGCCGCGGGCGGGACCGACGTGCCGACGACGGCGACTCCCGCCTCCCCGCCGCAGCCCGCCAAACCGTCTGCGCCCGCCAAGCCGTCGGGACCCGCGAACCCGTCTGCGCCCGCCAAGCCGACCACACCCTCCAAGCCGGTCCCGCCGACGGTCGATCCGGACTACGACGTCTTTCCCTGCAGCACCTACGACGTGACGTTCACCGCGAGCCGCGCTGAGCCCACGACCAGCAGCTACCTGTTGAAGATCACCAACAAGTCCGGCAAGCCGTGCCGGGTGCTCGGCCACCCCGTCGTGACCTTCGGTGACCTGGATGGGCAGGCGACGGAGCGCGGCCCGGCCCCCGGTATCGAGGAGGCCATCCGGCTCGCACCGGGTCAGTCCGCCTACGCCGGTCTCATGGGCGGCCTGAAGGACGCCGAGAGCGAGACGGTCTCCTCGATCGCGATGACCATGAACACCGAGTCCGACCTGGAGCAGCTGCCGCTCAAGGCTTCCACGCCCGGGCTGAACGTGTCCGACGACAACTCAGTCACCGCGTGGATGGACAACGCCGAGGACGCACTCAGCCTGTAGTTAGGTGCCCACCCAGGCGCCTCCGCCATGCGGTGGAGGCGAGCGCGGGTGGGTTCCTTGCCGGTTGCTTGCGCGGCGACGGTGTGGGCCGCTCTCGCGGGGCGGGTTCGTCGGCCGCCGTGGACTTCCGGCAACCTACGTCGTTGCCTCGGCGTCCCATTCCATGACGGACGGTTGCCGATCATCAGGGAGAGCGCATGGCGAACAAGGCGCAGACGACGGACGCGGCGAGCGAGAAGGACCGCGAGAAGTGGATGGCGCGTTTCCAGGTACGGCTGGCCATGCAGCCGGGCGTCGACCGGGCAGTCGTGCTCCAGGCGGTCAAGGAGGTAACGGCGCACTGTGCGGAGACGGGAGAACACCCGCGGACCGCCTTCGGCGACCCGGACGCCCACGCCGTGCAGGTCGCCGCGCGGCTGGTGCCGGCGGACCGGGCGGCGCGCGAGAGCCGGCGCAACACGGGGGTGGACACGCTCGACTCCGTGCTGAAGAGGGCCAGGGACATCGCCGGTCTGTGACCGGTCGAAGCGTCTGGCAGGTGCCGTACAGCGTGCTCAGGCACGGAACACACCTGCTCGTCGTTCCCCACCCTGGAAATACCCGGATCGCCACGCTCGGGTGGGTTCCACGGTGCCGGTGTCGACACCGCCCACGGTGCGCCCGCGGAACCTCACGTGCATCGGGACGGTGATCGAATAAGGGGGACGCGGGCGGGGTAGAACGGACGCCGGGTGGCTTCCCACAGGGGAACGTCCCCCGCCTTACTCCGGCCGGCGCCCCCGGCACGTTCGAAGGACACACAGCATGGCCAGTGGCATCGTGAAGTGGTTCAACGCCGAGAAGGGCTTCGGGTTCATCGCCCAGGAAGGCGGCCCGGACGTGTTCGCCCACTACTCCAACATCACGGGCGACGGGTACCGGGAGCTGGTCGAGGGTGAGACGGTCACCTTCGACGTGACGCAGGGCCAGAAGGGCCCCCAGGCCGAGAACATCGTCCGCGGCTGACCTGACGGGGAACCGTGTGCGACCCCGCGCGATCCACTGTGTAGAGTGGACTTACCGACGCGGGGTGGAGCAGCTCGGTAGCTCGCTGGGCTCATAACCCAGAGGTCGCAGGTTCAAATCCTGTCCCCGCTACGAATGCAAGGGGCCCGGCATAGCCGGGCCCCTTGTCGCGTTCCGCGACACGGCTGCCAGAGCCAGGAGCTGCCTGGGAACGGGCGATCAGTAGGCGGAGTCGACCTTGTCGATGGAGCCGTACTTGTCGGCCGCGTAGTTGGCGGCCGCCGTGATGTTCGCGACCGGGTCGGTCAGGTCATGCGGGGTGCCGGCGACGTGGTAGGCGTCGAAGGTCGGCTGGATGACCTGGAGCAGGCCCTTCGACGGCGTGCCGTTCTGCGCGTTCACGTCCCAGTTGTTCTGGGCGTTCGGGTTGCCGGAGGACTCACGCATGATGTTGCGGTGCAGGCCCTCGTAGCTGCCGGGGATCTGCTCGGACTTCATGATGTCCAACGCTTCCTTGATCCAGCCGTCGAGGTTGTCGGCGTACTGCTTCTTCGCCTTCTTGGCCGCCGGAGCATCCGCCGCTGACACCTGGGACGCCGAGACGTTCGCCGACACCGGGGCTGCCTGAGCGGGCGACGGGATCAGCGTGAGCGCCGCCGCTGCGGCACCCGCGGTGGCCATGCCTGCGACGGACAGCTTGCGGAATCGGGCGAGGCGGCTGGTGGTGTTCTGCGTGGGGGCGGTCATACGCGAGTAACTCTCCATCTGACGACGACGTGGGGATGCCGACCGAATGCGGTGGCGGCGGAAGCGCAGCAGCGCTCCGCGAGGTGGCTGGGGCCGTCGAGCGAACGTGCTCTGCTGTCCGACCCCGCACCGGGATCCCCGGAACGACAGCCATGGTTAGGGGCGCTCGGCGCCAAGCGCAAGGATGTGACGTACTACCCCACTGCATAGCAAATGCCTGAAATGGCCTGTCGCGATCCACCTGGGCACGGGATCGCGGGACGCCCGCGTACTACCTCCCTTAGGACGTGACGTGGCTCCTGTGCGGGGCATCACAGCCACGGCTCCTGCCCGGACGACTACGTCACTCACCGGTCGATCCGACTCACGCTCCGTACGCGACCGGGGCGCCGCCCTCGCGCGCCTTGACGGACCGCTCGATGTTCCTCGTAGCCGCCCGGACCTTCGAGCCCGCACACGCCGACTTCGCCGAGGCTGTGGCCCTCCTCTATCGGGACCCCTGCTGAAGAACCGCTGCTCGTAGCGCGTGGCGCCAGTGCCGATTCTCTTGAGGCGGTTGATCCCGCACTCGACCGCATGGCGCTCGCGGTAGTCGGCCGCACGGCACACCGTGGAGTCGATGCTCAGGTCCCACGTGATTGCACCTGCTCCGTCGACCAGGCCTGGAGCCGGCTAAGGATCCGGTGCCAGGTGCCGTCCCGCTGTCATCGGCGGAACAGGTCGCAAACCCGGCCCCACGGCCCGCACCGCGGGCACGTCCCGCCACGGCACAGCGGTCCGGACTCGACACCGTATGCCGTCGATCAGCTGCTGCCGAGGCCGGGCCGGCGGCCGCCCAGCTTTCGTGCCCTACGGCAACAACGGCTCCAGCACCGCCCTAAAACCAAAGGCCATCCATCGCTCAAGATCCACTCTCGATGCACGGCCTAGCGGTCAGGCTTGCGGAAGAGGGCGAGCGACTTCGTGAGGGTTTTCAGCGGTGAGGTGCCCTGCTCGGCCCTAGCCGGTGCGGGTGTCCTGGGTGTGTTGTTGCCGCTGGCGGCTTCGGCGAGCGCGGCGTGTGCCGACTCGGCCGCCTCACGGTAGAGGTCGCAGGATGCCGTCATGGCCTTGAGTGCTTCGGCGTACCAGGTGACCATGGCCCGTGCGTGGACGAGTTCCTCGTCGGGGTTGAGCAGGTGCCAGCCTTGGCGTAGTCGTGTCAGAACCTGTTCGGCGCCGGTCGGCAGCGGTCGTGGCAGCGAGGCGAACTCCACGATCTTTTCCAGGAGTCCGGACGGCTCGGTACCGTCGAGGAAGACGTTGCCTACCGTGAAGCGTTCCGCGTCGTAGCCCAGGGTCTGCGGTGCGGGGGGCAGGACGACGGCCCCGCCGCGCGGTAGCCCCACACCCAGCTCACGCTTCATCGCGAAGTCGGCGATCAGCGCCTGCTCCGGCGTGGCCCGGTGCTCGATCACTTGGTGCTTGAGGCTCGGTGGCAAAAATGCCGTGACCGGCCGCCGCCCCAGCGCGTCCGGCGTCATCGCCTCGTGCACCACGACATGGATGAACCAGCTCTGCCGGGCGCAGTCCCGCAGCAGGCGCCGCAACTCGCCATCGTCCTTGGGCAGGTAGTTCGTCGTTCGCAGACGCCCGCCCGGCACCCTGTCGTGATCCCAGGCGACCTGGTCGCTGTCGGGCCAGAACACGGTAGCGGGTGAAGGCCAGCTCGCCTCCCACGCCCGCTCCGCCTCGGCGACCAGCACCCAGGCGACCTCGCTCTCGCTGTCGCTGCGGCGGGACTCAGGCTCATAGGTCGTCAGCTGAGCGCGCACCGTGACATCGCCCTTGACGCGCCAACGTGCCTCGAACAGGCGGCGGGCCGAGGGGCCAGGGTCGGCGGACTCGTCCCGGGGGAACAGATCGGTCGAGCGGGCCGCCTCGACGGGGTCGAGGTCGAGGAAGTCGTCGATCACTCTGGCCGCCTTGAGAGCGAGCAGATTGCGTCGGACGTCACGCTCGGCCTCGGGACCGAGGTGACGCCCACGTCCGAGCCATGTGGTACCGGGGACAGTGGTCGATGAAGAGCTGCTCTTGGCCATGGAACCGTCCAGTGGGTGATCGGGGCTCGACCAGTATGGTCCGCGGCCCGAGCGGCAGAGTCCACCACCCCGGACCGGCCCGGCGGGACACGCTTCCTGGTGTGAGCTCCCATTGATGTCGGCCAGAGCCCGTCACATGCCGTGTCTTGGGACCCCATAGCGAGACCCAACCCCCTACGCGTGCTGCGAGGGAACCGGCACGCTGCCCGGACGTCGTCGACGAGGACGGCGAGCACCTGATACTCGGGCATATCGAAGATCGCGCAGTTGACCGCCCAGCCCTGCGCCTGTCCGACCGGGCAGGTTGCGACGTGCGGCACCGGGTCGCCAAGCGCCCCGAGTAAATCCGTTGGCACCGGCAGCCGTCAGACGACAAGACTGCACTGGTGAACCCCCCGCCGCCGTTGCCCGGCCCGCTCCCTCTGCCAGTACAGGACCCGCGTGCCCGCGACGTCGCTCTCGACTTTGCGGGCATGCACACCTTGGTTGCCGACCTGGTTCTGCCCAGCGACGCGTCGATGTACGTCATGAGCGCGCTGGAAACGGCCCGCGAGCTCATCCGACACTCCTACTACCGGTACGAGTTCGCCACCGTCGCCGTCACGCATTCCCTGTTCGCCCTGGAGCACCTCCTTGCCGAGCGTCTGGCCGTCAACGAACCACTCCAGAAACTCATCGAGCGGGCCACCGATGCAGGGCTCATCGCGGCCGAACTCGCCACGGAACTCGACCGCAGCCGACTACTGCGCGACAAACTCACGCAGGGCACCGTCACAAGTGCCTCCCTCGGCCCGGCCGGGGCCATCGACATGGTGCGTGCCGTCTTCGATGCCGTTTCCCTACTCCTTCGCCCAGCAACTGAGGTAGAAGCGGCAGTGGTCGACAGGAGCGGAGGCCAGCCTGAAGACCTACTCGCCCGGCTGTGGGAGGAACACCGGCGCGCGCTGTACCCCGAGAGCTTCCGCGGCGTCGACATTGAGGGCGTGGAGCTGATCCTCCTGGACGCCGACGTCGCCGGCCTCGTCCTGAGAGAGCTGAACGGCGGGCTCGACGACAGTGGCATCGCCATCCTCTGGGCGTGCATCGCCGACCTCGACAAGATCGCGCCCCTGATCAACTCGGAGTACTGCGCTTCCTACTTCGCGAAACTTCGGACCATGGCCCAACTCGTAGCAGCACGCTACATTCCCACCGCGACCTGACCGGCGGAGTCGTGCGCAACGCTGCGCGCAAGCCGATCTGACCGCGTCGGGCTCGTGACATGGCAGCGAGCGGCCGCTGTTGGGTAGGAGCAGCTCACCGGCGTTCGGCGGTGGCGGCAGCTTGTCAGCACACGCTGCGCTCTCAGTCCGCGCTGAGCGGTCTGAAGATCCCTTCCGCTCGCCGGCCATGCTGTCGTATCGTCCAAGACATGGACTCGGCCGTCATCTTCGAGCACCTGGCGCTCGGCGCTGGGTGCTCCGCGCACATGACCCTGGAGGCGCCCGCCTGCGGCCATCAGCGCGGTCTCGTCTCGGCGGTATCGACGACAGCCTGGACGCGGCATCCATGAAGTAGCGGCTCGACACGGGGACCAGGGCCGCCCCGGCTGCGGCGGCCTGGGCGGCCTCGCCATGCGGGGGAGGGCACGGTGCAGGACGACTTACTTGTGGTCGGCTTCGACCTGGAGACTCGGCGAGAGGTGCACATCGCCGAGGGGCCGCCTGAGCTGTGGAAGCGGCTCGGGTACGGCGGCACGGGCCGGCTGGTGTGCTTCTACTGCTTCCACGGGTTCGAGGCCCCGATGGGGACCCGGGTGCCGCTGGTGACGCGCGGGCGGTTGGGCGGGAAGGTCCGTCGGCACTTCGCGCACCCGCCCGGCCAGGCTCCGGACGGCGGCCACGGCCCCGAGACGGTCTGGCACATCACGACCAAGCACACGCTGGCGGCGTGGGCACGGTCGAGGCCTGGGGTTGCCAGGGTACGGCTGGAGCAGTGGACGCCGGACCGTGACCGGCGGGCCGACGTCGAGGTGTTGCTGGAGGACGGTACGAAGATCGCGCTGGAGGCGCAGCGCAAGCTGATGACCGATGACGGCTGGAGGCAGCGTCACCGCGACTACGTCCGCCAAGGCGTGGTCGACGTCTGGTTCTGGCGGCCGCGGGTGCATTTCCCGCACATCGTGCTCGACGAGGGCCTACCGGTGTGGTTCTACTCCGTCTCTCAGCGGCAGGCGGCGACATCGCTGGGCCGCCCGCACCGGCAGGTGGGCGAGTGGTGGAAGGTGCCTGACCTGTCGATGTACGGGCTCCACCATCCACCGTGCGCGCTGGACGAGCTGGAAAGGGTGACGATGCCCCTCGACTCGCTGGGCCTGGCGTCGCACGGTGCGGTGCTGCCGGAGGACGTGCACAAGCGGATGCTCGACTCTCAGAAGAAGGCGCGGGAGGCACAGCAGCGCCGGGACGCAGTGGCCCGGCACGCTCAGGCCGTCCGCGCGGCCCATGAGCGGGCGTCCCGGGCGCCTGCCCCCGCGCCCCCGCCCCGGGTCTCTGCGGACACCCTGGTGTGCGAGGCGTGCCGCCGGCCGCTCGACCCTCTCCTGACGAAGGCTCGCCGCCACATCCTGTGCTGACACACCATTAGGCGAGCGGGCCGAGCACCTGGTCGTCGCGGGGGACGGAGTGCGCGTACGTCTCGGTTCACTCGTGCTGCCACCCCAGGCGCCCAGCATCCCGTCCGGCGTAGGCCATGGCGTCCGGCGGTCACCCGCACCCTGGCGGATCGAGTGCCGTGCGGGCCGGTCCGCGATTCTTCGCAGGTATGTGGACCGGCCATCGAAAGGCGCGATGCAGAGCATGAATACGTGCGGCCGGCATGTTGCGTTCGGCTGCGGCGCCGGCGGGATTCGAACCCGCGGACGAGGAGGGGCATGCCCGCCCGATCCCCATCAGTCGACGTGAGGGGGCATCGCTCACGCCGATCGCATTGGGCCGCTCTGCCACGGCTCCGCAACCTGCGGGGACTGCGCAGTCCCGCTCCGCTCAGAGTAGAGAGAGCCTGCCCGGCAGGACGAGTCCTTTTACTGATGCCCCGGGCCCCGGGCCCCGGGCCCCGGACCCCGGACCCCGGGCCGGCGGTGGCCGGCCCGCTAGCCACGTACCGTCGTCGTCGCGACCGGCCCCTGTTCGGACGCGCCGGCGGGCCAGGCGCCGGCGGACGCTCGACGTTGTGGCGGTCACTTCGGCAAGCACCTTGGCGCTCTCGTAGCCGATCCCGGCGACGGCGTTGGCGCCGGTGGGCCCCAGGGTCGGCTGCACCGTGGCTGAGTGCGGCGCGGTCCGGCACGGGGCCGCCGTAGGGGGCCGTCGGTGCGACCGGTGCGACCGGGGTTGCTGGGGGAGCGGGCCTCGGGCCGCAGCGCGCCCACATGAGCTGTGCCCAGTAGGGGTGTCGGTGGCATGCCACTTGTCCCGCGAGCCGGTTCCAGAACGCGTCGTGGGGCGAGCGCAGCCAGTCCGTCCAGAACGGCGCGATCCGGCCCCGCGATCAGCACGGCCGGTCCCCTCGCGCTGAGTTGGCCCACCGGCCCTGGTCTGATGGCCGCGCGCGAACCACTGCCGCGAGTCGGAACGTTCGCTCCTGCGGCGTACAGCATCGGCAGCGCGCCATCGCCGTCGCCGTCGTTCTGCGTGAGAAGCCTTCTGCGCAGGGTTGGAACGTGCTCAAGAGAACGCACGTAGCGCCCACAGCACACGTCATGCACTGTGGCCTCTGGCCTGTCTCGGGGCGGCGCAGGATTCCATGGTGCAGCCAGCATTCGAGCTGACCAGTGGCGTACTGGAAGAAGTCGCACGGTGGCCCGTGCCTTCCGCCCAGGGACGGTCGTCGAGGTTCATTCCCGAATGTGTGCACGGCGGTACGGGGGCGGGCGCTTCGTGGGCGCCCGCCCCCTGCCGCGGGTGTCAGGTCAGACGGTCAGAGGCTCCGGGCGGGCATCTGACGGGGGTTCGGCCAGTCGGCCGGTGCGGTGCAGCACGTACAAGGCGGCGGTGCACACCAGGCCGAGCGCGGTGAGCGCCAGCCAGGGGAGCGCGGACAGACCGGCTTTCCGTGCGGCGTCGAGAGCCGCTCCGATCAGCAGGTTGCCCAAGGTGATGCCGACTCCGCAGACGGTGTTGTAGAGGCCGTAGTGCGTGGCCACGAGGCGGTCCCCCGAGAGTCGGACGATCGTGTCCATCTCGAAGGGGTACGCGATCATCGTGCCCATGGCGAGGAGCAGTGCCGCGAGCGTCGGCGCCACGGAGGCCAGCAGCCACAGGCTGATGCCTCCGCCCGGTACGGGAACCGCGGAGGCGACGAGCAGGGGCACGAACCCGATGCCCATCGTGAGCAGACCCCAGGTGAGAGCCCGCCCCGGCTCCATGCGGGACTTGCACCAGGCGGTCACCTTCGTCTGGAGGAGGATTGTGCTCAGCCCGGACACGGCGAAGAGGACGGCGACCGCCGCCGTGCCGAACGTGCCCTCACCGCCGAGACGTCGGACCTCCAGGGGAAGCGCCAGGTAGACCTGGAAGGACATGACGTACGAGCCGATCATGGCCATGGAGAAGAGGAGGAACGGGCGGTTGGCGAGAATGCCGCGCCACTCGGCCAGCACGGTCTGTCCCTCCCTCCCCTTCGTCTCCTTGGCCCGGCGCGCCGGAAGGGCGCGGATCTGCACCACGCTCAGCACGGCGAAGATGCCCGCCGCGACCAGGCACGTGACGCGGAAGTCGACCCCGGTCAGCACCATGCCTACCAGGGGCCCGAGCAGGATGCCGGCTTGGTAGAAGACGTTGAACAGGGCGAACGCCTCCACTCTGCGCTCACCCGAATCCGCGGCGAGGTAGGCGCGGGTGGCCGGGTTGAACAGCGCGCCGGCCAGACCGGTCGCCGCTGAGGCGGCGATCAGCGCGGGCACGGACTCCACCAGTCCCAGGGTCGCGAAGCCGGCGGTGCGC
The DNA here is from genome assembly GCF_042718575.1 of Streptomyces sp. NPDC058579. Lineage (NCBI taxonomy): Bacteria > Bacillati > Actinomycetota > Actinomycetes > Kitasatosporales > Streptomycetaceae > Streptomyces > Streptomyces sp. NPDC058579. Next base: position 10,880 of record NZ_JBHXPI010000049.1, read on the forward strand.
AGGGCGAGACCGGCGATGATCATCGGCTTGTAGCCGAGCCGGTCCGCGAGCGTGCCGCCGACCAGGAACATGCCCTGCTGGCTGAAGTTGCGTACACCGAGGATGAGTCCGACCAGCCAGCCGGCGAGCCCGAGGGGGCCTGCGAGGTGGGCAGCGAGATAGGGCATCAGCATGTAGAAGCCGAGGTTGATGGTGAACTGATTCACCATCAGCAGGCGCACGCTGCGTTCGTACGAACGGAAATCGGAGAGAGTGCCCTTCATCAGGCCCGCTCCTCCGCGGCGTCCGTGACCTCGGAGTCGGCGACGTCGTCGGCTGCCGGGTCCTCATCGGTGAGGGTGAGGGGGTCGACGACGGTGGTGCACCGCGTCCAGCGGGTGACCTCCTTCTCGTCCAGGCTGCCGATGACGTCGGGCTCGTGCGCGGGCGGGCCGTCGAGGAGGCCGTGGGCGGCGCAGTAGTCGTCGTCGTACACGGTGCTGAGGTAGCGCTGCGGTCCGTCGGGGAAGATCGCGGCGATCCGGGTCTCCTTGGGCAGAGCGCGGGAGAGCCAGCCCGCGACCAGGGCTACGGCGCCGACGCTCCAACCGCCGGTCGCGTAGTGGGAGGTCGCGAGCTGACGGCAGCTCCACACCGCCTCACTCGGGGCCACCCAGTGCACCTCGCTGAACTGGTCGTACGCGACGTTGCGCGGGTAGATGCTCGAACCGAGGCCGCGCATCAGCCGGGTGCGGGCGGGCTGGCCGAAGATCGTGGAGCCGATGGTGTCGACGCCGACCAGGGTCAGGTCCGGGTAGAGCTGGCGCAGGACACGGGAGACTCCGGCCGAGTGCCCGCCGGTCCCCACGCTGCACACCAGGACGTCGATGTGGCCGAGTTCGGTGGCGAGTTCGAGGGCGAGCGGTGTGTACGCGGTGGTGTTGTCCGGGTTGTTGTACTGGTCCGGGCACCAGGAGCTGGGGTGCTGTGCGAGGAGCTGGGTGACCCGGTCCCGGCGGGCCTGCTGCCAGCCGCCGGTGGGGTGCGGCTCGGAGACCACGTTGACCTGGGCTCCGTACGCGGTCAGCAGTCGCGTCATGGACATCTCGAGGCCCGGGTCGGTGACCAGGGTGACGGGGTGTCCGAAGACCATGCCGGCGAGGGCGAGGCCGAGCCCGAGCGTTCCGCTGGTGGACTCGATGATCCGGGCGCCGGGGCGCAGGTCGCCACGGGCGCGGGCCCGCTCGACCATGTGGAGGCCAGGGCGGTCCTTGATGCCGCCGGGGTTGAAGCCCTCCAGCTTGGCCCAGAAGCCGCGGCCCGCCGGGGCGAGCGGCTCCGAGACGTGGAGGAGAGGAGTGTTGCCGACCAGCCCGGACAGGGCGGAGCGGGTCGGAGGTGTGACGTCGGTGGTCGAGGAGTGCATGTTCCGCTCTCATGTCAGTGGTGCGCGTCGAGTACTCGTTCGGGAGACGGCCGCGTCGTGCGCGGCCGGGAGCCGAACGGTCTAGATGCGCCACCGACAGATGCGGATCTGCGTCGAGCGGCCTGGTCGGGCCGTCGCCGCTCGGTCGCCGGGCGGGTTCCGGACCTGGGCTGCCGGCGCGATCGGGGTGTCGCCGAAGGGCGCGGGGAGCGCGATGACATCGGGCACGTGCCGCGTCCCGAGGTGGGTCAGGGATGAGAAGCCCGGCGAAGAACAGTCGGCGCCGTGGTTGTGGTGCCGGTGCTGCGGGGGCCGGTCTTCCGCGCGCTCGGCATCGAGGCTGAGCGCCGCGGTGGCGACGGCACCACTGTCTACGGAGTGGTGGTGCCCGGCTTCCCCGAGAGGCGCGAAGCAGAGGAACGCCGACAGCAGTAGAGCGCCGATCACAGTGGCGAACAACGGCGTGTTGGGATGGCGAGGCACAGTTCCTCCGGGTGGGGCCGTACCGTCTCGGCCCCATGTCGGTGGAGGGAGCGGTACCCGCGAGAGTCAGGGCATGGGGCAGAACGCGCCGCTCGGCTCGCCGCCCGGGGGCGCGGTCGCGCGGGGCAGCGGGGAGTGGGCGGCGGGGCGTTCTACACCTGAAGGATTGTCGAGGCTCTCGGGGCGGTCGACGGCGTTGCGCGCGCCTCGACCGCATGGGTGTTGGTCCGGATGGAAGGCACTGCAAAGCAAGGCGCATCGGGCTGTCGCGAGGAGCACGGCGTATTGGGTGCCAGTTTTCCCTCCGACGGCCTTGGCGTGCATTCGTGTGCCGGGTGCGCCGGACCGTGGTCGCCGGAGATTCGCTCAATGCTGTGGGAAGCGCTGGTCGTCGCGGGTGACGCAACAACCGCGGCCCTGTCCACGTCCACTCCGTGCCCGGCCATCAGGCCGAACAGGAGCGCGGCCAGGCCGAGTAGACGTCGCAACCCCGCTGAAGAGCGGTGGTGCGGCGCACGCGAGCGCGACCGGGCTGTAATCACGCCGTGATCTTAACCATCTCTTCGGGGTGGTTCGGAATTCCATCCGGAACATGGCGTGAACAAGTCGTGTAGACGCTCGTTCGATTGTCTGATGTGGAGGGGTCGGACAAGTTCTTCACTAAGCAACTAAGAACAAGATCTACGCCTGAACAATGACCCTGTGGCGAGTTCCTCCGGCCTTCATCGCGCCCTCCGCGGCTGGACTGGACGCTCTGTGGAACAAGCTCGACGCAACCCGGCTCGACACTGGCGGGTGCCGGGCGTCGGGTCGGTGCGACGTCAGGAACGGAAGGGGTTGCGCAGGTAGGTCAGGTCCAGCTCGCCGGTGTTGTCGAAGTATGTGGAGACCAGCAGTGCGGGATCGGTGACGATCACCCCCGCCTGGAGCGCGCTGCCGTCGTTTCCGTCGTCCCAGGCCCATGGTGCGTGTGCCGCGTTGTCCGTGCCGCCGGCGAGGGCGAGGCCGAGTCCGAGCGTACCGCTGGTGGACTCGGCGCAGGTCAGGTCGACGAGTCCGTAGGTCGCGGCGCGGTCGTTGCCGCCGGCGGGTACGGAGCCCTCTCCGCGGCTCGGACGGTAGACGATGCCGTCGCCGCCGGGGAACTCCGCCCCGTCCCAGGCGCAGGCGCCGTGGCCGCGGGCCTCCTGGAAGCTCGTCGGGTGATCGTCGCTGTCGAAGCCCTGCATCACCACGGAGGCGTCGATGTTCTCCTGGCCGTCGGTGAAGGGGCTGCCGGGCGGCGTGTACGAGTAGAAGTTATCGTGGGCGAGCGTGACAACGGCCTCCAGCCTGCCGTACGCGCTGTCATCCTTGCGTACCCTCCACCTGCCCCTCCATGTCATTCTCGTGCGAGAACAAGTTGAGCGGGGAGTCCTTCCAGTCCCGGGGGTGGAAGAAGGCGTACGTCAGGTACCAGTGGGTGCTGGTCTCGGCGACCGAGTAGTAGACCGTTCCCTTCAACGCGCCGCATGGGCCCCGAGGTTGTCCCAGTTCGAGCGTGTTCCAGTTGCCGTCGAAGTCGACGGGAGCGAGGTAGTCCGCCCGGTAGTTCGACGACGAGCTGTCCTGGTAGTGGATGGGGGCCCAGCGGTAGGCGAGTTCGTGATCGCGAGGCGCGGCTGGGCGGGTGCCGGTGCGAGGAACAGAGCGGCGAGGGCGGCAGCGGACACAGTCGTGAGAACGGTTCTCCAGCGTGGCATGGACCCCTCCAGGATTCGGGAACGTCCGTATCCCGAATGCCGGTTCGCCGCAGTGACAGACAGTCCGGCGACTGTTCACCCACGCCCCACCAGCCACGGCGCTACTCACCGTCGGCCGTTCACTTGGTAGCACCCCAGCGACCTCCGCGCCTACGTGAGCTTGGCCTGTGGATTCCCGGTTGACGCCGCGGTCAAGGCCCGCACGGGCGCCTCCGTACAGCGCGCCCCGGTTCACCATCTACGCCGAAGGGGGGACGCTGAGCCCCGCACGATCGGCCGGCTCGGCGAACTCATCCAGGGCGCCTGTGCCGCCCTCCAGGGCCTCTGACTGTCCGAGGCCGCACCATACAAGGTGAGGTGGAAGTCGGTGAAGCGAACGAATCCAGATGGGCTTTTCCGTTGTGCGGAGCGCCGGGGTGTCTGCCGGTGGGCCGCAAGAGTTCGTCGGGACGGGTCGCTACGATGACCTGGTGACAGGCGTGACGGTGGCAGGGGCCGGGTCATGAGTTTCTTCAGTGGAGTCGAGGACCTCGAACTCTTCCTTTCGCGCAGCCGTGTGTTGACGGTTGCGTCGGTACCGGTCTGTGTCGGCGCGATGGTCTTCTTCCTCAGAGAGGAAGGCTGGCGCTTCAGCCTGCTTCTGTGCGGTGTGCTTCCGTTGATCGCGGCCTACCTTGGGATTCGTGGTAAGCGCGAGATCCGCGGAGGGCTGGCCGCAGCGGGGGTCGCTCTCGCCGCGGTCACACTTCCGTTGGCCCTCGTCCTGGCACGACTCGAAGGGGCGTAGGAGGGTTTTCCGGCCCCCGCGGCTGAAGTTGGGGGCGCTTCTCGAAGGACCGCAGCGGCTGGTTGTCCGCGTCCGCGCTTCGATCTGCTGCTCTGCATCGACGAACTCGGCTGCAGGGAACTCGACCGCCGGGGCGCCGAACTCCTCTTCCAGGTCCTGCGCGAACGCTGAGGACGCTCCGTGAAATTGGCTCTGACCGCGCTTGCATGAGCGGTTGATCTTGTCGGTCGTGGGTGGCTGGTGGGGCATCCTGGTGCGACGGATGATGTCGAGGCGACATGGCAGTCGTGGCTGTCCGGACTCGCTCCGTCGAAGCGGGCCGCGGCGGAGTCGCTTCGGACGCAATTCGAGGCTCTCGGTGCGGCTGACGCTCCGGATTGGGCCAGGTCGGAGATCGATGAGAACCAGCCGCAACTGGCACGCTTCGTGCTGCCGTTCCCTGTGGCGTGGTGCGATCGACGGCTGGGCAGGCCCCGGAGCCATGGAATAAGTGGCGGCGGCTCGGCGCCTGCTGGAGGCACGGGCGGACAACGACGACCTGGTGCTCCTGGCTTGGGCCGTTGCGTACGAAGCCGTCTTCGCTGCGGTCGACGAGCTCGATTGCGGCGGGGACGTGAACGTGTCCGGTACTGATGTCGGCTGGCTGGTCATGGGGGGGGGAGGAGACCTCGGTCAGGACTGCGATGTCGGCGTCCTCGTGGCTGGCGATCCACTGGGCCTGGCGGGGCGAGCGTTCCTGGGAGGCGTGCTGGGCGTTGAACAAAGCAGCCGCGCGGCGTCGGTGGCCGGCTGGTGCGCGGGTTTGTCGGAGGCGAGCAGGGACAGCTGCTCCGCGGCGGGGGTCATCGGTCGGATCCGTTCTCGTCGAGGAAGACCTCGTTGTGCATGTCCAGGTTCTGCCCCGCGCCAGTGGCAGCAGGCCCACGCCGAGCCTGCTGGTATCACGCGCAGAATCTGCGCAACCCGGCAGAGGTCACACGGTGACCCCGCCGACGGGTGGTGCACTCCGCTTGATGGCCTGCGTGTAACTGCGCTGTCCGCTTCAGCGGCATATGCTGCGTGGCCTTCAGCCGGTCCTGGAACAACCGGCCGACCGCACGGTACGCGAGCGAATGCGACGTACTGCACCGCACGTTCGTCCCGAACCGGGCCTTAGACGTCGTCTCATTTGGTGAGTCTGATCCAGCGGTGCCGGCCCAGTCGTTGTGAGAACTCGACGCCTTTGCGAGCGATGCGGTGGGTGATGCCGCGTCTACCGTGCCCATGAAGATGGCACTCGGAAGGCCGGACCGGCCGTTGCTTCGGCGCTATCGTCTGCCGGACAAGATCTGTACGCCCGGGGGGTGTCTTGAGACAGCGGTTTCTCATGAGCGCCGCAGCCACGCTGCTGGTGGCGCTGGCTGGTTGTACTTCGGGGGCGGAACAGCCGCGGGAGGCCTCGAAACACGCGGCCGTGAAGCCCTCGGTCGCTCCACGACCGACAGTCAAGCAACGGCCATACGACAAGATGCCGGCGCGGCCGCTGGGCAAGGCGGCGGCTGGCGGCGGTGACCGTGCTTTCCTGCGCGCGGCATTCGCGATCCAGACACCGGCAGGACACGAGGTTCCACCAGCCGAGGAGGTGGTCGTGATCCATCGCCTGGACGCCAAGAACGGGGAGTTGGCCTGGATGCGTGACGGGCGCACCTTCTGCTACGGCAAGATCCGGGAAGGCTACAGCTCGTACACGTGCGGCCAGCTCCCTGAGACGGCACCGGCGCCCGGACTGCTTCTCACGCTCCCGGGCGAGCATGACCGGGTGACCAGCGAGGACAATCTCGACGAGGTCCGCAACGTGAGCTTCGTGATCGCCGAGGGTGGCCCGGAGCGTTTCGACCACGTCAAGCGCAGTAAGGGGATGGGGCCGGTGCATCAGGCGGTCGCGAAGTTCCCCTCCGGCCGGATGGTCACCTTCCTCACATTCGACTACCCCGGGCACGGATTTGAGTTGGACCCGGAGGCCGAGATCTGCAGGAGCGACCAGAAGGTCTGCTTCCCCTCCGAGCCCGTGCCGTACTGACAGGACGGTGTGTGCGGCAGTTGGCCGCACACCGCCCTATGGGGCTCCAGTCTGTTTCAGTCCCACCAGAGTGACCACATCGTCGAGCGGGCCATCGTGTCGCCGGTCTCCACCGGATCGTGCACGGTGTCAATGCAGTAGGCGTGCAGTTCCGCGGCAGCCTGCGCGGCGCCCCGCGGGTCCAGGGGCGGCCGGTCGACGACCAGCTCCAGGTAGGGGCCCATGGCGAAGAAGAGCTCGGCGCCCCACTGCTCGTGCCAGCGACGCAGGAGCGCGGAGGCGTCGAGGGGTGTCAGGCCACGGTTGCCGTATCCGGACCAGTTCCACGTCGTGTAGACGAATGGCAGAAGCACCGGAACCTCGTAGCCGCCGCGCGCGCCCACGAGGTGCACCCACCGCAGGTCCTTCTCGAAGAAGTCCCGGGTGCCGGTCGCCCACTGCGACACCCCTCGCAGCGGCCGTTCCACCGGCGGTGCGAGCAGTGGTGCCAGCCGGTCGGGGTCGTAGTCGGACCGCCAGAGGTCCGGGTCGTCGTCCACGTTGGCGACCTCCTCCACCGCCCACCGGCAGGCCGACACCAGTATGGACGCCGCCCTCGCGTCGTGGTCCTGGCAGACGGCTTCGCCGACCCACTGCTCCAGCACACCGGCGTCGCGCCCCGACTCTCGGCGCCCCTCGGCCATACCGGTCGGCGAGCTCAGTGTGATGTACGGCCACCAGCCGGTCTCGCTATGCCGGCCGCGCCACTCCTCCCACACCTCCCGTGCCCGCTCGCGCGGCACGCGCACTCCGAGGACCTCGACACCCGCCGCCGTCACAGCCCGTTCGACCTCAGCTGTGGGAAAGCGCATCCGCAAAAGACGAAGGAGATCATCGGAGGAAAGAAGCGGCCGGTGAAGGAACGATGTCATGAGATCAGGACCCTAAACGCCACCGGCACGACTCGCACCCCAGCACCTCCACCTCGTCGCGGCAGTGGTCCGGCCGAACCGAGACTCCCTCCGGACCGGTAGCTCTCTAACGAAGGCAGCCGTCGTCACCGCTGACGCAAACCACCTCACCCTGAGCCTGGCGACCCTCCATCGCTGCCTGAACGAGTCCAGGACGCGTGTGCCCCTCCCGCACGAGGCGAAGGTTCGAGCGCCACTGTCTGTACCGCCGGGCTTCGCGCTCCTCACCAAATGAGAGGGGGTCTTACGGGCTGACCCGCGATTGATCTTGGGGCGTGCTGGTCCGGGGGTTCGGCGGGCTGGTGGTGTGGCAATGGCTGGTCGGCCTGTTACTCGTACCGGTACTTCAGCGAGTCCGCCTCCGCCTGCTCGATGTCGGCGATCGTCAGCTCCGGCATTTGCAGCTGGGCCAGCGTGACCTCGGCCGAGGTTGGCTGGGCGTCCGCCGGCAGCCACTGCTCCGGCTTCCAGGCTCCGCTGCGCAGGAGCGACTTGGGGCAGTGCGGGTAGACCTCCTCGATCCCCAGCACCAGCGCACTGGCTGGTGGCTTGCCCACGGCGGTCAGCTGCGACAGCAGTTCCGGGCGGGTGGAGACGCAGGCCCGGCCGTTCACCCTGAGCGTCGTGGTGCGCCCCGGGATGACGAACAGCAGTCCGGCCCGTCCGGTGGCGATGACGTTCTGCAGGGTGTCCAGACGCTTGTTGCCGGTCGCGTCCGGTATCGCCACCGTCCGTGTGTCCAGGACGGCGACGAACCCGGCGGGGCCGCCGCGCGGGGAGACATCGCAGTTGCCCTCGGCGTCGGCGCTGGCGACCAGGACCAGTGAGGAGCATCCGATCAACCGCCGGGTCTGCTCGGTGAGTTCGGTCATCTGCTTCCGCATGGCCGTGTCCTTGGGCAGTTCGTAGACCCGGCGCAGCGCCTCCTGATCCGGCACGGCGTCGAGGCGGAGCGAGTCAAAGGCACTGCCGGCAAAGAGCGTTGTCATGCCCCCGACCCTAATGGGCCGACCTGCGATTGATCTTGGTGGGTGAGTACGCGGACAGAGGGAATCCCGCGCGAGTTGTCTGGTGCGTGAAGATCAGACAGGCCCGCGCGGCCATGTCCCGTCCTGCCTTCTGCGGGCTGTCGCGCCAGCATCTGGGCGAGTTGGTCGCGGAACTCGCCCCGCGTCGGGTGGCACGCTGTGAGTCCGGGCGCCATGAGCGATGTGAGGGCGACCGTCGGCGGGAGGCGGGGGCCGAGTCTAAGTACGAGCTGGTTTTCACGACCGGCTCCTGGTGACACTGGTCCATCTGCGGACTGGGCTCACCCAGGAGGCGTTGGGCGTGCTCTACGACGTGGGGTCCTCCACGATCGGCCGGGCGATCGGGGAGGTCCGCCCGCTGCTGGCGGACCGTGGGTTCGCTGTTCTCGACCGCCCCGGAATCCGGCTGCGCACTCTGGCGGAGGTGTTTGCCGACCCCGCGGCCGAGGGCGTCACCTTGCGGATCGACGGGATGGAGACCCAGGTGCGCCGCCCACACGCAGGCCGTGGCGGCCGAGGGGCCTTCATCTCCGGCAAGCGCAGGCAGAACACCGTCAAGACCACCACGATCAGCGACGGTCAGGGCCGCGCCCTGTGGTCCGGAGCCCAGCGCCCAGGCCGGATGCACGACCAGCCCGCCGTGCGCACCGAGGGCATCGCCGAGCAGTTCCACCGGCATCCTGACATGTGAAGGTCAAGGTCGACGACGGCTACCGCGGCTTGGCCAACGAGTTCCCCGACCAAGTCAGCGCCCCGCCCAAGAAACCGAAGGGCATAAAGGCCCCGAACGAGGGGCCCGTTACTGAGCGGTGCGGCTGGCGCGAGATGAAACGCCGCCAGTCCTCCCGCCGGATCTGTGTCGAGCACGCTAACGCCGAAGTCCGGCAGTGGCGCCCGCTCCAGTGGTACACCGGCCGCCGACGAGACCTATGGTGAGACTCACCTCGCCGTCGCCGCTTTGGTCTCCGACCGCGCCGCCAAGCGGCCCACCCAGCACAAACCCAGCACCGAGCTGGTGCACATTCGCATCGATGCCTGCTGAACCACAACCCAGGCGAACCCGCAGGCCAACACACCCCAAGATTCGAGAGAGATGACATCGAGTCGTTCCGACTGACACCGACACGTGCGCCGCCAGTCAGGAACGGCCCTTACGGCCCTGGCCTCGTCGTCCGAACGTGGTCGCGGCATGATTTCCGCTGTGCATGAAGACGAGAAGGCGCGCGGGAGCGCGCCCTACGCGCTGACCGAGACGGAGCATGGCCATGTCTGGGGCGTCTGTGCCGAGGTGGAGGGGCTGTTCGGAGATTCCCAGCGCGGGACGTACGAGCTGTTCGGCTGGGTTCCGGAGGGATCCGGCGTGCCTGCTTGGGCCGGCAGCAGGGTGTGGCTGGTGCCGGAGGACGAGGCGTTCGATGCCTGGCTGCTGGAGGACGCGGAGAGTTTGGGGCAGCCTCCCGGGATGGACAGTCTGGTGCTCACCGGCCTGGACGACTACGAAGGTCCGCCCGAGGGGTACAGGGGTCGCGTTCGCGTGCACGACGGGCATCGCTGGCTGGGCTCCTGCCGGGAATTTACCCGCATCCTGTCGCCCGACCAGATGCCTGCACCGATTGTCCTGCGAGGGCTTGCCCAGAGTGATCAGCTCAGGGCGGCATTGACGAAGGGCACCCGGCGGGCGCTGGATCTGGAGGAGGCCGCGCTGGAAATACGGGACGGCCGAGGCGAGCTGCTCACCGATCGGCTGCTGTGGGCCACGATCAGCGCCTGGCGCCCATCCTCCTGCGGAGCGGACCTGATCGACCTTGAGCTCGACGGAGGCCGTTTCACACCGGTCCCCGAATACGCTCGGCCGATCTGGGAGCGGTGGCTCGCTAGACCACCGGCCGCCGTGAACACCTGGGCCGGTCTCGACACCCGCCGCCGCGGGGCCTGGCATGGCCTTGTGCGCGAGCGGGCCTGTCGACGATCCCACCGTGACCGGCCAGCCGGCCACGCCTACGAACTCGACGGCCGGTACATCACCGACGAACCAGGTCTCTATCTGGCGCTCGGCGAGGCGGTCAACGGCCCCGGCGGCTACTTCGGCGGCTGTCTCGCCGCCCTCGACGATTGTCTGCGCGGCACCTTCGGCTACACCGCCCCCGCCGCCTTGCTCTGGCGAGACGCCGCGACCGCGCGCGAGCACCTGTCCCACGCCCTCACACCGGACGGCCAGCCCTACGACCTGTTCACCGCGGTCCTTGAAACCCTGGCCGAGGGTGGCATGGACGTCACCTTGGCATGAGCCGCTGTCAGATCGGTGCCTTCGACCCTACCCGTCGCCCTCCTCCCTCTGGCGATCGTTCCGAGCAAGCTGCCGGCTTCGGCATTCGCAATTCCTTTGGTTTCCGGCCCCTGGCCGAAGGGCGCGGGTTCCCGCATGACGCCTCGGATGGGCTGCGCAGGGACTTCTTGGCCCACGGCGACCCGGGCGACGTGCACGGAACCACCTGGCTGACCTGGCCTGAGGTCGAGGCCACCGACTGGCAGGAGACAGACGCCTCCGGCACTCGAAGCCGCGCCGCAGCCGCGGGGACCCACACCAACTGGGGTCGGTCTGGCGCGTGATGTCCTTCCTCAGCAAGGTCCACGGCCCGGACACCGTACGCCTCGTCGTCTGGTTCCGCTGACACCCGACTGAGCGCTCCAGTTGGCGAACGGTGCCAGCTGGAGCGCTCAGTTACACCCGAAATGGCTTGTCCCAAGGTCGGACGTCGACCAGGATCGCCTCATGATCATCAGAAAGGGCCATGCCTTCTAGGCGCCCCGCTCTGCTCTCCACCGCTCGCCATGCTGTCGGCTGTTTCCACAGCCACCGCCACAGCCAAAGTCACAGCCACCGCGGCCTGCGGCCGGCACCCGGTCCAACAGGCGACAGCGGCCGGGCACATGATGGTCGTGACTACGCGACCAAGCTGGCCCCGCCTCCCCGCCCACGGGGCAACCCTGGCCCTGGGAATGCTGCGTCTGCGCCGAGGCGCTGCGGTCGTAAGGGCAGCTCCGTCCACCAGCCCGGCTTATCGACCCGGCAGTCCGCCGGTACGCGACCCGGTAGGTGAGGGCCTGCACTTTATGCAATCTGTCAGAGTTAATACCTCGGGCGGGGCCGCGCTGCGACGGCTGCCTTGTGCCGGACGCGGCCGCTATGCGGTAGTGACGTCCGGTCTGTTGGCCAAGGCAATGTCGGATTCCGAGTGCTCGAGCGCCAGTCTCGCCGCGCCGATGGCCACCGAGTCGCTGCCCAGGCCGGACGCCACGACCTTGGGCGGGTAGAGGCAGGCGCGGTTCAGGTGTTCCTGGATCGGCTCGACCAGCGGGGCTCCACCGCTCGCCAGCGAGCCTCCGATGATGACCATCTCCGGGTCGAACGGGCCCACGACCGTCACCAGGCCCTCCGCAAGGCCGACGGCGAGCGCGGTCACGGCCTCCGCGGCCCGTGCGTCGCCCGCGGCGGCCTGTCCGAAGGCGAACTCCGCGGCCTGTGCCGGCGAGCGCAGCTCTCCCGGCTCGACCGCCATGGCGTAATCCAAGACGGAACCGAAGACCTGCCACAGACCGCTGGCGTGCTCCCCGATCTCGCCGGAAGCCGAGTGGGCCCCGCGGTACGGCTTGCCTCCGATCAGCATGCCCAGCGACATCCGGTTGCCCGCGAAGAGGTACAGCACGTCCATGCGGTCGACGGCCGCGCCGCGCCACTGCTCGGCCAGGACGGCTAGCCGGACGTCGTTCTCGACGACGACGGGCGCCGAGATCCTGCCCGACAGTTCGTCCTGCAGGGGGAGACCCGACCATCCCGGCAGGACGGAGCTCTTCACCACGCGCCCGGTGCCGTCGACCACTCCGGTGGTGCCCACCCCGACGGCCATGGGGCGGCGGCCCAGCTCCTGCGAGCACTCGGCGATGAAGCGCTCGATCGCGTCCAGGCGCTCGTCCACGGTCATGTCGGGGAAGATCGCCGCCTTGCGGGACTGGGTGACCCGCCCGCCCAGGTCGACCCCGACGGCCTGCAGCCGGTAGGCGCCCACGCTCACTCCGAGCACGCTTCCGGCCGACGCGCGGAACCGGTAGAGCTTGGCGGGACGGCCGCGTTGACCGCGCTCCTGGCCGCACTCCTCGGCCCACCCCTGCTCCAGCAGCTCGTCCATGATCGTCTCGACCGTCGGCCTCGAGACCTGTACCTGCTGGGCCAGCTCGGTCAGGGTCGCGGCCTTCATGCTGTGCCGCAGGACGCGGAGGACGGCGGCGGAGTTCAACCGTCGCAACAGGGAAGCGTCACCGCCGTGCTGGTTCATGCAGGCATCCTACTTACGAAAGTTCACAGGGAAACCGTTTGCGCTGCGGATTTCGTGATCGCCTACCCGGGCGAAGCCTGCGAGCCCCCGGAGGGAAGGCCGCGCAGGGGTTCTGTAGGCCGCGCAGGGCGCAGTCGTGACCGTCGAGGAAGAGTGCCCGGCGAGGTCCGAGGGTGACTTAGCCAAAGTGTTTGCGTATAGGTCTTGACCATGGCGCGGCCCGCCCTGTTGACTCCTGCCGCATCGGCACCGAGCCCGAACGTGTCGAGCCGACGCCGCGTTCCAGGCGGCGGCCCGCTGGTCACCGGCGAGGCGATCGGCGGCAACCCGTTCCGGATTGGCTGAGGCGGCGACACCTGTGATGAGCACGACGAATGCGTCCGCGACCCGGCACGGCCCGGGCACGATACGGACCCTCCCGACGGAGCCCCTGAGGTGTCGGCCCCGCGCAGGCCGGGCGGTGGTGACGCGCGACCCGGTCGGCCCGCGCGTCCCGCCGGGATCCCGAGGACCGACGCAAGCACCGTCGGGATCCCGAGGACCGACGCAAACACCGTCGGCCCCGGGCGTCTCTCTCCTCACCCACGCCACAACACCCCGGCCGCCCGCCGGAGTTCTCCCCGCTCCCACTCGCCGCAGGAGGTGAACGTGTCGGCCACCCCATCGGCTTCGCCCCGTACGGACACGCCACACCCCGCTCCACCGCCCGACCGACATTCACGTTCACGCGACGAGGCCCGAGAGGCGGACGGTCGGCCCGCAGCCCGACGGCGCCTCCGCGACCGCCTGAAGCGCGACCGTATGCTCCTGCTTCTGTGCGTGCCCGGCATCCTCTACTTCGCGGCGTTCTTCTACCTGCCGCTGGCGGGCAACGTCATCGCCTTCCAGGACTACCAGACCTACCTGGGCTACCGGCAGAGCCCCTTCGTCGGCTGGGCCAACTTCACCGCGCTCCTGGAACAGCCCGAGTTCTGGTCCGCCGTGTGGAACACCCTGGAGATCAGCTTCGTCCAGCTGTTCCTCTACTTCCCGGCGCCGATCGCCCTCGCGCTCTTCCTCAACTCCCTGATCAGCAGCAGGACCCGCCGGCTCATGCAGACCGTGGTCTACCTGCCGCACTTCCTGTCCTGGGTCGTGGTCGTGGGAATGTTCCAGCAGGTCTTCGGCGGCGCGGGCACGGTGACCAGCCTGCTCAACGACAACGGCATCCCCGTCGGCAACATCATGAACAACCCCGACACGTTCATCCTGCTGCTCACCTCCCAGGCCGTCTGGAAGGACGCAGGGTGGGGCGCCATCATCTTCCTCGCGGCGATGGCCTCCATCGACAACTCGCTCTACGAGTCGGCCGCCATGGACGGCGCCGGCCGACTGCGCCGGATGTGGCACATCACGCTGCCCGGCATCCGCCCCGTGATGATCATGCTGCTGATCCTGCGCCTCGGCGACATCCTCTCCGTCGGCTTCGAGCAGATGCTCCTCCAGCGTGACGCGGTCGGCGCCGAGGCGGCGGAGGTGCTCGACACCTACGTCTACTTCCACGGCGTCGTGGACGGCGACTGGGGCATGTCCACCGCCGCAGGCCTGATGAAGGGCGTCATCGGATTCATCCTGATCGTCCTCGCGAACAAGCTCGCCCACCGCCTCGGTGAGCAGGGGGTCTACCGATGAGCATGCTGTCAATCTCGACGATCCTCGACAGGAGCCGACGCGGCCGCCGCCCCGCCGAGCGCCCCGTGTGGATGGAACGGCCCACCCCGTGGGGCCAGGGGCTCAAGCTGCTGGTCAGCGTCGCGATGATCGTCGCCGTCGGCTATCCGTTCCTCCTCGCCATCGGCACCAGCCTGGCCACCAAGGCCGAACTGGCGGCGAACGGCGGCTACGTGCTGCTGCCCACGGATCCGACCCTCGAGGCGTACCGGGTGGTGCTCTCCGGCGGCGTGGTCACGCGCGCGGCGCTGGTCAGCATCGGCATCACCGTCGTCGGCACCGCACTGAGCCTGGTGTGCACGACCTGCCTCGCCTACGGTCTCTCGCGCCCCGGGACCCTGGCCGGCAAGCCGCTGCTCCTCATCGTGGTGGGAACCTTCCTCTTCACCCCGGGCATCATCCCCAACTACCTGGTGGCGCAGGCCCTCGGACTGCTCGACACGTACGGCGCGATGGTCGTCCCCATCATGCTCAACGCCTTCAATGTCATCGTCGTGCGGGCCTTCTTCCAGGGCATCCCGGAGGAACTGCACGAGGCCGCCCGCCTCGACGGGGCAAGCGACCTGAAGGTGCTGCTGAAGATCGTGCTCCCCTTGTCCAAAGCGGTGATCGCCGTGGTCGGCATGTTCTACGCGGTCACCTACTGGAACAGCTTCTTCAACGCGATGCTCTACATCAACGACCCCGAGAAGCTGCCGCTCCAAGTCGTCCTGCGCTCGTACGTCCTCCAGGGCGACACGTTCAACGCCAAGGCGATGGGCGTCAGCGTGCTCCCGGCCAGCACCTCGCTGTCGATGGCGGTACTCATCCTCGCCGTTCTGCCGATCGTCGCGGTCTACCCGTTCCTGCAGAAGTACTTCACCAAGGGCGTCCTCACCGGCGCGATCAAGGCCTGAACCTCCGCCCGCCCTCCGGCCACGGCCGTCCCCCTGGCCCGTCGCCCCCTCCCACCCTCCCACCCCTCTCCCGTCCCCTCGGCTGCCGATCTTCGCTCAAGGAGAGCCATGTCTTCCAGAAACCTCAACCGTCGTGGATTCCTCGGCGCGGCCGGTGTCGCCGGCCTCACCGTCGCGGGAGGCGGCGGCCTTGCCGCCTGCACCAGTGGAACGGCCACCTCCGGCGGCGGGGCGGCAGCTTCGGCCAGGCTGAAGCTGCCGGCCTACGTGCCGGCGAAGGTCGCCGCGCCCGACCTGGCCGGCAACGGCCAGGGCCTGGACCCGGCGTACCTGCGCTACCCCGCCGACCCGGCCCGCAGCGTCTCCGCGATCCCCGGGGACGGACGGCCGGTCACCGTCCTGACGGAGACGTTCACCACCGCGGCCCCGGCGATGAACCGCAACGCCTACTGGCAGGAGCTCAACAAGCGGCTCGGGTCGGAGCTGCACATGACGATCGTCAACGGTCTCGGAGCCGAGGACGTCTACCGTGCGAAGTTCAACGCGACCGTCGCGGGCGGCGACCTGCACGACCTGATGTGGTTCCCGCCGAACCAGGGCCTGAAGAACGTCCCCGCCCTCCTCGCCGCGAAGTTCCACGACCTGACGCCATACCTCGGCGGCGACGCCGTCAAGAAGTACCCGAACCTGGCGAACATCCCCGACTTCGCGTGGCGGACCGCCGTCTTCAACGGCAGGATCTGGGGCGTCGCCGTTCCGTACGGCCGCATGGGCCAGGTCTACGTCGTCAACGAGGACTTCTGGAAGCCGGTCGGAGGCGCGCGCTTCGACAGTGCGCAGGACTTCCTCGACAAGTCCAAGGAACTCCTCGACACCAAGCGGAAGAAATACGTCCTGGAGCCCGCCTACGTCAACCACCTCAACCAGTTCGCCCTGTGGTACGGCGCCCCCAACGGCTGGCGGCTGGACGGCGACAAGCTCACCCACGCGTTCGAGACGGACGAGTTCTTCGCCGGACTCGAATTCGCCCTCAAGTGCCGGCAGGCGCAGCTCTTCTGGCCGGACCCCAACCTCGCCACGACCCTGGAGAAGCTGGAGGGCGGCTTCCTCGGCGCCCACGTCCAGTCCTTCCCCGGCTTCCTCAACGACAGCGCGATGTACGACTGGCCGGCCAAGGTCATCGTCCCCTTCGCCGCGGAACCGGGCGTCGAGCCGAGCTTCAACTTCGGCTACGGATCGGTCGGATTCTCCGCCATCAACAACAAGGTCCCCAAGGACCGCATCGAGACGCTGCTCCAGATCATGAACTACCTCTGCGCGCCCTTCGGCAGCGAGGAGCGCCTCTTCCTCGACTACGGCCTGGAAGGCACCCACCACACCCGCGCGAAGGACGGAGACGTCAGGCTCAACACGAAGGGCAACGCCGAGGTACTGACCACCCGGCAGGCGATCACCTTCTTCGGCAACGCTCCGCAGGCGCTGTACCTGCCAGGAAAACCGCAGGTCACCAGCGGCATCCACCAGACAGAGGTCGAGCTGATGAAGCTCGCCCGCGTCAACCCGACCACGGGTCTCTTCTCCGACACGAACTCGAACAAGGGCGCCTCCGCGTCCGGCGACTTCTACAGCGCCATCACGGACCTCGTGGCCGGCCGCAAGCCGCTGTCCTCCTTCAAGAAGGAGATCCTCCCCGCGTGGCAGCGGGCCGCGGGCAACGCGACGCGCCGCGAGTTCGAGAAGGCCATCGCCCAGGGCGGTGCCAAGTGACCGACGACCTCCGCATCGGCGTCATCGGCCTCGGACTGCGCCGCAACCTCGCCGACTCCGCCCACCGCCCCGGTCGGGGCTCGGTCGTCGCCGCCGTCGCCGACACCGACCCCGCAGTACGGGCCCGGATCACCACGCGCTTCCCCGGAGCGACGGCGTACGGCGACCATCGCGCGCTCCTCGACGACGACACCATCGACGCCGTGATCATCGCCACCCCCGATGACACCCACGAGGCCATAGCCTGCGACGCCCTGCAGGCGGGCAAGGCCACGTACGTGGAGAAGCCGCTGGGCATCACCGTCGAGCAGTGCGACAGGATCCTGCGCACGGCCCACGAGACCGGCAGCCGGCTCTATGTCGGGCACAACATGCGGCACATGGGCGTCGTCCGGCTCATGCGCGACATCATCGCCCGCGGCGACATCGGTGAGCCCAAGACCGTGTGGGTACGCCACTTCGTCTCGTACGGCGGCGACTACTACTTCAAGGACTGGCACGCCGACCGTCGCCGCACCACCGGACTGCTGCTGCAGAAGGCCGCGCACGACATCGACGTGATCCACTGGCTGGCCGGCGGGTACACCGAGCGCGTCAACGCGCTCGGGGACCTGATGGTCTACGGCGACCTACCGCGCCGTGAGCCCGGCACCCCGCGGCCGGAGGGCTGGCTGCGCGAGTTCGAGTGGCCGCCCGGCGAGCGCAGGAACCTGCACCACATCGTGGACGTCGAGGACGTGTCCGTGATGAACATGCGGCTGGACAACGGGGTGGTCGCCGCCTACCAGCAGTGCCACTTCAGCCCCGACTACTGGCGCAACTACACGGTCATCGGCACCGAGGGCCGCTTGGAGAACTTCGGCGACCGGCCGTGCGACGAGGTCCGCGTCTGGAACACCGGTCCGAGCGACTACCGCCCCGGCGCCGACGCGGTCCACCAGGTGCCCGACGCGACGGGCGGCCACGGCGGCGCCGACGAGAGGATCATCGAGGAGTTCTGCCGCTTCGCCCGCGAAGGCGGAGCGACGGACACCTCACCCGTCGCCGCCCGCATGAGCGTGGCCGCAGGGTTCATGGCAACGCGCTCGCTACGCGAGGGCGGTACGGCGCACCAGGTACCACCCCTGGACCCCACCCTCATCACCTACTTCGCATCCGGCCAGCACCGACCGACCCCGGCCCGAACGCCCCACCCATGACGGCCACACGGCGCCTCCTGACGGCCGCACGGTGCCTCCTGACGGCGCCTCCGGCCCGGCATCCCCGCCCCCGGGGGCTGCCGGGCCCGACCGGAGCACGGCCCCCGTCGCAGTCGGGCGGCACGGCCGGGCCACGCATTCCCGAAGGTGATCCTGGCAGGTGAGAAACCCCGTTTCACGGTTCTGCGACGCGCTTCAGCGCTCGTCGATCGCGCTGCTCGTGGGTTCGTGATTCGCCCGGACGATGAGGAGAGCCACGTCATCGTGGTCGCCTTCGCTACGCAGAGAACGCAGAAGAAGGTCGCATGTGGCGTCAAGCGATCGGTCCGGGTCGTCGAGGACGTCGAGAAGAGCGTTCAGGCGTACATCGATCGCCTGGTGTCGGGATTCGACGAGGCCGTCGGTGTACAGGATGAGCTGGTCGCCCGGTCCGACCTCGATGGCGGTGGTGGTGAAGGGAATGCCGCAGCCGCCCAGCGGTGCGCCCGTGGGCAGGTCGAGCAGCTCGCGCGTACCGTCCGGGTGGAGCAGTACGGGCGGCAGATGCCCGGCCAGGGAGATGTGGCATCGCGCCGCGCCGGGGTCGAAGACGGCGTAGACACAGGTAGCGATGGTGCCGAGGCCGTCCGTGATGTGGTCGAGGTGGTGCAGGACCTGGGCGGGGGGCAGATCCAGGTCGGCCAGGGTCCTCGTGGCGGTGCGCAGCTGTCCCATGGACGCCGCCGCTGTGACGCCGCTCCCCATGACATCGCCGACGACGAGGGCCGTCTTGTCGCTGTTCAGGGGAATGACATCGAACCAGTCGCCTCCGATCTCGATCGTGGCCTGTGCGGGGCGATAGCGGAAGGCGATGGTGAGCCCCGGTCGCTGGGGAGGGGGGCGGGGCAGCAGGCTGCGCTGGAGGGTGAGTGCGGTGTGGCGCTGTTCTTCCACGGCGCGGTGGCGATCGGTGACATCGACACTGGAGGTCGCCACGCCCAGCACTTTCCCGTTGGGGGCCTCGAGCCGGTAGAACGAGATCGACCAGGCGTGGTCATTGTCCGGGTCGGCCGCTGTGCGGCCGACGATGGTGTGGTCCAGGAGCGGGATCCCGGTGGCCAGGACCTCCCGCATGGCTCCCGTGAAGGATTCGTCGAGGAACGGCAGCACCTCGTGGACGTGCCGGCCGACATGCTCGGCGGCCGGCACACCGTTCATCCGTTCCTCCGCGGGGTTCACAGAGATGTAGCGGAGGTCGGTACCCAGCATGGCGAGACCGATCGGCGACTGCGACACCAGCTGGGCGGACAGCGCCAGGTTCCGTTCCACCCGCCGCACCGTCGCCTGGTCCGTGGCCAGCCCCAGGGCCCAGTATTCGCTCTGGTCGTCCTGCAGCCGCATGTTGCGGAACTCCACCAGCCGCGTGCTGCCGTCCTTGTGTCGGACGGGGAAGACGCCCGCCCAGCTCTCACCGTCCCGCATGACCTGCTCGAACAGCGCCAGCACCGCATCGCGGTGCTCCTCGTCGATCAGCAGCTGACCCGCGTACTGGCCCTGCGCCTCCTCGGTGCTGTAGCCGAAAAGGATCTCCGCCTGAGGGCTCCAAAGATCGATCCTGCCCTGGGAATCGAGAAGGACAGCAGCCACATTCAGCACGTCCAGCAAGCCACCCGGCGTTGACGGCACCACACCGGACGCGCCGGGATCGCCCTGGAAGGGTTCGGAGGCTCCCATTCCTCAGGCTCCTTTCGGCCGCCGATGCGGAGTGCTGTCTGCCGGAGCGGACGACGGCCAGCGCCGCGTCTGCCATCCCATCGTCCCGCGACTCCGCCCGTCCGTGCACTGCAACGATCCCGGAGGTACCCCGCTGGGGTAGGCGCCCGCCCCAGCGCTTGCCCGGGCGACCTGTCGAGCCGCCCCGCGGCGGCCCGCGGACCCCGCCGCCGAGCTCGACGGACGGCGTCCCAGCGATCAGCACCTCTGACGTGGGGACCCAACCTGGCTGATCGTCGGCGCCGCCGACACGCGCGTACTCCCGGCGGCGGATCTTGCGCTCGTACGGATAGATCTCCTGCCAGGTCAGGAGCGGGGCCCCGGCCGAGTCCTGTAGGACCGGCTGCTCGGGCCGTCGGTCGTCCACGCGCAGCCCCGCCAGCAGATCGTCGGCCCCGGCCCCCGCAGCCCCGGACGTCTCACTCCCGTACCGCCGAGGCCCTGACCGCCCGGGCCCGGACCGCTCACCCTCGTGCTCATCCATGACGAATCCCTACCCGCGGAACCAGGTCGCGATCATCGGAGAGACTCAGCCGAGCTGCCCTTTGCCGTCGGCCCCGCTGCGGGCCGCCGCCGCGTGCAGCGCCTTCAGGGCCACCAGGAGGATCCCGATGTCGTCCAGGTAGACCGGGTCGGGGATCAGGTCGATCGGCGAGACCGTGTAGAGGACCGCCGCCCAGAAGAGAGCCTTGGACTGCAGCGGGACACCGGCGTCCAGCAGCAGCCTGCGGGCCTTGAAGACGCGGACCAGTAGAACGGCCGCGCACACCGCCACCGCGACGAGGAGAACCACGGCCACGATCAGCCAAAGGGAGCTGTCCATGTCCGCTCTCCTACCCCGTTCCGCGCCGTGCGCGCCTCGATTCTTCCTCCTCACCGGAACGGCCCTTCGGGGGCACTCCTGGTTTGACCGGACGAAAAGCGGCAAGCCGAACCGCCAAGCCGGTCGGCGCCGAGCAGGGGAGCCGGGCCGCGCCGAGGCGCCCGACCATGTCACCAGCAGGAAGGACCGCTGGTGGAGGTGGGCACCGCATGAGCGCTCAGGAGGACACCGATCGGACGGGGAAGCCGCATCCCCGCGATCCGCAGGACCAGCAGGCTGCAGGACGGGGGACGACCCCTCTGTGGCGCCGCAGCCGGGCTGGCCCGACGCCGAGATGCCCAGGACCGACGTGGCGGGCACCGGCCGTAGGGGCCAAGGCGACGGGGACGAGGACTCCGCAGTGGACGGACCGGTGGACTACGCCCGACGCCTGCTTGCCAATGCCCCGATGTCCGAGGCCGTTCGCAGACCGCGGGGCGTGCACCGCCACAGGCGCGGCTCACTCCGGTGTGACCGGCGGGACTGTAGCGGTGGGCTCAGCGGAGGGCGCCTCCCAAGGGGGCGGGGTGATCTGGTCGGTCCCGGCGACCAGCCCGTCCCCGTCGCCGCAGACGAGCCCGCAGGCGGCGGCGTACTCGACAGCGGCCTCGGTGAAGGAGCTGTTGGTCACGAGGACGGCCACGTCCGCTTCGTGGATGGTGAAGCACGTGCCTCCGATCCGCTGCAGGTCCTGTGACCCGACGCGGTTGTCCTCCGCGTAGTGCTTGCACCGGAGGACGACACGCCGACCGTCCACGGTCACGGCGATCACATAGGCGCCCAGGTCGCCCGCCCCGCCGACCACTTCGACCGGGGTGCAGCCGTCCCGCGCGCAGAGTGCGGCGACGGTGTGCTCGAAGCTGTCTGCGTCGACCGCGGCGTGATCCAGGGCCTCGGTCCCGACATCGGGCAGCTCCAGCGTGGGGGCCACGTCGTCCGGCACGTCGAGCGGTTGGAAGGTGTCATGGTCCTGAGCGGGTGTCCTTCGCCTCCTGACCATCGCCGGCCCGACGGCGAGCACCCCGAGGAGGGCCAGCCCGACGAGGACGGCGACCGGCACCCCTGATCCGCGATTCCCCGCCACCTGGGCCGTCTTGACGAAGAGAGCCAGACCGCACCCGAGTATCCCCGCCAGCCCGATCGCCAGCACCAGGTCGCGCCCGATCCTCGTCGACCCACGCCCGAGCCTGACCCTGCCCACCCCGGTCCTCCCACCCTCCCCGTTCGTCTTCATCCGGGCCCCTCGCTGAAGTTGATCTTCCTGACAGAACGCCACATGTCCGTGAACGCGCGCTCGAAACGTGCGGGGGAGCGGGGCGGATAATGGGCTCTCCCCCCCCCGAACGACCGGAGACGAAGAATCCATGACGCTCACAGAAGGCCGGCGTGTAACGCTGGCGAAGGACCTGCGACTGACCGGACACGTCACCCGAGCCGACGGAGCCCAGCAGGACGCGGACTCGGCGGCAGGGTTCCTCGCACTGGGCGCGGGCATGACGGGCACCGTCGAGCAGGTGAGCGAGCACCGGCGAGTGAAGAGCCATGAGGTCCGCGAGTACGAACGGCTCACGTCGCTCTTCGACGACTTCGGCCACCAGATGCCCCCGGGCAGCAGGAAACAGCTGGAGGAGCAGATCGCCTCCCTAGAACCCGCGTGGAACGCCTACCGGGAAGCGTCGCATCGGGTGACGGTCCGGGTCCGTCTCGACAACGGCTTCGTCCTGGACGAGGCACCCGGGGATGCCTTCACCATCCTCTGATCGCCCCGGTCACCCCTTCACCCCCGGCCGGGCTCGGGGTGGCGGCGCGTCGGAGCAGGCGGGTCGAGGTGGCGGATGCCCGGGGTGGCCGCGGCGCTGGGCAGGAGGACGGCGAGCAGGACGGTGAAGGCGCCGACGGCCCGGGGCTGCTCCGCGAGCGAGTCGATCGGCCGGGATCTACGGGAGATGTCGCAGGTGGTCGCGGATGAGCCGGATCACGGTGTGCCGGACCTGTCGGAGGGACAGATAGCCGTGCCGTGCCTCGGCCTCGCCGACCGGAAGGTCGGCTTCGGCTGTGTAGGGCAGGCGAAGGTAGGCGCACAGGACGTCGACGCAGGTCTGGCGCAATTCGAGTGTGGGGGCGTCGTCGGCCAGGCCGGCGAGGGCGTGGACGCCGCCGAGGCGGACGGCGGCGGAGTCGTCGCCGAGTTGGGAGACGGCGGTGGTGAAGCGTTCAGTGTGCAGGCGGGTGGCGTCACGCAAGGCTCCGTCCTCATCGACGCGCTGACGCCTGCAGGCCACGACCAGAGCAACGAGGGCGCCTGCGCCGGCGACGACGCCGAAGGACACCTTCACCAGCTCGAACAGCGTCTTGGAGCCGATCTCCGGCTTCTTCGCCAGCTCCCGGGCACCGAGCAGGTCCCACCCGGTGTAAACACCAAGCCCGCTACCAGACGCGCCTGCTCACCCCGACAGGACAGACCAAGCGCAGGCACGGTTGCAAGGGGCCGGTGGATGCGCGACCGGGCGCGCATCGGCCGAAGGCCGAGCACGACGAGGTGGACGTACCGACGTACCTCTACTCAGGTACGGGCGACGGGAACGCCCGTACAAACCAGCTGAATCGAGCAGTCGCGTGGTGCAACCGCACTGGGGCCTCACGGGAGTTGTGCCAGAACCCTGGAGGGGACATCGCCTGTTGTCCACTTGCCCGGGGGGCTCCGGGGGCCGCTCTGTTCGAAAGTTGACGAGCAGTGGCGGCACCGTTTGCGGGTGTTCAGTGATGGTAGGCGGCTGTCGCGATGTCGATGAAGGATCGGATCAGCGGGTTGGTGTCGCCTTCGTTGCACGCCGCCACCACTCGGCTTGGCGCCATGTCGATCAGCGGCACCAGGGCCAGCTCTGCGGGCAGGTCATGTCCGAGGGGAGCCAGACCGACTGTGCCGTTCCAGAGCACGGCCTGCAGGCATTCCTGGACGGCGCGGACCACGGGGCCCTCGCGCGGCGTGCCGCCGTTCCAGTACGACTGCCAGACGGGGTCGGTGTCCTGCGGGAACTGGAACCAGCGGCGGTCGCTCAGCTCGGCCAGTCGTAGCCGGTCGCGGCGGGCGAGGGGGTCGTCGGCGCGCAGGACCACGCCGACGGGATCGGTTCGCAGCGTACGCACCGTCAGGGCGGTCTCGTCGAACGGCGCCCGGGTCAGGGCGACGTCGACCAGTCCGGTGCGCAGCCCGCAGGTCGGGTCGGTCAGATCGGTGTCGCGGATGCGGATGTCGATGCCGGGGTGGGTTCGGCGGTAGGCGGCGGCCAGTCTGGACACTCCCGGGTCGGTACCGTCGCCCAGGATGCCGACGGTGATGGTCGCGGCGCCGGCTGCTGCACTCACGCGTATGCGGACGCGGTCGGCATGGTCGAGCAGGGCCCGCGCCTCGTCGAGCAGCACTGCGCCTGCCGGAGTGAGCGTGATGCCGGTGGGTGAGCGGGCGAACAGCAGGGCCCCGACATCGGCCTCCAGTTGCTTGATCGCCCGGCTCAGCGGCGGCTGGCTCATGTGCAGTCGGGTGGCTGCCCGGCCGAAGTGGAGTTCCTCGGCGACGGCCACGAAGTAGCGCAAGGTCCGTAGCTCCACGCTGCAACGATACCCACGGGGTATCGGCACCGCGGGATGGGTCTTGGACACTGGCAGGGCCCCGGCGGTGCACTGGTGAGCATGACCGAATCAGAATGCTCCGACGCGCCGCAGGCAGACCCGGCCGTATCGGTGGTGGGTCCCGGCGACGGCGAGATGATCGTTCTTGGCACCACGCGCATGCGCGTCCTCGAGGACGGTAGCCACACCGGTCACCGCCTCGCGATCGCCGAGTCGGTCCTCGCCCCGCACACCCAGGGCCCGCCGCAGCATCGCCACGCCCGGCACGACGAGGGCTTCTACATCCTCTCCGGGACCGTGCGGTTCACCGTCGGAGAGGAGGACCACGACGCCACCACGGGCACGCTCGTGATCGTTCCGCCCGGTACCCCGCACACCTTCGCCAACAGGACCGACCAGCCCGCCGTCATGCTCAGCACGTTCACCCCCGACAGTTACGTGCAGTACTTCCGGGACCTCCAGGAGGCACTCGCCGACGGCCGGCCGCCCACGCCGCAGGCCCATGTCGACGCGATGAGCCACTACGCGACCGAGCCCGCCACCGACTTCGACTGAAACGGCCGACGGGTCTGCGTGACCCCGACGACCCACGCCCCCTCACCCACGACGTACGACCTGTGACCTATGACCTACGCCCCTGAAGGGGAACGATGAACATCGCCTACTGGATCGTCGCGGGCCTGCTCGCGCTCTTCTATCTCTACGCGGGCACGTTGAAAATGATCCGCAGTCGTGATCAGCTCCGGCCGATGATGGCCTGGGTCGACCGCATGCCCTTGCCCGCCGTCAGGGCGCTGGGGGCGGTCGAGATACTCGGCGCGGCCGGCCTGATCCTGCCGCCGCTGACAGGCATCGCGCTTCCGCTGGCAATGGCCGCGGCCGGCGGCTTCGTACTCCTGCAGGCAGGTGCGATCGCCGTCCACCTGACCGGCGAAGACCGCCGGATCGCACTCAACGCAGGGCTTACCGCCACTGCGGCCGTGACCATCTGGCTGGCCACGAGCCTGTGACGGAACACAACTCACCACGAAGGTCACCTGGCAGCGAGCGGGGGAGCGCCGGAGGGCGTGTGGCGTCTGATGTCGTCAAGATCAGGCCCCGGCAGGCATGGTTGCTCAGCGGAACGCGGTCGGGATCCCGGAGACTCCGTCGTGGAACCGTATGGCCCCGGGCATGTGGCCCGGGTCGTTCGCTCTCGCCGCCTGGTCCGCGTAGGGGTACTGGAAGCTGTGCGGCGAAGTGATGCCGATGCGGAGGGTCGCGGGCGCGACGAGGTCGGGACGGTGCCGGCCGACGAGGGCCACGGCGGCGGCGCGTTCGGTCTGGTCGGGCCAGTATGTGACGATCTCGGGCGTTCTCCGGAGCTGGCCGACGAGTCTGTGGGAGAGGCCGCACATACCGCTGTGCTCTGTGTCGTCGGCTGTGTCGGGCGGTCGGGCGAACCGTACCCGGACGGGGGCGTGGGCCGGGACGGTATCGGGGCGGGAGAAGGCGCGCAGGCTCTACGGCCAGTGCGCGCTGACTCTGTGGTTCGTCGCCCGTACCGCTGCGCCCGTCTTGAGGTCGACGAGGAGGAACACCTCGACGTCGTCGTCGTAGCAGGGCATTCCGTATTCGGTCAGGGCGATCCGGCGTCCGGCGGGCAGTACTCCGGGGGACTGGGTTCCTGGAACACCGTGTCTTCCTCGACGGGCCGCACGGGTTGTTCGCGGTGCCATGTGATGGCCGCCCGGAGGAGTTCTCTGCCAACGGGAGCCATGTGATCGCGGTCCATCACCGCCATGACTTGACGATGCCAGCAACTCCCTTGCGCTGTCAGCTTCTTGGCGCGCCGGGAGGGGTGAAGCGGAAGCGGCGGTGGTGCGGGAGTTCCCGGACGGGAGCCACCTCGATGGCTGGGGGGTACACCGTCCACCCTGGTGACGGGATCCCTTACTTCTTCGAACCGCTGATGCGTCCCTACGCGTCTCTCCGTCTGGGCGACGAGGTCGCTGACGCCGTCGGCCGGGCATGGCGCCGGCACACGCCCCCAGCTCCTGGCGCCGGCACCTCCGTCCGCCAGGGCCGGGCCCCACACAGGGGCAGCCTCATTTCGGCCCTCCCAAGGGCCCTCAGTATGACCTGCATCACAAGTGCGAAGGTCCTCTGCGATCCCCGATAGTAGACGGCGGGGTGAGGCGTTGGTCGCCATTCTGTCTGCCGTGACCTGTGTAAACGCCCAGGCTCCGGGTTTCGGGACGTTGTTCCGGAGGTGCGACTGCCACTAGTTCAACAGGCTGTTGCAACCCCTCGACGGGCCTGGTTGTGTGGGTGATGTCGCCAGGCAGCAGCACCCCACCACAGCTCGCCGGCCAAGCCGAATCCCTCGCAGGTTTCCCGGTCTCACCCGGGGCTGTGGTTCCGGCTTGCCGAAATCGCCCGGCGCATCCCCTGCCCCCAGACTTGAGGACATCTCGTGTTCCGCTCGCTCTCCACCCGGATCACCACCCGCAAGAAGACCCTCGCCACCGCCGCGGCCGTCCTGCTCGGCGCCTCGGCAGCGGTCCTCGGTACGACGGGCGCGGCGTCGGCGGACAGCGCCGGCCCGCAGGAGATCGCCCGCCAGATCGTCCCCGCCGGCCAGTACGCCTCCTTCAGCCAGATCGTCTCCCACGAGTCCGGCTGGAACTCCCACGCCACCAACACCGCCAGCGGCGCCTACGGCCTGCTCCAGGCCCTGCCCGGCTCGAAGATGGCCTCGGCCGGCCCGGACTGGAAGACCAACCCGGCCACGCAGATCAAGTGGGGCCTCAACTACATGGACGCCCGCTACGGCTCCCCGAACGCCGCCTGGGCCTTCTGGCAGACCCACCACTGGTACTGAGACTCACCGCGCAGCAACCACGCACGGGTAAGGCCCCGCCGCCGGCGGGGCCTTACCCGTGCCCGCGGACAACCACAGCCCGGTGTCGCCTCTCCTTCGTCGAGCTGTTGCGGCTCGGTTGAAGGTGAGCAGGGCAGGGTTCTCTGAGCAGGGCATGGCTCACTTCGGTGAGCGCATCGTCTTGTGGGGTTTGTTGTGGATGGCTTCAGCCGGCCGTAGATCGGATCGGTGATGGCGTCGCCGGCCCGCGTTGCTCACCCTGTTCGTTGGCGAGGGTTTTGTTGCTCACATGGAGCGGATGCTGCGCAGCCTCACCGAGCCGCCGGTGTAGGTGGTCGAATGCCTGAGGTTCGAGGGAGTGGGACGACGCGGGGCCCGCGAGCGGGAGTTGAGCGGTTTCCAGGCCGAGTTCACCGGACAGGCGGTGTGCCTTCCTCCCGCATGGGTTCACTGGTCGGCGTGCTCGGCCGCGGCCTTCGGGAGCGCGAGCATCACGAGTCCCGCCACGAGGTAGAGCACCGCGGTGACGACGAGGACGATGCTGAGCGCGTGACCGTAGTCGGCCGGTCGTGGCGCATCAGTCGTCGATCCGGTGACGGCGGCGAAGAAGGTCGTTCCGAGAACGGCGATGCCGATGGATCCGCCGATCTGGTTGACGGTGGAAAGGACGCCGCCCGCCGCGCCCGCATTGCGTCCGGGGATACCGGCGAGCACGACGTTGACGAGAATGGGTGCGGCGAGGCCGAGTCCGAGGCCGCCGATGAACAGGCTGAGCGCGAGGAGCCAGAATCCGGGGTCGCTGCCGTCCCTGATGACGGCCAGGAGTACGAGCTGAGATGCCGCGATGGTGAGCGAGCCGGTGATCAGCAGGGCTCTGCCCGCCTTGGCGGCGAGAGCGACGCCGAGTCCTGAGGTGAGGATCGAGCCGAGGGCATAGGGCAGGATCACCAAGCCGGTCTCCCACGCGGTCCGGCCGGTACCGAGCTGAAGGTAGACCGACAGGGTGAGGAAGAACGAGCCGATACCGCCGAAGAAGAGCACGGATGCGCTCAGGCCGATGGCGAAGGCGCGGATTCTGAGCAGGGCCGGGTCGAAGACGGGTTCGCCCCCACGGCCGGCGAGGCTGCGCTCGTATGCGAGGAAGATCGTGAGCAGGATGATTCCGGCCGCCAGGAGGGCGTAGCTGGCCGCGGTCCATCCCCATGTCTCGGTCTGGATGATCGGCAGCAGGAGGAGCAGGATGCCCGAGGCCGCCAGTAGGGCACCCACGAGGTCCAGTCGCGCGGTGGAGGCGGAACGGGACTCCGGCAGGACCCTCGCCCCGACGACGAGGGCGAGGATCGAGATGGGGACGTTGATCCAGAAGATGGTGCGCCACCCCAGACCGAACAGGTCGGCCTCGACGAGGAGTCCGCCCAGCAGTGGGCCTGCGACCGAGGCGAGCCCCTGGACGGCCCCGTAGGCGCCGAATGCCTTGGCGCGCTCTGCCGGGGCGAACGATGCTCGGATGACGCCGAACACCTGCGGGACCATGATCCCCGCGGTCAGTCCTTGGGCGGCGCGCATGCCGATGAGCATTCCCGGAGTGACGGCGAGCGCGCAGAGCGCGGAGGTGACCATGAACCCGACCAGCCCGATCATGAACAGGCGTTTGCGGCCGAACTGGTCACCGAGCCGTCCGCCAGTGATCAGTCCCGCGCCCAGGGCGAGGGTGTAGGAGGCGATCGTCCATTGGATCAGGGCGTCCCCGGCTCCCAGGTCACGGGCGATCGCAGGGGCCGCGACGGTGACGATCGTCGCGTCGACGAGGTCCATGAAGGAGCTGAACAGCACGACCAGGAGCGCCATGTTCGCGCCTGCGCCGGAGATGGATGCCGGGGGAGCGTCGGGGGCGTGTGTGCCCTCTCGCGATGTCTGTGGAGCGGTCATGCCGGCCAGGTTCACAGCTATAGTTGCCATCGAATGACCGCTTTCCCGGGGGGCGGGATCATGGCTGTGACCTCCGCGCGGACGCTCAGGCTGCTGTCGATCCTCGGTATCGGCGCCTCCCTGACCGCCGAGGAGCTCGCCGAAAGGCTCGGAGTCTCCCTTCGGACCGTGCGACGCGACATCGACACGCTCAGATATCTCGGGTACGAGATCGAGGCCGTGCGCGGGGTGGGCGGAGGCTACCGGCTCGGCCGCGCCACTCGCTTGCCGCCGGTCGTCTTCGACGAGGACCAAGCAGTCGCCGCGGCCGTCGCGCTCCAGACCGTCCCCACCGTCCTCTCCGGCATCCGCGAGAACTCGGCACGCGCCCTCGCCACTCTGCAGCAGGCGATGCCCGCCCGCAGCCGCATCCGCACCGAGTCGTTCAGCGTCTCCGCAGCGCGCAACTACTGGGAATTCCCCGCAGCACCCATCGATGCCGAGATCACCCGCGTCATCGGCGGCGCGATCAACCGACAGCACATCGTTCGCGTGGACTACACCGGCGAGGACGAACCGGCGACGCTCACGCTGGAACCGCACGACCTCGTCGTGTGGGCGGCACGGTGGTACCTCGTCGCGTTCGAACCGGACGCGGACCGATGGCGCGCGATGCGCGTCGACCGCCTCCGACCACGCATGCCCACGGGGAGAACCTTCGACCGCCGCGACGTCCCACACGGCGATCCGGTCGCATTCGTCATGAGCACGCCCGACCGCGGCGACACCCTGGCGGAATGGCCATGTTGCGGGTCGGCACTCGTCGCACTACCCGCGCCCATTGTCGCCCGGTTCGCCCCCGGCGGGTCGACGGTCGAACACGACACCGACTCCAGCTGCCGACTCACGCTCGGTGCGTGGTCATGGGCAGGGCTGGCAGGACTGCTCCTGACCTTCGACGCTGCCGTCACAGACATCGAACCGGCAGAGCTCAGGCAGGCGCTGCGCTCCCTGCGCACCCGCATCGACGAAGGACTCAGGTGTACTGAGTGAGTTCACTGGGATGTGTCGAGGCCGGGGACGCTTACCCGTGTAGGTGACAACGCCACGGGTCGGACGACACGGTCGAAGCGCGCATCGGAAGTAGATCTCGGATGCGCGATGATCTTGCGTGTGGGCGTCGCGCCGGTCGCAATTCGACTGGAACGCTGGTGAGCCAATGGGCGGGGCGGGGACGCGCCCTGGCCCTGGATATGTGCCGGTTCCGCGCGTTTCTCATGTGCTGGTGGAATCGTGCTCGCAGTGCTGAAGGTGCCGGACAGAGCGCGGTGGAGAGGCAGGATCCGCTGGACGGGCTCGTTCTGGAGGGTGGTACGTGTGGACCGAACCGGAGGCGGAGGCTCACCCGCGGCAGACGCTGGTTCTTGGAACCGCCCCTGAACTGCCATGGTGGATTTGGCGCTTGCCACCCGACCGGGCGTCAACCTGTCCGCAGCGGGCGTGTCGTACTCGTCGTGGAGTTCGGCGAGCCGCTCGGTCAGGGGCAGCTCATGGCCGCGGTGCTGATGTGTCCGGGACGTGGACTCCCGAGGCGTGAGCTCGCCTGCGAGCGTGTGGCGTGCGAGTTGCTCGGGCGGCGGCTTCCTGGCCGGCCTCGCCGGCGACCGGCAGAAGATGAGGCCGAGTTCGTCGAGTGCTGCGGGAAGCAAGCCGTGGACGTCGTAGTCCGCTTCGTCGCGCGTGTGGGCGAGCGGTCGATGTGTCGCGCGGGGGAAGCCTGTGGCCGCCGCGGGGTTGAGATTCCGCGCCGTGTTCCTCGTCCGCCGTGCGGCTGCCGCACCGCTCTTTTGTCGTCCGGTCGTGGGGTGGTCTGTCAGTCGTCGGCCGGCGTGGTAATGAGGGGGCCGTGTGTCATTCGACGGGCCAGGTGTGTGCGGGGGCGTTGAGGTGCATGTAGGCGATGTATTGCTGTGTCATCCGACGGAGGGCCTCGTGCCGGTCGGTATGGCCGATGTCCTGGATGCGGTGGAACATCTCGGACTGCCATACCGCGCCGTTGCGGCCGGTGACGCACCGTTGTTCGATGATTCCGAGCAGTGGCTCCCGCCAGGCCGCGTCCAGGCCCAGCCGCTCCAGTCCGCGGTCGGCCAGCGGTAGCAGTCGTCGCAGCACGAGCTCGGTCGCGGGGACCTCGCCCATCCCGGGCCAGTACTGGGGTGCGTCGATGCCGTGCCGAGCGGCAGCGTGCAGGTTGTCCTCTGCTGCTGCGAACGACATCCGTGTCCAGACGGGCCGGTCCTCGTCGACGAGGGCGCGGACGAGTCCGTAGTAGAAGGCGCCGTTGGACAGTACGTCGGTCACCGTGGGACCCGCCGGCAGGACCCGGTTCTCCACGCGCAGGTGCGGTACACCGTCGACGACGGCGTAGACGGGGCGGTTCCAGCGGTAGACCGTCCCGTTGTGCAGTGTGAGCTCGGCCAGTTGGGGGATCTCGCCGTGGTCGAGTGTCTCCTGCGGGTCCTCGTCGTCGCAGAGCGGCAGGAGGGCGGGGAAGTACCGTGTGTTCTCCTCGAAGAGGTCGAAGACGGAGGTGATCCACCGCTCGCCGAACCACACCCGGGGCCGTACTCCCTGCACCTTGATCTCGTCCGGCCGGGTGTCGGTGGCCTGCTCGAACAGGGGGATACGCGTCTCGCGCCACAGCTCCTTGGCGAACAGGAACGGCGAGTTCGCCGCCAGGGCCACCTGCACCCCCGCGATGGCCTGCGAGGCGTTCCAGTAGTCGGCGAATTCGTCCGGTGAGACCTGCAGATGGAACTGGGTACTGGTGCACGCCGCCTCCGGCGCGATGGTGTCGGCGTAGGTCCGGAGGTGTTCCACGCCGTCGACAGAGATCAGCAGGTCCTCTCCTCGCGCGGAGAAGATCTGCTCGTTCAGCAGGCGGTACCGCGGATTCTCGGACAGCGACGTGAGACCGGTGTCCTTGAGCTGAAGCGTCGGCAGGATCCCGATCATGACCAGATGCGCGCCGATCGCCGCAGCCTTCTCCTCGGCGTGGTTGAGCGCGTCGCGGATCTCCTGTTCCCAGGAGTCGGGACCGCCTTCGGTCAGCCGCCGGGGGTCGATGTTGATCTCCAGGTTGAACTGTCCCAGCTCGGTCGACCAGGTGGGATCGGCGATCGTCTCCAGGACTTCGGTGCTGCGCATGGCGGGTTCGGCGGAGGCGTCCACGAGGTTCAGTTCGATCTCCAGCCCGACCTGCGGCCGCTCGAAGTCGAACCGCGACTCGCGCAGCATCCGCGCGAACACGTCGAGGCAGGTGTGCATCTTGCTCCGGAACCGACGACGGTCCTCACGCGTGAACATCAGCTCCGGGACGTCGCGTCCCATCCGGCCCTCCCGATCTCCTCGGCACGGCCCCTCACTCTTAGCGTCCCACTTGGGCCACGCTCCAACCACCGAGACCGCCGGGACCACCGAGACCGCCGGGAGCGGACCCCGCTCCTCACCTGGCGATGACGCGCGGCAAGCCCGACAGCCTCTCGGCTGCGACCCGCACCGGCAGCGCCCTGGTGGAGGCGGCATCGGGTGGGTAGCAGCCTTCAAGACGTCCGACTCCTCGACATACCGTGACCGGCGCCCGCCCGGTGGATCGGTCGGCAGGCGCACCGCATCGACCACTGTGGTCATGCCCGCATTGTTCTCGCCCACGAGGACCGTGACCTCCTGTGGCAGAGGTATTCGCACCTCCTCACACGACCGGAACCTCTCGCTTCCAGACCCGTTCCGCGCCACGGGCATGCATTGTCAGTTCTTGTTTTTACGATCACCGCATGTTTGATGCGTTCACTGTTCTGTGGACCTATGACGGATGCCGTGCGCTGTGTAAGGAGGGCCGTGTGGGTGGGCGGCCGGCGGTCGTCTGCTCCGGTGTCCACCGGTCCTTGCCCACGTGGTCGGGTGCCGTTGCCGGTGATGAGGTGTACGCGCTGCACGTCACCGGTGCGAGGTGTTCGTGGTGTCCCGTATGCGGGTGATCGGCATGGAACGCGGCGACTGCTGCGGCGTCGTTCAGGCGACGTGGCGGGATCCGCCGTTTCCTGGGTACGACGATTGGCGGATGCTCGGAGCCGGCGGCTGCGGAGCCAGTACGGTCCACGTGGACGCGACACCCGTACGCTTCGACACCCCGATACCCGGCGACCTGTTGCCGGCCCTCACCTGGCGCAATGCCCGAGGCAAGACCCGCAACCTGAAGTACGTCGTGGACGGCCGCCTGGAGCGCTCCGTCAGCCTCCAGGGCTTCTACCGGCTCACCTCCGAGTCCGCCGACGCGCTGGCCGGGCTCGTCGGCGGCGTCCGTGGAGTCCGGGAAGCCGCGCGTCTGGATGCTCACTGATCGGGGGACCTTCCCCCACGCGCTGTACGCCTGTCCCCCCAGGTGCTCGACAGCGCCGGTGCTGGTGCACCTTCAGCCGTTCCGTTCCAGCGGGCAGTACCCCAATCTCCAGTTCGAGCATGGGGCGCGGCCGTGGTGCCAGCCGGGTGCGGGCCAAGTCCTCGGCCGTGAAAGGGATCTGTAAGGTCATTGCAGCGAGGCTGCTGCAGGAGCGTTCACATCCCGTGCGCTTCGACGGGTGGCGTCGCCGCGCCTCCCAGCATCTTCAGCCCCAGCTCGGCCGCTCGGCCTGGTCCGCAACGCCATCGTGCTGTGGACCACGAAGTACATCGACGCCGCCGTCGCCCAACTTCACGCCGAGGGCCACGAGATCCGAGACGAGGACATCGCCCGCCTGTCGCCGCTCAAGCACCGCAACCTGATCGTCGCTGCCGCCTCTGTTCGCGCCAGGAGGGGGATGGCTGACCGGGACGGTATCCGGTTGATCGTGGCGGTCGGCGTGTGGTTGTCGGTCGTGGGTCTGTTGGGTTCTTCGGTGTCTGTTGTGTGGGCGGGCTTGTGTGGCCGGATCCCGGGGGGCGGGTCTTGGGGGAGGCTTGCCCGGGGTTGTGCGGGCTCGTGGTGAGGGGGCTTGCCTATCCCGTTGCCAGGCTTGCCCGTTCGGTCAGGGAAGGCTTGCCCTGGTAGGGGGCAAGCCTTCTATCTGCGGTTTTAGGGTGTTGGGCAAGCTTTTGGGCATGCCGGTGTGTGGAGTGTGTGCGGCACGAGATCCGAAAGGGGACGTGCCGTGGACGACGTTTTGCATCCCGCTGGTGGTGGGTTGTTCGATCGGCTGGATGCTGATTGGGCCGTGCTGTGCGCGGATCCCGCGGTCCTGCGAGCGGTGGCCGGCTGGGTTGCCGATGCCTGCCTGACCGACACGGTCGCGGCCGATGTCTGGGCCGGCTCCCCGTCGCCTGCCCAGTTCCTGGCCGTGTTCGGGCCGGGGGCCGATGGTGTGTCCGGTGGATTGGCCGATGCTGTGCTGCGGGTGTTGCTTCAGTGTGCTGCCGGTCGTGACTGGTCGGCTGCTCTTGCCGGTCGCATCGTTGTTCAGGTGATGCTTCCTGCCGTCGTCCGTATGGTCCGTGGTCAGGTGCGGGCGGCCGGTGGCCGGACGCGGGACGCGGTGGGCTATGTGGCGGTGGCTGCCCTTTACGAGGTGGCGCGTTGCGGCCGTGTCCATCTTCGCCCGGGCCGGCCGGCCGCGAATCTGGCGCTGGACACTTTGCGCCGGCTCCTGGCCGAGCTGGCCGCTGAGCACGGCTCGGCGGGGGTGGACCTCTCGGCCGCGGAGTGCGTCGCGGACCCGGCGCCGGGCCCGTTCGAGATCGCTCGCGCCCGCACCGTGCTTGCGGCCGCTTTGGCGGCCGGTCTCCATGTCGGCCCAGCCGGCGACACCGAAAGCCTCCCGGCCCGGGTGGAGCTGCTGGAGCTTCTCCTGGACGCGGTCCGTGACGGCGCGTTGTCCACCGTCGAGGCGCGGGTGCTGGCCTGGCACCACATCAGCGGCGCCATCCCCGACGCCGATGCCGCCGCCCGCGCCGGGGCCACGGCGGGTGCCTGGCAGCGCCGCCGCTCCCGCGCCCTGGCCCGCGTCCGGCCGGTTCTCCTCGCGGACGTCGCACTGGGCGAGCCAGCGCTTGAGCATCTGTCGGTAGGTGTCCGGGGAGAAGTGCCGGGTGCCGTCGGCGTTGCCCTTCAGCCGGGGGAAGAGGTGCGGGTTGCCGTCCGGCCAGCGCTGAAGGACGCGCTGCTGCTGGGCCCGGATCTCTGCCTCGACCTCCCCGTCGATGGGGACGGACGCCTCCCCGCTCATCTTGTTGTTGAAGTAGCGCAGGTAGGGGCCCCCTGACCGTCGTGGAGCAGGCAGTCGAACCGGATGGTGCAGGCGTCGGAGACCCGCAGGCCGCAACGGATCAGGATGAGCGTGATCAGCCGGGCTGCGGGATCGGTCCACCGGTCGATGTGGGGAGAACGCCGTCCCGCTCCGACGCCCACGAAATCACTATCTCGTCCTCGCCCAGCGTTGTGCCGCAGTCGGCTCGGACTCCTGGCATGGCCGCCGTACCGCAGAACAGATGCGAGAGGGCGACGGCCGGAAGGACGGCTGCGGTCGTCGACGGATGCTGCTTCCCGGGACACACGACCACGACCATGAGCCCGCCACTGAAGGAGGAACCTCGGTGGCCATGCGGCGGATCCTGCACGTGCCCCGCGCGAGCCAGCGGGGCGCCTCTGGTACGACAAGCAGAGCCGCCGTGAACGACAGAAGGAGCGAATGAATGGCCATCTCACCAACTCTTGACAAGCTTACCGATGACCAGAGGGGGGCTCTGGACGATGCGTCGCTTCTGGTCATCAGCGCGCGGCAGGATGCCGCGGCCCTGCTGAGGCGAGCAGGGCTGGAGTGGGATGACGACGACGACTTCTTCGGAAGCCGGTGCAGGCAGTGCCGCTGTTCGGAGTTCGACGGCAACGGTAGGGTCTGTAGGAGAAGCAGCTGCCGGCACTCGGCGGCGCAGCACGCGAGCTGAGACGCCGACGCCTCGCGGCGTCGGCTTCCATGAACACCCGTCGCCCCGCCGCACGCAGCGGCGGGGCGACGGGTCAGGTCAGCCCCCCGGGGCCGACCGCGAGGTCCCGTCCGCGGGTGGTGGTTTCGCCTCCGTCCGTCAAGTCCCCCCAGGATAGGAAGGCACACTCCTGAGTGCCGGGGCCGA
>NZ_JBHXPI010000050.1:0-47136 GCF_042718575.1 Streptomyces sp. NPDC058579
GGCACAGAGTGCCACCGGGCCGCTTCCTTTCGGCGGGGGAGTGCCCCTGGTGCCCTAGCGGGCGCCGATCTCGTCGGTCAGCTGCGGCAGGACCTCGAAGAGGTCGCCGACCACGCCGTAGTCCACCAGATCGAAGATCGGGGCCTCCGCGTCCTTGTTGACGGCCACGATCGTCTTCGACGTCTGCATGCCCGCCCGGTGCTGGATCGCGCCGGAGATGCCCGCCGCGATGTACAGCTGCGGCGAGACCTGCTTGCCGGTCTGGCCCACCTGGTTGGAGTGCGGGTACCAGCCGGCGTCGACCGCGGCGCGCGAGGCGCCGACCGCCGCGCCCAGGGAGTCCGCGAGCTTCTCGACGACCGCGAAGCCCTCGGCCGCGCCGACACCGCGACCGCCGGAGACCACGATCGCGGACTCGGTCAGCTCGGGGCGGCCGGTGGAGACGCGCGGAGTGCGCGAGACGACAGTGGCGGCGTTGCCGGTGAAGGCGACGGTGACGTTCTCGACCGTACCGGCGGCCGGAGCGGCCTCCGGGGCGGCGGAGTTGGGCTTGACGGTGATGACCGGCACGCCGTGCGAGACCCGCGACTTCACCGAGTACGAGGCGGCGAAGACGGACTGGGTCGCGACCGGGCCCTCGTCACCGGCCTCCAGCTCCACGGCGTCGGTGATCAGACCCGAGCCGAGGCGCAGGGCGACGCGCGCGGCGATCTCCTTGCCCTCGCCCGAGGAGGTCACGAGGACGGCGGCGACGCCCTTGTCCTTCGCGAGCTGGGTGAGCGCGTCGACCTTCGGCACGACGAGCTGCTCGGTGAACTCGGCGCCGTCCGCGACGTACACGGTCGCGGCGCCGTACTCGCCGGCGGTGGCGGCGATCGACGCGGCGGCCTCGCCGGCGCCGAGCACGACGGCCGTCGGCTCGCCGATCCGGCGGGCCAGCGTGAGCAGTTCGAGCGCCGGCTTGCGGACCGCACCGTCGGCGTGGTCCACGAGAACCAGGATCTCAGCCATGATTCCTTGCTCCTGAACGATAGTGACGGTGGATCAGATGAACTTCTGGGTGGACAGGAACGCGGCGAGCTGCTTGCCGCCGTCGCCCTCGTCGGTGACGATCGTGCCCGCGGTACGCGCCGGGCGCGCGGCGGCCGACTCGACCAGGGTCCAGGACCCGGCGAGGCCGACCTCGTCGGCGTCGATGCCGAGGTCGTCCAGGTCCAGTTCCTCGACCGGCTTCTTCTTGGCGGCCATGATCCCCTTGAAGGAGGGGTAACGGGCCTCGCCGGACTGGTCGGTGACCGAGACGACGGCGGGCAGCGGGGCCTCGATGAGCTCGGTGGCGGCGTCGCCGTCCCGGCGGCCCTTGACAAGTGTGCCCTCTACCGAGACCTCGGAGAGCAGGGTGACCTGGGGCAGGCTCAGCCGCTCGGCGAGCAGCGCAGGCAGCACGCCCATCGTGCCGTCCGTCGACGCCATGCCGCAGATGACCAGGTCGAAACCGGTCTTCTCCAGGGCCTTGGCGAGGATGGCGGAGGTGCCGATGACGTCGGTGCCGTGGATGTCGTCGTCGTTGACGTGGACGGCCTTGTCGGCGCCCATCGACAGCGCCTTGCGCAGCGCGTCCTTGGCGTCGTCCGGGCCGACGGTGACGACGGTGACCTCGGCGTCGTCGGACTCCTCGGAGATGCGCAGCGCCTGCTCGACGGCGTACTCGTCCAGCTCCGAGAGCAGCCCGTCGACCTCGTCGCGGTCGACGGTCAGGTCGTCGGCGAAACCGCGGTCACCGGTCGCGTCGGGAACGTACTTCACACAGACAGCGATCCTCAGGGTCACGGCCTGGCTCCTTTCAAGTGGCAGGTGCTTACGGGAGGTTGCGGGCCATGACGATGCGCTGGACCTGGTTGGTGCCCTCGTAGATCTGGGTGATCTTGGCGTCGCGCATCATGCGCTCGACGGGGTAGTCACGGGTGTAGCCGTAGCCGCCGAGGAGCTGGACGGCGTCGGTGGTGACCTCCATCGCGACGTCGGAGGCGAAGCACTTCGCGGCCGCGCCGAAGAACGTCAGGTCGCCCTCCACGCGCTCGCTCTTCGCGGCGGCGGCGTAGGTGAGCTGGCGGGCGGCCTCGAGCTTCATCGCCATGTCGGCGAGCATGAACTGCACGCCCTGGAAGTCGGCGATCGGCTTGCCGAACTGCTTGCGCTCCTTGACGTAGCCCTTGGCGTAGTCGAGCGCGCCCTGCGCGATGCCGAGGGCCTGCGCGGCGATGGTGATACGGGTGTGGTCCAGGGTCTTCATCGCGGTGGCGAACCCGGTGCCCTCCGCGCCGATCATCCGCGAGGCGGGGATGCGGACGTTGTCGAGGTAGACCTCGCGGGTCGGGGAGCCCTTGATGCCGAGCTTCTTCTCCGGCGCGCCGAAGGAGACGCCCTCGTCGCCCTTCTCCACCACGAACGCGGAGATGCCCTTGGAGCGCTTCTCGGGGTCGGTGACGGCCATCACCGTGTAGAACTCCGACTCGCCGGCGTTGGTGATCCAGCGCTTCACGCCGTTGAGGACCCAGGTGTCGCCGTCACGGACCGCGCGGGTCTTCATCCCGGCCGCGTCCGAACCGGCGTCCGGCTCCGACAGGCAGTAGGAGAACATCCCCTCGCCGCGCGCCAGCGGGCCGAGGTAGGTCTTCTTCAGCTCCTCCGAACCCGACAGGATCACCGGCAGGGAGCCCAGCTTGTTGACCGCGGGGATCAGCGAGGACGAGCCGCACGCGCGGGCGACCTCCTCGATCACGATCACGGTCGCCAGCGCGTCCGCGCCCGCACCCCCGTACGTCTCCGGCACGTGCACCGCGTGCAGGTCCGCAGCGACGAGGGCCTCCAGCGCCTCGCGCGGGAACCGGGCCTCCTCGTCGACCGCGGCGGCGAACGGCGTGATCTTCGCCTCCGCCAGCGCGCGGACCGTCTCCCGGAGCATCTCGTGCTCCTCCGACAGGCGATACAGGTCGAAGTCCTTGCCCATGATGGTGAGCTCCCCTAAGGCT
Organism: Streptomyces sp. NPDC058579; assembly: GCF_042718575.1. Lineage (NCBI taxonomy): Bacteria > Bacillati > Actinomycetota > Actinomycetes > Kitasatosporales > Streptomycetaceae > Streptomyces > Streptomyces sp. NPDC058579. The sequence goes on from NZ_JBHXPI010000050.1 coordinate 3,033, forward strand.
TGTGGCACTGAGTACCCTCAGCAAAACACACTCAGTGCCATGGGCGCCAGTGGCCAGGGGAGCGACGGGCCTCAGGTGCGGTCGATGTGCACGCTGGTCGACTTCACGCGGGCGGTGGCCTGCATGCCGACTTCCAGTCCGAGTTCCTCCACGGCCTCGCGGGTGAGGAGGGAGACGAGGCGGTGCGGGCCGGCCTGGATGGTGACCTGGGCCGCGATGTCGCCGAGCTTGATCGCCGTGACGATGCCCGGGAAGGCGTTCCGCGCCGAGGTGTAGGACGCGTCGTCCTCGCCCCCGCCCTGGGCGAGCTCCACGGAGAAGGCGGCCAGGTCGCGGCCGTCGATCAGCCGGCGGCCGCTGTCGTCGCGGAGGGTCGGGACGCGGCCGGCGTCGGCCCAGCGTCGCGCGGTGTCGGGGCTCACGCCCAGAAGACGGGCTGCCTGCCCGATCGTGTAGGACTGCATGGGCGACACCGTAGAGCGCTTTACACCGCCCCGTCGGCCGGCGGCCGGCACGTGCCGACCCAGATCCGCTTCACGGCGCTCACGTACCGCGCGCCGCAGCGGTCGGAGGGGACGACGAGCTGGGTGCCCGCCTCGTCGAGATCGGCGTCGTCCATCCGCGTCGCGAGGAGCATGGGCGCGTCGCCGAAGTCCGCGTCGATCTCCGCCCAGGACAGCACCGTGTGATGGCCGTCGCCCCCGCTCACCGCGAGCAGGAAGCGTGATCGGTCCTTGCGTCGCGCCGGGTCGAAGCCGGGCCGGGTGCCGCTCACCACCTCGCGCAGCAGGGGCCCCTCGAAGGTGTGGTGCCGTGCCCCGTCGGTCGCGCAGTCGAAGACGACCTCGGCCCGGTGTTGCTCCCAGCCCCGGCGCAGGTCCGCGACGGTCAGCGTGACCGGGCGGGCCACCTCTCCGTAGAGGTCGAAGGACCCGGTACTGCTCATCGGCTTCCCCTTCAGGACGTCGGGACGGGCGGTGCGGAGGCCGCGGTGACTGCGCCCACTGGTACCCGGCCCTCCGGCCCGTGAACCGCGTCTGCTATGCGAATACGGTCCTTTCTCGTGCGATTGTGAGGTTGATACGAGACGGACTCACGCATCTTCCAGGTTCATGCACCAAGACCCCGGTGGTGGATCGCCCGCCACACGCGGTCCCGGGTGACCGGCAGTTCGGTGAAGCGGATGCCGGTGGCGTCGCGCAGCGCGTTGGCGAGGGCCGGGGCGACCGGGTTGAACGGGCTCTCGCTCATCGACTTGGCGCCCAGGGGCCCGATCGCGTCCGTCGTCTCGGTGAAGTGGACCTCGGTGCGCGGGACGTCGGCGTACTGCGGCAGCCGGTACCGGCGGAACGCCGCCGTGGTCACCTCGCCCCGCTCGTCGACCCGGACGTTCTCGAAGAGGGTCGCGCCCAGCGCCTGGGCGACACCGCCCTCCACCTGGCCCCGGCACTGCATCGGGTTCATCACCTTGCCCGCGTCGGCGGAGTGGACGCTGCGCAGGATGCGGATCTCGCCCGTCCCCGGGTCGACGGCGATCCGGAACCACTGGGCGTTGAACGCGACCGACCGCGGGGACCCGCCCCAGTGGCCGTCCGCCCGGATCTCCTCGACGGCGCCGCTCGCGTGCGCCGCCTCGTACAGCTCCTTGAGCGTCACCGTCCGGCCCGCGCAGTCGAAGGCCTCCGCCCCGAGCACGCACAGGTGCCGGGCCACGCCCGTGTGCCGGGCGGCGAACGTCCGCAGCCGCTCGGCCAGGGAGTTCGCGGCCAGCAGGACCGCCTTCCCGGCGACGACCGTGCCGGCCGAGCCGAAGGCGCCCGTGTCGTGCCGTACGACGTCGGTGTCGGACTGCCGGATCGTGACGCGGTCCTCGGTGGTGTTCAGGGCTCCGGCGGTGATCTGCTGGTGGACGGTGGTCGTGCCGTTGCCGAACTCGGCCGTGCCGACGGCGACGTCGTACGCACCGTCCGGCAGCAGCGAGACGCGGGCGTCGGCGTAGTGCCCTCCCGGCGGCCCGGTCGCGATCATCGCCATCCCCGTCCCCTGCCCCACGAGCCACCCCTCGGGCGCCTCGCGGTCGCTGGTGTCCTCGGCGAGGGCCGCGCGGACGACCGCCAGGCACTGGTCGAGCCCGTACGAGGCGATGTGCAGGTCCTCCTCCTCGCCGATCGGGCTGTGCATGCCCTCGCCGGGGCCGATGATGTTCTTCTCCCGGAAGGCCAGCGGGTCCATGCCGAGCAGCCGGGCCAGCTCGTCCATCACCGACTCCACGGCGAACGTGACCTGGCCGAGGCCGTACCCCCGGAAGGCGCCCGCCGGGACGACGTTCGTGTACACGGAGTACGCGTCGACCTTCTTGTGCGGGGCGCGGTAGACGGCGAACGACTCGCCCACGCTGTGGAACATGACGGCCGGGCCGTGGTTCCCGTACGCGCCCGTGTTGGACACGACCCGCATCTGTACGGCGGTCAGCGTGCCGTCGGCGCGCGCCCCGACCTTGATACGGATGGTGAAGGGGTGGCGCGTGGTCGCGCCGTAGAACTGCTCGGCCCGCGTGTACTCCAGCTTCACCGGCCGGCGCAGCTTCAGCGCGGCCAGCGCGACGATGTCCTCCGTCAGCATCTCCTGCTTGCCGCCGAAGCCGCCGCCCACCCGGCCCGCGACGACCCGGACCTCGTCCTCGGGCAGGCCGTACAGGGCGCAGAGGGCGCGGCGCGTCAGGAACGGGGTCTGCGTGGAGGAGCGGACGGTGAGCCGCTCACCCGTGCCGTCCTCCTTCGGCTCGAAGTACGCGACACAGCCGTGGGTTTCCAGACTGGCGTGCTGGACGCGCTGGGTGCGGAAGGTCTCCTCGTACACGACGTCCGCCTCCGCGAACCCCGCCCCGACGTCGCCGATCTCGCCGTGCACCTCGCCCGCCACGTTCTCGGCGGCCCGCGCGATCCGCGCCTCGGGCCCCTTGTCGCCGTGCAGCGCGGGCGCGCCGGGCGCCATCGCGGCCTCGGGGTCGGTGACGTACGGGAGTTGCTCGTACACCACCTCGATCCGCCGGCAGCCCTCCTCTGCCGCCTGCTCGCTGTCGGCGACGACGGCCGCGACCCGCTGCCCGACGAACCGCACGGTGTCGTCGAGGACGCGGGTGTCGTCGGGGTCCTCGGTGGGGTGCTCGTGCCGGGCGCTGGAGTACAGCGTGGCCGGGGCGTCCTCGTGGGTGAGGACGGCGTGGACACCGGGGACGCGCAGCGCGGCGGAGGTGTCGAGGGAGACGATCCGGGCGTGCGGGTGCGGGGAGCGCAGCAGCTTCATGTGCAGCAGCCCGGGGACCTCGACGTCGAAGGTGTAGCGGGCCGTGCCGGTGACGACCAGCGGCCCGGCGGGCGCGCCGAGGTTCTTCCCCACCGCCTTCCCCGCGCACGGGCGTTCGGTGTGCCGCACACCGCGCACGGCGTCCTCGATGGCCCGATAGCCCGTGCAGCGGCAGATGTTGCCCTTGAAGGCGCGGGGCAGGTCGGTGAGCTGATCCTCGTCCAGGGCTGCGGTGGTCATCAGGAACCCGGCGGTGCAGAAGCCGCACTGAAAGCCTTGCGCGTCGAGGAACTGCCGCTGCACCGGGTGGAGTTCGCCCTCGGGTGAGGCGAGGCCCTCGACGGTGGTGACGGCCCGTCCCTCGGCCCGAACTGCGGGGTAGAGGCAACTGTGCACGGGCTCCCCGTCGACGTGGACCGTGCACGCGCCGCAGTCGCCCGCGTCGCACCCCTTCTTCACCCCGAACCAGCCGCGCTCGCGGAGATAGGTGCGCAGGCACTGGCCCGGCCGTGGCTCCTCGTCGAAGGTGCGCCGGTTGATCTCGATCTCGTACGTCATCGGTCCCCCTCCGGGAGCGGCGGTGCGGTGGTCGGGGCCGCCAGGTCGCGGCGGACCTCCTCGGCGAGGCGGAAGCCCATGTGCCGCCGCCACTCGGGCAGTCCGTGGATGTCGTCGAACCAGTCCTCCGCGCCGACGGCGCCCTGGACCGCCCGGCGCAGCTCCTCACGGTCCGGCGGCAGCGGGAACCAGAGGCGGAACGGCCGTACGGTCGCGGCGCTGATCGTCACCGCCAGCGAGCCGTCCACCGGGTCGAGCGCCCCGATGACCAGGGCGCCCGAGCGGCCGAGCCCGTAGAGCGAGGCCTGCCGGAACGCCGTACGGGAGGCCAGCGCGCGGGCCGGCAGGGTGACCGAGCGCAGCAGCTCGCCCTCGGCGAGGTCCTTGCGGCCCGCGCCGGTGACGAAGTCCGCGACCTTCACCCGGCGCACCGTCCCGGCCTGCGACTGGAGCAGGCACTCCCCGTCGAGCGCGGCGGTGAGCGAGATCATCGGTCCGGCCGGCAGCGCGTTGCACAGGTTCCCGCCGACGGTCGCCATGTTCCAGATCTTGAACGAGGCGAGGAACGCCCGGCAGCACTGCTCGATCAGCGGAGCCGCCCGCGCGCCGAACGACCGGCCGAAACGGGATAGTTGGGCGATCGTGCACGTCGCCGCGATCTCCAGCGAGCCGTCCGTCCTGAGTGTGAGCGGCTCCCAGCCCATGCGGCTCAGATCGACGAGCCGGCGCAGGTGCGGCTGCGGCTCGGAGAACAGGTACGTACCCCCGCCCAGCCACGCGTCCCCCGCCCGCCAGGGCTCGCGCCGCCGGGCGTCGCGCACCTCGGTCACGGTGTTCAGGTCCATGTCTCCCCAGCCGCTCGGCCACTCCTTCCAGGCCAGTGAAGCCCGCGAGGAAGGCTGAAAACGACTGGTGCGCCACACGGAAAGGGTTCCGTGTGGCGCACAGGGTCCTGGATGATCGACCTACATCGAACTCCGTCGACTCACATCGTTCTACTTGGTGCCGAGCCCGGCGTCGCTGATCTCCGGCTTGCCCGCGGCCTTGAGGATCTTGTTCAGGGGCCGCAGGTCGTAGATGCCGTCGAGGTCGGGCTGCTTGAGGAGTCCGGCCTTGACGGCGTGGTCGGCCTGCGCCTGGAGGGTCGTGGCGAGCGGGTCGTCGGTGAACTGGATGGAGGGCCAGGCGGCGTCGATGACCTTGGCGCCGAGCGGCTTGCCCGTGAGCTCCTTCAGCTTGGCGTTGGCGGATTCCTTCGCCTTGTCGGGGTTGGCGTTGATCCACTCGTTGGTCTTGGTCGATCCCCGCAGGACCGCCTCGACGACGTCGGGGTGCTCGGTGAGGAACTTCTGGGACACGATGATGTTCGTGATGACGAACTTCTTGTCGGGCCACAGGGTCGACTCGTCGAGGAGGACCTTGGCGCCCTCGCTGACCAGCTTGGAGGCGGTCGGCTCGGGGACCCAGGCGCCGTCGATGGAGCCGGACTTGTAGGCGTCGGGGGTGACCTTGTTGTCGGTGCGGACGACGGAGACGTCGCCCTTGCCGCTCTGGGCGTTGACCTTCCAGCCCTTCTCGGAGACCCAGTTGAGGAAGGCGACGTCCTGGGTGTTGCCGAGCTGCGGGGTCGCGATGCGCTTGCCCTTGATGTCGTCCAGGGTCTTGATCTTGGCCGGGTTGACGACCAGCTTCACGCCGCCTGAGGCGGAGCCGGCGATGATCCGGAGGTTCTTGCCCTTGGACTTGGTGTAGCCGTTGATCGAGGGGGAGGGGCCGATGAAGCCGATGTCGATGGAGTCGGCGTTCAGGGCCTCGATCTCGGAGGGGCCCGCGTTGAAGGTGGAGACCTTCAGCTGGGTGCCGCCGAGCTCCTTCTGGAGGATGCCTTCCTGGTCGCCCACCAGGGCGGTGGCGTGGGTCAGGTTCGGGAAGTAGCCGAGCCGGACCGTGTCCGCGGAGAGCTTCGCGCCCTCGGCGGCCACCTTCTTCTCGTCGGTCGTCGTGGTCTCGGAGCCGTAGCCGCACGAAGCGAGCAGAAGGGGGAGCGCCGCGATGACGGCGACGTTACGCAGGGTGGTGAGCGGTCTGGCGGCAGACACGGAGGTGTCCTCTCGGAAGCTGGGTGATCAGGAAGTGATCAGGAAGGTGCGTACAGGCGTGTACGGGCACGGCTGCGCGTGGTGAGTCCCAAGGGGTGGGCAGAGCGGTCCGTGGTGTGGACGGCGCCTCAGGCGGTGCGACAGATGGCGCTGGAGTGGCGGCCGAGGTCGATGTGACGGCGCGAGGTCAACAGGGGCGACACGCGGTTTTGCTTGCACACGTCGGCCACCCCCGCAGATCCCTAGTTCTCCTACCTGGTTGATAGGGATCGTGGCAGAAGGCGGCGAACACCCCAAGGGGGTGTTCATATGGCGGACGGCCTGGTCTCGACTGGTGAGATCGGAGGTGAATCAGGGGTGGTTCAGCGGTGGTTCAGGGGTTCGTCCAGGCGTCCGGGGCACTGGCCAACTCGGATACACCGGAAGGGAGTTCGGCCGCCGCGACGTCGGCGAGCGACACGCCTTCGAGGATCTCCCGCACATTGGACCGCAGCGCGACCCACAGGGGCAGCAGCGACTCGGCGGCGCCCGTGTACGACAGGTCCGGTGGGCGGACACCCCGTACCGAGACGAGCGGCCCCTCCACGACGCGTATGACGTCCGCGATGCTGATGGACTCCGCGGGCCTCGCCAGCCGGTACCCCCCGTTGCCGCCCCGGCGACTGACCACGAGGCCGCCCCGGCGCATGTCGTTCAGGATGCCTTCGAGGAACTTGTGGGGGATGTCCTGGGCGTCGGCGATGGCCTCCGTCTTGAGGGGCTCGTCGTCACGGGACGCGGCGAGCTGCAGCGCGGCACGTACCGCGTAGTCCGCCCTGGCTGAGATCCGCATGCCCGCCAGTATCCTCAGCCGCTCCTGAGCGCGGTGAGCCGGGTCCGGAGCCGTTGCAGCGGGGTCGGCGGCAGGGCGCGGGCGGCGCCGCGGGCGTAGTGGCGCTCGACGTAGAACTGGGCCGTGCTGAGCACGGTCGTGACCACGATGTACCAGACGGTGGCGACCATGAGCAGGGGGATGACCTGGTACGTCTGGTTGTAGACGAGCTGCACCGAGTACAGCAGGTCGTGCACCGCGAGCACGCTGACGATGCTCGTGCCCTTCAACGTGCCGATCAGCATGTTTCCCGCGGTCGGCACGATCGAGCGCATCGCCTGCGGGACGACGATCCGGAGCAGGGTGCGCCCTCTGCCGATGCCGAGGGCCTGTGCGGCCTCCGTCTGGCCGGCGTCCACCGACAGGATGCCGCCGCGCACCACCTCGGCGGCGTACGCGGCCTCGTGCAGGGTCAGCCCGATGACGGCGGTGAGCGTGGGGCCGAGCAGGTTCACGGTCTTGACGGTGAGGAGTTCCGGGCCGAAGGGGATGCCCAGGCCGAGCGTCGGGTACAGGGCGCCGATGTTGAACCAGAAGAGCAGCTGGACCAGTAGCGGGGTGGACCGGAAGATCCATACGAAGCCCCAACTCAGGCTGGACAGAACCAGGTTGGAGGAGAGGCGCATCACGGCCAGCGGGGTGCCGAGGAGGAAGCCGAGCACCATCACGACGGCGGTCAGCCAGAGCGTGAGCAGCAGCCCGTCGAGCACGGCGGCCGTGGTGAAGTACTGGCCGACCACGTCCCACTGGAACGCGCGGTTGCGGACGACGGAGTTGACCACCATCGCGAAGGCCAGCAGCGCGGCGACGGCCGTCAGCCATCGCCCGACGCGCCGGCGCGGGACGATGCGCGGCAGATCGAGGTGCGGGTCGGGGGTGCCGCGGTCGGTGTCGGGGCCGGCGGGGCTGTCAGGGCTGCCGGGGTCGGCGGGGCCGTCGGCCTTCAGGGCTGTCGTGGGCGAGGAGGGCGCGGAGGACGCGGAGGGCGGGACCATCAGGAGGTCTCCTGGAGAGGGAGGCGCGGGTGGGTGGGCCTCGGGCACGACGTCATCACACGCGCCGCGTCCCTCAACGCGGCGGGGGCGGCGACCGCACGAGGCGGGCCGCTCCTGGCTCGATCGTAGGCGGCCGCCGCGCGTTTGTGTCAACCACGCAAACCTTTCGCCCAACTCGGGCCGCGAGCCCGGGCCATGGTTGACGAGAGTCGCGATGTGCTGCTGAATGGGTCGCATGGATGCCGATCAGCGCCTGGTCACCCGAGACCACATCGACTTCGGTCGTGTGTGGTCCGCCGCGTGTTGCGCCTGACGCGGCTGCGGGCCGTCCGACCGGCCCATTCCCTCCCTCGGTAACCCCGTCGCGGGCCGTTCTCCCACCTCGTCGCACCGCCGCCGCACGGCCTCGTACGGCCGGTCCCGCGTGACGTGACGTGACGCGCCGCCGCCGCAAGCACCACCACCGCACCACCTCGGCCGAGGCCCAGCCCCGGGCGTCATCACCCCCTGCACACCTCGCTGCTCACCTCCCTGCCCACCTCCCGCTTCCCACCCTGAAGCGCCGTCGCACCCGGCCGCCCCCAGGGCCGCTCCGGCGCGCCCGGGCGCCCCCGGGGGCGCGGCCACTGAGGACCTCAGGAAAGGCCATCTCCCATGCCAGTGGAGTTCCTTGGCATCGCCGCCACCCATGACGGCTCCGAGACCACCGCGCGCTCCGGCGGCGCGTTCGACAAGGAGTACACGCTCCGGCTCGCCCGGGCGCACGAGGACCACGGCTGGGACCGGGTCCTGTTCGCGTACGGCTCCGGAGCGCCGGATCCCGCGCCGGCCGCCGCGTACGTCGCGAGCAGACTCGACCGGCTGCAGATCCTGCTCGCGCACCGGCCGAACGTCTCGTACCCGACGTTCGCCGCGAAGACCTTCGCGACCCTCGACCAGATCAGCGGGGGCCGGCTGACCGTCCACTTCATCACCGGCGGCAGCGATCACGAGCAGGGCCGGGAGGGCGACACCCTCACCAAGGACGAGCGCTACGCCCGAACCCGTGAGTACATCCGGATCGTCAAGAAGATCTGGACCACGCACGAGCCCTTCGACCACGAGGGCGAGCACTACCGCTTCCACGACTTCGTCAGCGACGTCTTCCCCGTCCAACAGCCCAGGCCCGGCGTCTCGTTCGGCGGCTCCTCGCCCGCCGCTTACGAAGCCGGCGGCGCCGAGGCCGACATCTACTGCCTGTGGGGCGAGCCGCTCGCGGAGACCGCCGCGCAGATCGAGGCGGTCAAGGCCGCCGCGAAGGCAGCGGGACGTACGGACGTTCCGCGCATCCAGGTGGCGTTCCGCCCGATCATCGCTCCGACCGAGGAGCTGGCCTGGGAGAAGGCGCACCGCACGGTCGGCGCCATCCGCGCCCGGCGCGAGCAGGGCCTCGTACGGCACCACCGGGGCGACGCGCCACAGAACACCGGCTCGCAGCGGCTGATCGCGATCGCCGAGGCGGGGGAGCGGTACGACCGCGCGCTGTGGACCCCGACGGCCGCCGCGACCGGTGGCGCGGGCAACTCCAACGCCCTCGTCGGCACACCCGAGACGGTCGCCCAGGCGCTGCTCGACTACTACGACCTCGGCGTCGACATCCTCTCCGCCCGGGGCTACGACCTGCTGGGCGACGCGGTCGACTTCGGCCGGTTCGTGATCCCCATCGTCCGCGAGGAGGTCGCCAAGCGCGACGCCGAGCGGGCGGCGAAGGGCGAGAGCCTGCCGTCGGAGCGGACCCTCGCGGCGGTGCGGGCATGACGTACACCGCCGAGACCGCTCAATCACCGTCTGAGCTAGACGAATTGACGGCGATTCAGGTACCGGTCTCCGACCCCCGGGTGGAACCGCTGATCCGCGAACTGGGCGAGGAGTACAGCGCCCGCTACGGCAAGGACGCGCACACCGAGCTCTCCCGCTATCCGGACGAGGAGTTCACGGAGCCCCACGGCGGCGCGCTGATCCTGCTCCTGGAGGACGGCGTGCCGGTCGCGGGCGGCGCGTTCCGCCGGTACGACCCGGACACGGCGGAGCTGAAGCGGATCTGGACGCACTCCGCCCACCGGCGGCGCGGCCTCGCCCGCCGTGTCGTCGCCGAACTGGAGCGCGAGGCGCGCGAGCGCGGCTACCGGCGGATCTACCTCACCACCGGCCCGCGCCAGCCGGAGGCGCGCGGCCTCTACCTGGTCACCGGCTACACACCGCTCTTCGACACCGAGGCCGCCCCGGAGACCCTCGGCCTCCTGCCGTTCGAGAAGCACTTCACCGAGCACCTCACCCCACACCTCACCCACCAGCACCCGCTTGGAAAGGCCGCCGACCAGTGAACCTCCCCGCGATACGCGCCCTCGGTACCCGGCTGCGCGTCGCCGTCCCGCTCGCGCTGCTGCCGGTCCTCGCGCTGACTGCCTGCGGTTCCGGCTCCACGGCCGCCACCCCGGCGGGCGCGCAGGCGTCCGCCCCACCGGCCGACGACCCGGTCGCCGCCGTCCGCACGGTGGGCAAGGTCGCCGCCCTCCTCCCGGACGACGTACGGGCGGCGGGCACCCTGCGGGTCGGCAGCTCCGTCGGCTTCCCGCCCGGGGCGTACTACCCGAACGGCCCCGACAAGCCGCCCGCCGGCCAGGACATCGACCTCGCCGACGCGGTGGCCAAGGTCCTCGGCCTGAAGCTGGAGCGCCAGGACGCCTCCTTCGAGACGATCCTGCCCGCCCTCGGCAGCGGCAAGTACGACCTCGGAACCGGCAACTTCGGCGTCACCACCGAGCGCCTGAAGACCATCGACTTCGTCACGTACATCAACGACGGCCAGGGCTTCGCCGTGAAGAAGGGCAACACGGCGCTCGGCACGAAGGTCACCGACCTCACCCAGCTCTGCGGGCTGACCATCGGCACCGGAGCGGGCACCACCTTCGAGGCCACCCTCACCGCACGCAAGGGGGTCTGCGCGGAGGCCGGCAAGAAGCCGTACGACGTGAAGGTCTACGCGGAGAACGGCGCCACGCTCACCGCGCTCCAGCAGGGCCGGATCGACGTCGTCATGTCGACCATCAACGGGCTGCGCCACCAGGCCGCCCAGCCCGCCGCGCAGACCACCTTCCTGGGCGAGTTCCACCGCCTCGACGTCGGCTTCGCCTTCAAGAAGGGCTCCCCGCTCACGCCCGCCTTCCAGGCCGCCGTCAACGAGCTGATCAAGGACGGGACGTACGACCGGATCCTGAAGAAGTGGGGGACCACCGAGTCCGCGATCGAGACCTCGCGGATCAACCCGCCCGAACACAAGAAGAGTTGAGCAGGTCACCACGATGGGACTCACCACCGACCCCGCCCCCGCCGCGAGCGCCCCGCCCGCCGGCTCGGGCCCCCACGCCCCACCGGGCAGACCCGGCCGGCCCGACCCGGCCGCCCTCAGAGTCGTCCCCGTCCGCCACTACGCCCGCTGGGCGGCGGCCGTCGCCGTCGCCGTCCTGGTCGCCCAGTTCATCCACGGCCTCGCCACCAACCCGGTCTGGGAATGGAGCGTCTTCGGCGAGTACATCCTGTCCGAGACCATCGTCCAGGCCGTCTGGGTCACCCTCCAGCTCACCGCGTACGCCACCGTCCTCGGCTTCCTCCTCGGCACGGTCCTCGCCTTCATGCGGCTGTCGCACAGCCCGGTGCTTCAGACGGTGGCCTGGACGTACATCTGGATCTTCCGGTCCATCCCGATGATCGTCCAGCTGGTGTTCTGGTTCAATCTGAGCGCCCTGTACGAGCGGTTGGGCGTCGGCATCCCCTTCGGCCCGGTCTTCTGGTCCGTCGACAGCAACAGCCTGATCGGCACCATCGGCGCCGCCATCATCGGCCTGACGCTGCATCAGGCCGCGTACGCCGCCGAGATCGTCCGGGGCGGAGTCCTCGCCGTCGACCACGGGCAGCTGGAGGCCGCCGCCGCGCTCGGGATCCCCCGGCTGCGGCAGATCCGCCGGATCGTGCTGCCGCAGGCCATGCGCGCCATCCTGCCGACCGCCGGCAACGAGATCGTCGGGCTGCTCAAGGGCACCTCGGTGGTCTACGTGATGGCGATCGGCGAGCTGTTCTACCAGGTCCAGGTCATCTACGGCCGCAACGGGCGGGTGATCCCGCTGCTGCTCGTCGCCACCGCCTGGTACGTGGTCCTGACCACGGTCCTCACGGTCGCCCAGTACTACGTGGAGCGCCACTTCGCCCGGGGCGGCAGCCGCACCCCGCCGCCCACCCCGCTCCAGCGGGTCCGGCGCTTCCTCCGCGACCTGCGGACTGCGGCGGCCCGGCGCGACCTGCCCGTCACACCTCTGAAGCCCCTGAGTCCCCTGAAGTCCACGAACCCCTCGGAGCCTTTGGGAGGCAACCGATGAGCGAGGTGATGGTGGACGTCCACGGCGTCCACAAGAGTTTCGGCCCGCTGGAGGTGCTGCGCGGAGTCGACCTCCAGGTGCGGACCGGCGAGGTCACCGTGATCCTCGGCCCGTCAGGCTCGGGCAAGTCCACCCTCCTGCGGACGGTCAACCACCTGGAGAAGGTCAACCGCGGCTGGATCGCCATCGACGGCGAACTCATCGGCTACCGCCGCTCCGGCGACAAGCTGTACGAGCTGCGGGAGAAGGACGTGCTGCGGCAGCGCACCCACATCGGGTTCGTCTTCCAGAACTTCAACCTCTTCCCGCACCTGACCGTCCTCGGAAACCTCGTCGAGGCACCCGTCTCCGCCCTGCGCCGCCTCCGCAAGGAGGCCGAGGAGACCGCCCGGCGCCTGCTGGAACGGGTCGGCCTCGCCGACAAGGCCGACGCCTACCCGCGCCAGCTCTCCGGCGGCCAGCAGCAGCGGGTGGCGATCGCCCGCGCCCTGGCCCTCGAACCGAAGGTGCTCCTCTTCGACGAGCCGACCTCCGCCCTCGACCCCGAACTCGTCGGTGAAGTCCTCGACGTCATCAAGGACTTGGCGAGCAGCGGCACCACGATGATCGTCGTCACCCACGAGATCGGCTTCGCCCGCGAGGTCGCCGACACCGTGGTCTTCATGGACGGCGGTGTCGTCGTGGAGCAGGGCCCGCCCTCGGCCGTTCTCGACACCCCGCGCCACGAGCGCACCCGCGCCTTTCTCTCCAAGGTCCTCTGACCCCCTTCCGATCCCTGTTCACCCCCCTTCTCAAGGAGCACGACCGTGTCCACCACCTCGCTCACCCGCCGTACGTCCCTCTCCGCCGCGCTCGGCCTTGTCCTCACACTCGCCCTCACCGCCTGCGGCAACCCGTCCGACGGGGGCACGACGGAGGTCGCCGGAGCCTCGGGCACCACGACGAAGATCAACCTGAGCCCGGAGCAGAACCGCGTCACCACCGCCAAGGTCGACGCCATAGCCGCCAAGGTCCCGGAGAAGATCCGCCAGAGAGGCACCCTGGAGATCGTCGACTCCTCGGGCTCGGCGGCGCCACTGACCTTCTACGCGACCGACAACAAGACCGTCATCGGCGTCGAGACCGACATCGCCTCGCTCGTCGCGGACGTGCTCGGTCTGAAGCTCAAGATCAACACCGTCTCCTGGGAGAACATCTTCGTCGGCCTCGACAGCGCCAAGTACGACGTCGGCTTCAGCAACATCACCGTCACCGAGGAGCGCAAGGACAAGTACGACTTCGCGACCTACCGCAAGGACGACCTCGCCTTCGAGTCGAAGAAGGGCAGCGGTCTGAAGGTCGCGGGGCCCGCGGACTTGGCGGGCAAGAAGGTCGCGGTGAGCAGCGGGACCAACCAGGAGAAGCTGCTGGTGGAGTGGAGCAAGGAGAACGAGAAGGCCGGCCGGAAGCCGGTCGACATCGCCTACTACCAGAACGCCTCCGACACCTACCTCGCCCTCCAGTCCGGCCGTATCGACATCTTCCTCGGCCCCAACCCGACCGCCGCCTACCACGTGGCCAGCTCCGGGAAGACGGAGGTCGTGGGCACCTACTCCGGTGCGGGCGCCGCCCTCCAGGGCCTCATCGCGGCCACCACGAAGAAGGACAGCGGCCTCGTCGAGCCGCTGGCCGCCGCGCTCAACCAGGTCATCGAGAACGGCACGTACGCCGAGGTGCTGAAGCGCTGGGGGCTCACCGCCGAGGCCGTGACGCGCTCCGAGATCAACCCGGCCGGCCTGCCCCGGACCAACAAGTAGCAGCCCCACCCCACCTCTCCCCGAAGGGTCCGCCATGGCCACCGTCCTGTCCGTCTCCGGAAGCCCCTCCGCCACCTCACGCACCGCCCGGCTCCTGCGCCACCTGGACGCGCGCCTCACGGCCCAGGGCCACGAGGTCGTCCCGCTGGACGTCCGTACGCTGCCCGCCGAGGCGCTGCTCGGCGCCGACTTCAGCCATCCCGCGATCGTCGAGGCGACCGCGCTCTTCGCCCGCGCCGACGGCGTCGTCATCGGCACGCCCGTCTACAAGGCGGCCTACTCAGGCCTCCTGAAGTCCCTGCTCGACCTGCTCCCGCAGTACGCGCTCGCCGGCAAGACGGTGCTGCCGCTGGCGACCGGCGGGACGACCGCGCACGTCCTGGCGATCGACTACGCGCTCCGCCCGGTGCTCAGCTCCATGGGCGCCGCGCACATCGTCCAGGGCTGGTTCACGCTCGACAAGGACATAGCGGTCGCCGGCGACGGCACCCTGACCGTCGCGCCGGGCCCGGACCGGGCCCTCGCCCAGATCGTCGACCAGTTCTCCGAGGCCCTCGGCGGCCGTACGGCGGTACTGGCGGCGGCCGGTTGACGGCGGGCCCGCAGGCCTGCCCCGTACCGTCGCCCGCTCAGGAAGGCACCTCCGCCGTGTCCGCACCCCCGTCCACTTCCCGTCCCTCCGACCCTGATCCTGCCCCCGACCTCCATCCCCTCCACCTCGCCGTCGCGCTCGACGGCGCGGGCTGGCACCCGGCCGCCTGGCGCGAGCCGGGCGCCCGGCCCCACGAGCTGTTCACCCCCGGCCACTGGGCCGACCTCGTGGCGGAGGCCGAACGCGGCCTGCTCGACTTCGTGACCATCGAGGACGGGCTCGGGCCGCAGTCCTCGCACCCCACGGAGCCCGACGAGCGCACCGACCAGGTGCGCGGCCGGCTCGACGCGGTGCTGGTCGCCGCCCGGGTCGCGCCGCTGACCCGGCACATCGGTCTCGTGCCGACCGTGGTCGCGACCCACACCGAGCCCTTCCACGTGTCCAAGGCGATCGCCACCCTCGACTACGTCAGCAACGGCCGCGCCGGCCTGCGGATCCAGGTCTCGGGGCGGACCGGAGAGGCCGCGCACTTCGGCCGCCGCACGTTCCCGAAGCTCGGCGTCGAGGAGTACGACACCCCCGCGGGCGACGACCTCCTCACCGAGCTGTTCGACGAGGCCGCCGACCACGTCGAGGTGGTGCGCCGGCTCTGGGACAGCTGGGAGGACGACGCGGAGATCCGGGACGCCGCCACCGGGCGCTTCGTCGACCGCGACAGGCTCCACCCCATCGACTTCGAGGGCCGGTACTTCAGCGTCAGGGGCCCGTCCATCACGCCCCGCCCGCCGCAGGGCCAGCCCGTGGTGAGCGCCCTGGCGCACCTGAGCATCCCGTACGGGCTCGTCGGCCGCGCGGCGGACATCGGGTACGTCACCCCGCGCGACGCCGACCACGCCCGCGACATCGTCGCCGAGATCCGTACCGCCCAGAGCGCGGCCGGGCGCGCCGGGGACACCGTGCACGTCTTCGGCGACCTGGTCGTCTTCCTGGACGTCGAGCCGGGCGCGGCCGAGGCCCGCAAGGCGCGCCTGGACGCGCTCGCGGGCGAGGCCCACACGAGCGACGCCAGGATCTTCACGGGGACGCCCGCCGAACTCGCGGACCTGCTCCTGGAGTGGCGCGCGGCGGGCCTGACCGGCTTCCGGCTGCGCCCCGGCGTGCTCGCCCACGACCTGGAGCGGATCACCCGGGAGCTGGTGCCGGAACTCCAGCGCCGGGGCGTCTTCCGCTCCGCCTACGAGGCGGACACCCTGCGCGGGCTGCTCGGACTCGCCAGGCCGGCCAACCGCTACACCACCGCGCGAGCAGCAGGAGCCGTACGACGATGACCAGTTCGAGCAAGCCCCGTCAGTCCCGTGAGTCCCGTAAGCAGATCCATCTGGCCGCCCACTTCCCCGGCGTCAACAACACCACCGTATGGAGCGACCCGAGAGCCGGCAGCCACATCGAGTTCAGCTCGTTCGCCCACTTCGCCCGGACCGCCGAACGCGCCAAGTTCGACTTCCTCTTCCTCGCCGAGGGGCTGCGGCTGCGCGAACAGGGCGGTCAGATCTACGACTTGGACGTCGTCGGGCGGCCCGACACGTTCACCGTCCTGTCGGCGCTCGCCGCCGTCACCGAGCACCTCGGCCTGACCGGCACCATCAACTCCACCTTCAACGAGCCCTACGAGGTGGCCCGCCAGTTCGCGAGCCTCGACCACCTCTCCGGCGGGCGCGCCGCGTGGAACGTCGTCACCTCCTGGGACGCGTTCACCGGGGAGAACTTCCGGCGCGGCGGCTTCCTCCCGCAGGAGGAGCGCTACTCCCGGGCCCAGGAGTTCCTCGCTACCGCACGCGAGCTCTTCGACTCCTGGCACGGCGACGAGCTCGTCGCCGACCCCGAGGCCGGCATCTTCCTGAAGGACGCGGGGGCCGGAGCCTTCGCGCACCGGGGACGGCACTTCGACATCGCGGGCCGCTTCAACGTCCCGCGCTCCCCGCAGGGCCGGCCGGTCATCTTCCAGGCCGGTGACTCGGAGGAGGGGCGCGAGTTCGCCGCCGCCGACGCGGACGCGATCTTCAGCCGGCACAGCGGCCTCGACGCGGGGCGCGCCTTCTACGCCGACGTCAAGGGGCGCCTCGCCCGCCACGGACGTACCCATGACGAGCTGCTCATCCTGCCCGCCGCCACCTTCGTCCTCGGCGACACGGACGCCGAGGCGCGGGAGCTGGCCCACGAGGTGCGCCGGCAGCAGGTCAGCGGGCAGACGGCCCTCGCGTACCTGGAGCAGGTCTGGAACCGGGACCTGTCCGGCTACGACCCCGACGGCCCGCTCCCCGACATCGACCCGGATCCCGGCGAGCACACGGTCGTCCAGGGCCGGGCCAGTGTCCGGATGTTCCGCGATCCGCTCGCGGTCGCCCGGGAGTGGCGGGCCCGCGCGGAGGCGGAGAAGCTGTCGATCCGGGAGCTGGTCATCGAGACCACCGGCCGGCAGGCCTTCGTCGGCTCCCCGGCCACCGTCGCCGAGTCCATCGACTCCCTCGTCCAGGCGGACGCCGCCGACGGCTTCATCCTCGTCCCGCACCTGACTCCCGGCGGCCTGGACGCGTTCGCCGACACCGTCGTACCGCTGCTCCAGGAGCGCGGCGTCTTCCGCCACGAGTACACAGGCACCACCCTCCGCGACCATCTCGGCCTCGCCCATCCGGACGAACGCCGGGACCACCGCCCGGACGAGCGCCCGCACGCGGGCAACGGGCGGGCCGCGTCGTGAAGTTCCTCGCCATCACCCTCATCGTGCACGCCCCCGACCCGGTGACGGGCGTCAAGAAGCCCACGCGCGAGCGCTTCCGCGAGGTGATCGACAACGCGGTCCTCGCGGAGGAGCTCGGCTTCGACGGCTTCGGCGTCGGCGAGCGCCACGAGCGGCCGTTCATCTCCTCCTCGCCCCCGGTCGTCCTCAGCCACATCGCCGCGCGCACCTCCCGGATCCGGCTCTTCACCGCCGTCACCACGCTCAGCCTGCTCGACCCGGTGCGCGCGTACGAGGACTACGCGACCCTGGACCACCTCTCGGACGGCCGGCTCGACCTGATCATCGGCAAGGGCAACGGCACCGCCCAGCGCGAGCTGTTCCACGTGCCCCCCGAGGACCAGTGGGACCGCAACGCCGAGGGGTACGAGCTGTTCCGCCGGATCTGGCGCGAGGACCGGGTGACCGCCACCCCGCGCTTCCGGCCGGAGCTCGACGCCGCCGAGGTGTGGCCGAGGCCGCTCCAGCGCCCGGTCCGCGTCTGGCACGGCAGCGCGACCAGCGAGGAGTCCGTCGATCTCGCCGCCCGCTACGGGGACCCGCTCTTCTCCGCCAACGTCACGCACCCCATCGAGCCGTACGCCGCGCTCGTCCGCCACTACCGCGAGCGCTGGGAGCACCACGGCCACGACCCGGCCCACGCGGTCGTCGGCGCGGGGACGGCGGGCTTCCACACGGCGCGTACGTCACAGGAGGCGATCGCCGCGTACCGGCCGGTGTTCGAGGCGAACCTCGCGTTCCAGAAGCAGCTGGGCGTGGAGCCGGTGTTCCTGACCCTGGAGGACTTCGTCGAGCGCAGCTCGGCGCTCATCGGCAGCCCGCAGCAGGTGATCGAGAAGGTGCACCGGTACCACGAGCAGTTCGGGCACAGCGTGCTCCATCTCCAGGCGGACGCAGGTGGGTTGACTGAGGGTCAGCACCGGGCGTCGTTGGAGAGCTTCCAGTCCGACATCGCGCCGGTGCTGCGAAAGGAGATCCCCGACCCGCCGTTCCCGTGGGCCCCGGTCCTCGGCGCAGAGGCCTCCCCGACGCGTCCGGCAAGTCCCCGCACTCCCACCCAGACCCCCGCGCCCGCCGACCGCTGAGGAGCACCCGATCATGCCCGCCATCCCGCTCGGGGTCCTCGACCTCGTCCCGATATCGTCCGGCTCGACCGTCGCCGAGGCGCTCCGCAACAGCATCGACCTCGCCCAGCAGGCCGAGCGGTTCGGCTACGCCCGCTACTGGTTCGCCGAGCACCACCTCAACCCGGGCGTGGCCGGCGCCTCGCCCGCCGTCGTCCTCGCCCTGACGGCCGCCGCGACCTCCACGATCCGGATCGGTTCCGGGGCCGTGCTGCTCGGCCACCGTACGGCCCTGTCCACCGTCGAGGAGTTCGGCCTGATCGACGCCCTGCACCCCGGCCGCGTCGACCTGGGCCTCGGCCGCTCCGGCGGGCGCCCCTCGGGTCCGCCGCCCGGGTCCGCAGATACCGCCACGCCAGTTGCCGCCGGGCGTGCGCCCAACGGGCTCGCGATCCCGGCGCGGTTCTCCTTCGAGCACCTGATCGACTCGCCGCGCTTCCGCGTCCAGCACCAGCTCCTGCACCTGCCCGGCGCGCGCTCCCAGGAGTACGGCGAGCAGGTGGACGACATCCTGGCGCTGCTGCGCGGCGAGTACCGTTCGGCCGACGGGGTCGAGGCGCACGCCGTCCCCGGCGAGGGCGCAGAGGTGGAGGTCTGGATCCTCGGCAGCAGCGGCGGGGCGAGCGCCGAGGTCGCCGGTCGCAACGGGCTGCGCTTCGCCGCGAACTACCACGTCAGCCCGGCGACCGTACTGGAGGCGGCCGAGGGGTATCGCGCCGCGTTCAAGCCGTCCGAGGAGCTCGACAGGCCGTACGTCAGCGTCTCCGCGGACGTCGTCGTGGCCGAGGACGACGAGACCGCGCGCGAACTGGCCACCGGCTACGGCCTCTGGGTCCGCTCCATCCGCACCGGCGAGGGCGCCGTTCCCTTCCCGACCCCGGACGAGGCCCTCGACCACGACTGGACCGAGGCGGACCTGACGCTCGTCGCCGACCGCGTCGACACCCAGTTCGTCGGCACCGCCGCCCGGGTCGCCGACCAGCTGGAGCAGCTCCAGGAGGCCACGGGCGCGGACGAGCTCCTCGTCACGACGATCACGCATGACCACGCCGACCGGGTGCGTTCGTACCGGCTCCTCGCGGAGGAGTGGCACCGCCGCAGCGGCCGCTGAACCGGTCACCGGCCGTGCCGGAGGGCCCGCTTCTCCCCCGCCCACGGGGAGCGGAAGCGGGCCCTCCGGCGTGTGGCGGGACGGTCAGCCGGACGATTGGTAGGACGATCCTACGAAGAATGCCCTGACTGTTGACGCCTCCTTTGGCGAAAACTACGTTCTGTCTCGCGGAATTCAAGTTCCACTCTGTGGAAACTCCCTATGAGCTGCGAGGCCCGCTCGATGACTGCTGTGGAGGACCGGCCGCCCCGGACGGCCACCGGAGCCGCAAGCTCCGTTCTGTACACCTACGACCTGGCCCCCACGAAGAGGGAAGGGCGCCGCTGGGGCGCGTACAACGTCTTCACGCTCTGGGCCAACGACGTCCACAGCCTCGGGAACTACGCGTTCGCCATCGGCCTCTTCGCGCTCGGACTGAACGTGTGGGGCATCCTCGCCGCCTTCGTCCTCGCGTCGGTCCTGCTCTTCCTGCTGCTGACACTGTCCGGGTTCATGGGCCACAAGACGGGCGTCCCCTTCCCCGTCATGAGCCGCATCGCCTTCGGCATCAGGGGCGCGAAGATCCCGGCCGCCGTCCGCGGCATCGTCGCCATCGCCTGGTTCGGCATCCAGACCTACCTCGCCTCCGCCGTCCTCGGCGCCCTGCTCCTGGCGCTGTTCCCCGGACTGCGCGGCCTGGACACGAACTCCTTCCTCGGCCAGTCGACCCTCGGCTGGATCACCTTCCTGTCCCTGTGGGCGCTCCAACTCCTCATCGTCAGCTACGGGATGCAGATGATCCGGAGGTACATGGCCTTCGCCGCGCCCACCACCCTGATCACCATGTGCGCCCTCGCCGTCTGGATGTTCGTGCGCGCCGACGCCTCCATCTCCGTCTCGATCGACGAACCGCTCATCGGCGGCGCGATGTGGCTGCAGATCCTGCAGGCGGCGGCGCTGTGGGTGGTGATCTACGGGACGTTCGTACTGAACTTCTGCGACTTCACCCGGTCCGCCAAGAGCCGGAGCGCGATCGTGCGCGGCAATGTGATCGGCATCCCGGTGAACATGCTGTTCTTCGCCGTGATCGTGGTGGTCCTCAGCGGCGCCCAGTTCACGATCGACGGACACGTCATCACGAGCCCCACGGACATCGTCCGCACCATCCCGAACATGGCGCTCCTCGCGACGGCCTCGCTCGCCCTCATCGCCCTCACGGTCGCCGTGAACCTGCTGGCCAACTTCGTGGCGCCGATCTACGCCCTCATCGACCTGTTCCCGCGCCGGCTGAACTTCCGCCGCGCCGGAGTGGTGAGCGCGGTCATCGGCCTGGTCATCCTGCCGTGGAACCTCTACGACAGCCCGATCGTCGTGAACTACTTCCTCGGCGGGCTCGGCGCCCTGCTCGGACCGCTCTTCGGCGTGATCATGGCCGACTACTGGCTGCTGCGGAAGGCCCGGGTCAACGTGCCCGACCTCTACACCGAGGACCCGCGGGGCGAGTACCACTACCGCGGGGGCTTCAACCCCCGGGCCGTCGCCGCGTTCCTGCCCAGCGCCGGCATCGCCGTGATCGTCGCCCTGGTGCCCTTCTTCCACGCGGTCGCCGGCTTCTCCTGGTTCGTCGGCGCCATCCTCGCCGCCGTCGTGTACGCGCTGATCGCGGACCGTACCGCCCCGATCCGGGACGTGGACGGCGAGGCCATCGCCGTCGCCGCCGAATGACCCACCGAGCCGAGCAGAAGGTACGGAAGACACGCACCATGCGCATCCTTGTCGCCAACGTCAACACCACGCAGTCCATCACCGACTCCATCGGCGAACAGGCCGCGAGCGCCGCCTCGCCCGGCACCGAGATCGTCCCGCTGACCCCCGCCTTCGGAGCGGAGTCCGTCGAGGGCAACTACGAGAGCTACCTGGCCGCCATCGCCGTGATGGAGACCGTACGCGCCTACCCCGAACCCTTCGACGCCGTGATCCAGGCGGGCTACGGCGAGCACGGCCGCGAAGGCCTCCAGGAGCTGCTCGACGTCCCGGTGGTCGACATCACCGAGGCGGCCGCGAGCACCGCCCAGTTCCTGGGCCGCAGTTACTCCGTCGTCACCAGCCTCGACCGTACGGTCCCGCTCATCGAGGAGCGCCTCCACGCGGCCGGTCTCAGCGCGCGGTGCGCCTCGGTGCGGGCCAGCGGGCTCGCCGTACTGGACCTGGAGCGGGACGAGAAGGCGGCGGTCGACGCGATCGTCGAACAGGCCGCGCGGGCCGTGGAGGACGACCGGGCCGAGGTGATCTGCCTGGGGTGCGGCGGCATGTCCGGCCTCACCGAACGCGTCGTGGAACGCACGGGCGTCCCCGTCGTCGACGGGGTGAGCGCGGCCGTGACCATCGCGGAGTCCCTCGTCCGCCTCGGCCTGTCGACGTCGAAGGTCCGCACGTACGCGCAGCCGCGTCCGAAGCGGATCGTCAACTGGCCCCCGCGGTCGCGCTGACTCCGCTGACCGTCAACCACCAGGAGAGGAACGTCCGTTGACCGAGGTACAGCTCGTCCTGCGCTCGACCCGCGTGATCACCCCGGACGGCACGCGCCCCGCGTCGATCGCCGTCTCCGGCGGGACGATCGCCGGTGTGCTGCCGTACGACACCGAGGTGCCGGCCGGCGCCCGCCTCGAGGACGTCGGCGACGACGTCGTCCTGCCGGGACTCGTCGACACCCACGTGCACGTGAACGACCCGGGCCGTACGGAGTGGGAGGGCTTCTGGACGGCGACCCGGGCGGCGGCGGCCGGCGGGATCACGACCCTCCTCGACATGCCGCTGAACTCGCTCCCGCCGACGACGACGGTGGAGCACCTCCGGATCAAGCAGGAGGTGGCCCGCCCGAAGGCCCACGTCGACGTCGGCTTCTGGGGCGGCGCGCTCCCGGACAACGTGAAGGACCTGCGTCCGCTGTTCGACGCCGGTGTCTTCGGCTTCAAGTGCTTCCTGTCACCGTCGGGTGTGGACGAGTTCCCGCAGCTGGACCAGGAGCAGTTGGCGAACTCGCTGGCCGAGATCGCCGGGTTCGGCGGGCTGATGATCGTGCACGCGGAGGACCCGCACCACCTGGCGGCGGCGCCGCAGACGGCGGGGGAGAAGTACGCCGACTTCCTGGCGTCGAGGCCGCGCGACGCGGAGAACACGGCGATCGAGAACCTGATCAACCAGGCCCGCCGCCTCAACGCGCGCGTGCACGTCCTGCACCTGTCGTCCTCGGACGCGCTGCCGCTGATCCGGGCCGCGAAGGCGGAAGGGGTCAGGATCACGGTCGAGTCGTGCCCGCACTTCCTCACCCTCACGGCGGAGGAAGTGCCGGACGGGGCCACGGAGTTCAAGTGCTGCCCGCCGATCCGCGAGGCCTCGAACCAGGACGCGCTGTGGGAGGGGTTGGCCGACGGGACGATCGACTGCATCGTCTCCGACCACTCGCCGTCGACGGCCGATCTGAAGACCCCGGACTTCGCTTCTGCCTGGGGTGGTATTTCGTCGCTTCAGCTGGGTCTGCCGGCGATCTGGACCGAGGCCCGGCGCCGCGGCCGGAGCCTGGAGGACGTCGTCCGCTGGATGTCGGAGGCCCCGGCCCGGCTGGCGGGCCTGGACCGGAAGGGCGCGATCGAGGCGGGCCGCGACGCCGACTTCGCCGTGCTCGACCCGGAGGCGACGTTCACCGTCGACCCGGCGGAGCTGGAGCACCGTAACCGGGTGACGGCGTACGCGGGCAGGACGCTGCACGGTGTCGTGACATCGACCTGGCTGCGCGGCGAGCGCATCGCCGACCGGGGCAGCCTCGCCGCGCCCACCGGCCGACTCCTCGACAGGACCGGCTGAAACTAGGGTTCGGCGGGTGGGTCGACCGGCGCCGGTCCCTCCGCCCGTACGGCGCGGACGACCACCACGATCACGCAGAACGCGATCAGTATCTCCGCCCAGAAGAAGGCGAGGTAGTCGAGGAGACTGCCGATGGGCGGGGCACCGGGTGCCGTGTTGCGGAAGGCGGCAAGGGCGAAGAGCGTGGCCGCCATCCACCCGAGGGCGGGCCAGGTCAGGCCCTTGCGGCGGCGCACGAGGTACCAGCCGCCCATGAGGACGGCGACCGTGAGGGCCCACATCGCCACCATCATGAACACGGCGAAGACGAGCGCGCTGCCGGAGCGGGCCGCCTCCACCGAGAAGACCGCGGCGCCGCGGATCTCCGAGGCGTCGGCGGCGAGCGAGAACAGGGTGTCGCCGTTGGACAGCCTCATCCGTACGGGCACGCTCTCGCCGCCCTGCAAGGCGGCGAACTCCAGCTCCGTGTCGTAGCTGTCGAAGGGGTAGTCCGTGATCGGGCCGCCCGACAGCGCGACCGGCACGTCGACGGTGGCGATGCGGCTGTGCGCGGGGAAGGAGAGGTCGCCGCGCACAGCGGGCGAGGTCTGCAGTGTCAGGTCCTCGGCGGGCGAGAGCCCGCCCGCCTCGGCGAGAGCGCCGCGTGGCGTGACCAGAATCCGCAGGACCAGCTCCCGGCCGGCCGCGTCGACGCGTTGGACCGTGGCGTCGATGTCGATCCGGTCGGGAGCCTCCCCACCCGCCTCGTAGCGGGAGTCCAGGTCCTGGCGTTCGCCGTACTGGAACCAGAACCCGCACGCGACGGCCGCCGCGACGGCAAGGAGCACGAGCAGCGCGCCGAGGAGTCCGCCGCGGGGGCGCGGGTGGGGTCGTCGTCCGGACACGGTCAGGCGGCGGGCTTTCCGGGCTGGTCGTGCGTGGCGCAGTGGATTCCGCCGCCGCCGGAGGCGATGGTGTCGATCTGCAACTGCACGACGTCCCGCTTCGGGTAGTGCTCCTGCAGGATCGCCTTCGCCCGCGCGTCGGCCTTCCGGTCGCCGAACTTGGGCAGGAACACGGAGTCGTTGGCGACGTAGAAGTTGGCGTACGTGGAGACGAAGTCGTCGCCCTCGCCGGTGATCTTGTCGAGGTCGGGCTGCGGCAGGTCGATGATCTCGAAGCGCCGGCCCCGCGCGTCGGTCGCCTTGCTGAGCACCGACCGCGCCTGGTCGGCCGAGCGGGACCAGGAGTCCGGGGGAGTGCCGGGGAACGCCTGGTCGAGCAGGACCACGCCGGGCGCGACGAACCGTACGAGGCTGTCCACGTGCGCGTCGGTGATGTCCTCGCCCCTGACCCCCGCGAGCCAGACCACCTTCTCCACGCCGAGGGTCTCGATCAGCTCGTCCTCGATCTGGTCCCGGCTCTTCCCCCGGTTGCGGTTGTCGTTGACGATCGAGCTCTCGGTGACGAGGAGGGTGCCCTCGCCGTCGGTCTCGAAGGAGCCGCCCTCGGCGACGAGTGGCGCCACCTCGCGCGGGATGCCGTACTTGGCGAGCAGCTTGCGGCCCACCTGGCCGTCGTTGGTGTGCTCCTGCTTGTCGCCCCAGCCGTTGAAGTTGAAGTCGACTCCGATGAGCTCGGCGCCGTCCTCGACGAAGACCGGGACGGTGTCGCGGGCCCACAGGTCGTCGACGGCGAGCGGGATGACCTCGACCTGCGATCCGCACGCCCGCTGGGCCGCCGCCACCTGCTCCGGGCGGGCCATCATCACGACCGCCTCGTACTCCCCGACGGCCCGCGCGATGCGCGCGATGTCCTCCCGTACGTAGGGCAGGTCGTCCTCCCAGACGGAGGCGAGGGCCGGCCAGGACATGAACGTACGCGTGTGGCTGTCCCACTCGGCGCCGAAGCGGCGCTCCCCGCCGGCGGCCGGGGTGCGGGTGGGCGCGGTGGTCGAGCCCGCGCTGGCGGACCCCTCCGGGCCGCACGCGGTGGCGCCGAGGCCGAGGGCGGCGCCGATCCCGGCGAAGGCGCGCAGGGCGGTGCGGCGGGAGGGGATGAAGTGGGACACAACGTGCTCCGTTCGTGGGCTGGCGAGACTATCCGGCGGCGGCCTGACGGGTCGCGGTGACGCGGCGCGGCGGCGGAGATCGCGGGCCTTGGCTTCACGCGAATGGCGGCCGTGGAGACGGCTGGGCAGAGGCGTGAGTGGGGGTGGCCGTGGCGCCACTGTGGCACTGACTGGATTTTCAGTCAAATGCTGAAGGCTGCCCTGGGGCGGTCCGGCTTCGCCTCTTCAGGCCGCGGTGCACGTGGTGCGCGTCTCCGGTCGGCGCAGCCCCTCGACCTCCGCCGCGATCGCGCCCCGCATGAGCTCCGAGGCGTGGCCGACCGGCAGGAGCCCGATGAGCCACCGCGTGCTCAGGCCCTCCAGGAGGACGGTGAGTCGCTCGGCGGCGGCGACCAGGGCCGCGTCCGGGGCCGCCGGGTCGGCCTGGCCCAGGAGGTCGGCGATCTCCCGGATCCACTCCTGGCCGGCCCGCGCCAGCTCCTCCCGCAGCTCCGGTTCGAAGACGGCGCTGGCCCGCAGCTCCGCCCAGGCGGTGCTGTTCTCCCGCACCTCGGGGGTGTCCTGGAGCTCCCGGAGCAGCCGGCGTTCCAGTGGTCCGTCGCGGGTGAACCGCTCGGACCGGTCGACGATGAAGCGCAGGGTGTGGTGCAAGAGGTCGGCGCGGTCCGCGAAGTGGTAGTAGACGAGGGCCTTGGAGACGCGTGCCTCGGCGGCCAGCTCCTCCATGCGCAGCCCGCGCACCCCACGGCGGGCGATCACCCGGGCCGCGGCCTCCAGGATCGCTGTCTTCCTGCCCTTCGCCGTGCGTTCCGCCGCCCTGCGCTCCGTCATCGTGTGCTCCTTCACCGGGGTCCGGGATTTGACTACCGAGATTGACTGAAAGTTTAGTCAACAGGCACCCTCGGGCGCAGGGCGTGCCGTGCGCCCCATCGGCCTCGCCGTTCCGTACCGCCGAAAGAGCCGCCCATGTCCTCGACCCAGCCGCCCGTGGTGCAGCCGGTCCACCCGCCGCTGACCCCCGACGACCCCCACGAGATCGGCGGCTACCGCGTCCAGGCCCGGCTAGGCTCCGGCGGCATGGGCGTGGTCTACCTCGCCCACACGCCGGGCGGTCGCCCCATCGCGCTGAAGGTCGTACGCGAGGACTTCGCGGCCGACCCGGAGTTCCGCAGGCGGTTCGCCCAGGAGGTCGCGAGCGCGCGCCGCATCCACGGCCTGTTCACCGCGCAGGTGGTGGACGCCGGCGCCGACGACGCCGTCCCCTGGCTCGCCACCGCCTATGTGGCGGGCCCCTCGCTCCAGCAGGTGGTCGAGAGCCAGGGCCCGCTCCCCGCGCCCACCGTGCTGCTGCTCGTCGCCGGGATCGCCGAGGCCCTCCAGGTCATCCACGGGGCGGGGGTGATCCACCGCGA
The DNA here is from genome assembly GCF_042718575.1 of Streptomyces sp. NPDC058579. Classification (NCBI taxonomy): domain Bacteria; kingdom Bacillati; phylum Actinomycetota; class Actinomycetes; order Kitasatosporales; family Streptomycetaceae; genus Streptomyces; species Streptomyces sp. NPDC058579. Next base: position 29,999 of record NZ_JBHXPI010000050.1, read on the forward strand.
CCTCAAGCCCGCCAACGTCCTCGTCGCCGAGGACGGCCCGCGCGTCATCGACTTCGGCATCGCCCGCGCGGCCGACGCCACCGGGCTCACCGGCACCGGCCTGAGGATCGGCACCGCCGCGTACATGGCCCCCGAGCAGGCCCTCGGGCACGCCGTGACGCCCGCGACGGACGTCTTCGCGCTCGGCGCGCTGGCCGCCTACGTGGCCGGCGGCGCCCTGCCCTTCGGGACCGGGCCCGAGTCGGCGGCCCTCTACCGCGTGGTCCACGAGCCGGCCGACCTCTCGCGCGTACCGGAGGAACTGCGCGAGATCGTCGGGCGTTGCCTGGCCAAGGCGCCCGAGCGGCGCCCCACACCCGCCGAGCTGATCGCCGCCGTCCGCGCACACCCCGCTGTGGGCGCCGCACCCGAGTTCGGCGCGGTCGGGCGCGAGGTCATGCGCAGGGCCGCCGTCCCGACGGCCCCGGCGGGGCCCGTCGTCCCGATCCCCACGGAGCGCGTCGCGACGAGCGGCGCCGTGCGGGGCGGAACGGTCGCGCGCCGGGACCGCCGCAGATCCCGGCGGGGCCGTACGGCACTGACGATCGGAGCCCTGGTCCTCACCGCGCTCGTCGGCGCGGCCGGGGCGGTGTACTGGCTGGGTGACCCGGGCGGCGGCGAGTCGGGCGTCGCGTACACCCCTGGCTACGCGGACGTGGAGCTGACCGCGCCCGACGACGGCTACGAGTTCGACCTGGCGGCCGGGAAGGTGGCGCCCGCCGACACCGCCTCCTGGTATCTCGCCCGCGACAAGGGCGGGTTCGTGCTCCCCGAGGACGCCGACGCCTTCATCGCCTCGGGGTACGCCCTCGGCCCCGCCGACTGCGAGCGCGGGATCGACGCGGAACCGGTGACGAGCCTTCCGTACGAAGAGCTCGCCGACGAGCGGCCGTTCTGCGTCCGCAGCGCCGACGGCAGGCGGCTCGTCGTCGCGCGCCTTGTCGACGGGGCCTCCGGCGGTGGGCCCGTCACGCTCGTCCTGAGCCAGTACGGACGCCAGGGCTGAGGCCAGTACGGACGTAGCGGCTGGCACCGGGGCAGGCACCGGGGCTGACGTTCGGGCCGACCGGTGCGGATAGGGTTCGTGGCATGGCATCTCGTAGTACTCAGATCCTGGAAGCGGCCGCGCGGGTGATCGCCCGGCGCGGTGTCCGCGGGCTCCGCGTGGAGGAACTGGCCGAAGAGGCGGGCGTCTCCACCGGTCTGATCTACTACCACTTCAAGGACCGCACCGGGATCCTGCGGCACACGTTGGAGTTCATCAACGACCGCGCCGAGCGCTACACCAACGCGCAGGACATCGACGCGGAGCCGCTGAGCCCCCGCGAGGAACTCGACCAGGTCCTGCTCCTCGAACTCCAGGACACCCCCGAGGTGCGGGAGAACAGCACGGCCTGGGGCGAGCTGCGGGCGAGCGCCGTCTTCGACCCCGTCCTGCGCGAGGACCTCGCCCGGGCGACCCTGGTGTGGGTGCAGGAGGTGGCCGGGCTCCTGGGCCAGGTGCAGCCCCTCACGCCCGCGGTCACGCTCGCGGCGGCCGCCGAACGGCTCACGGCCCTCCTTGAGGGCCTGAGCATGCGCTGGCTGAGCGGCGGCCTCGCGATCGAGCACGCGCGCACCCTCATGTCGGAGGCCGTCGAGGTCGAGCTGGCCGGGCTGCGGCAGCCGTAGCGCCGCCTTCGGGACCCGCTGCCGGGACCCTCTGCTCATCTGCGTACGCGTCCAGGGCCGAGGCGCCTGGGCAAACTATTGACTGAAATTTCAGTCAGTGCCACAGTGAGTTCATCGCAGCGCCCCCTCGCTCTCTCTCCCTGCCATCGTCGCAGGGGCGCCTGCTTCCTCGTGGAGCCCCCTTCCTCTCTGTTCTCCCGGCTTTCTCTCGTTCAGAGTCTTGACTGAAAATTCAGTTAGAGCCACGATCCTCTCCAACGACCGAAAAGAGACCCCTGATGACCGGTTTCCGTATGCCCGCCGAGTGGGACGAGCACGAGGGCTGCCTGATGGCCTGGCCCACCCGCGAGGAGCTGTGGAGCGGCGTGCTCTCCGCCGTGAAGTGGGAGTACTCCGAGGTCGCCCGTGCGATCGCCCGCTTCGAGCCCGTCACGATGGTCGCCCCGCCCGGCTTCGGCGACGACGTCCGCGCCCACTGCGGTGACGACGTCACCGTCGTCGAACTGCCCCTCGACGACTCCTGGTTCCGCGACTCCGCGCCCCTGTTCGTCCTGGACGGGGACGGGAACCGGGCCGGTGTCGACTTCCGCTTCAACGCCTGGGGCCGTAAGCACCACCCGTACGACTCCGACGACCGGATCAGCGCCCTGCTCCTTGAGCACCTCGGCGTCGACCGGGTCGCCTCCGACATGATCCTCGAAGGCGGGGCGATCACCGTCGACGGCGAGGGCACCCTCATCACCACCGAGCAGTGCCTCCTCCACCCCAACCGCAACCCCGACCTGACCCGGGACCAGATCGAGGCCGAGCTGAAGGCGCGGCTCGGTGTCGAGAAGGTGATCTGGCTCCCGTACGGCGGACTGCTCGACACCGAGACCGACGGCCACGTCGACGGCGTCTGCGCCTTCGCCGCGCCCGGCAAGGTCGTCGTGTCCCTGCCCGCGGACCCCGAGCACCCCGACCACGCCCGGATGCGCGCCAACCGCGCCGTCCTGGAGGTCTCCACCGATGCCCGGGGCCGGGCCCTGGAGATCGTCGACGTGCCGCAGACCGCGTTCGGCGAGGTCGCCGGCGTGCAGATCGAGGTCTCGTACCTGAACTACTACCTGGCCAACGGCGGCCTCGTCGTCCCCGTGGCCGGGGTCCCCCAGGACCTGGCCGCCATGGAGGTGCTCGCCGCCGCCCACCCGGACCGCAAGGTCGTCGGAGTCCCCGCTCCGGTGATCGCGTACGGCGGCGGTGGCGTCCACTGCATCACCCAGCAGCTCCCGGCGCCCCGCACGCGCGCGTAGCCCCCGCGCGTAGCCCCCGCGCGTAGCCCCCGCGCGGAGCCCCCTGGGGTACCGCCCCCGCCGCATCCTCACCCCTCCCTCCGTACCCCTCGGCACTCCTCCCCTCGCCGTACCGACTGCCGTACCGAAAGAGAGCGCGACGATGAGCACCGCACCGCCCCCGCCCCGCGTCCCAGGACGCCGCAAGGCCAGGACCGCGCTCGCGGCCCTCGCCTCGCTCGCCGTGCTCACCGGCCTCGCGGCCTGCGCCGGTCCGCCCCGTGCCGGGGCGGACGGAACCGGTGCCTCGTTCGCGCTCTCGGCCGGTACGCCCAAGCCCAAGGGGGAGATCGACTCCTTCACCTGGGCCGTCTACGCGGAACCGCCCACGCTCGACTACACGATGGCGTTCGACTACCCGCAGAACACCATCCTCTCCAACGTCTGCGAGAGCCTGATGCGCTGGACGCCCGGGCTCACCCTCGAACCGGGGCTCGCGCAGAAGGCCACCAACCCCGACCCGAACACGTGGGTGTACGACCTGCGGAGCGGCGTGCGGTTCCACGACGGCCGGACGATGACGGCGGACGACGTCGTCTTCAGCCTCGGCCGGCAGACGGATCCCGCGAACGCCGCAGCCTGGGCGCAGAACTTCCAGAACGTCGCCTCCATCCGCAAGACCGGCCCCCTCCAGGTCACCGTCAAGCTGAAGAAGCCCGACTCGCAGTTCCCGCAGTACATGGCGACCGCCGCCGGTGTCGTCGCCTCCAAGGCCGGGGTCACGGCGGCCGGCGCCGACTACGGCACCTCCGGCGGCCTCGCCTGTACCGGCCCGTTCCAGCTCGGCGCCTGGCAGAAGGGGCAGTCGCTCGAACTGAAGCGCTTCGACGGCTACTGGGGCGGCGCTCGGGGCACCCGCGCCAAGGCGGGAAAGGTCGTCTTCCGCTTCCTCACCGACCCCTCCGCCCGGACCAACGCGCTGCTCAGCGGCGAGGCCGACGGCGGCTACCTCATCCCGACCGAGAGCTACGGACGGCTCAAGGGCAGTGGCGTCGGCACCCTCTGGTTCGGCGAGGGCCTCAGCACGGTCAACCTCGGCATCACGAACATGCGCGGCGCGCTGGGCGACGTACGCGTACGCCAGGCGCTCTCCCTCGCCCTGGACCGCTCCGGCTTCGTGAAGGCGGGGCTCGGCGGCGCCGGGACGGCCACCAGCTCCCTCACCACGCGGGCCGCGTGGGCGGCGGGCTCCCCGGACGTGCGCAAGTCGGCCTTCGCCGGACTGCCGCCCACCGAACGCGACGTCGAGAAGGCCCGCGCGCTCGTCAAGGAGGCCGGCGCCGGCGGCAAGACCCTGACCGTCGCCACCAGCTCCATCGGCCAGGACGTCTCCCTGCTCGCCACCGCCGTCCAGGCCGCCGGCAGCGAGATCGGGCTGCGGATCGAGCTCAAGTCCGTCGCCCCCAACGCCTTCACGGCGCTCTTCACCGACCCGGAGGCGCGCGAGGGCATCGACATGTTCCCGCTCACCTACTACGACTCGATCACCGACCCGCTCGACCTCCTGACGAACTTCAGGACCGGCGCGTACCTCAACTTCGCCGGGTACAGCGACAAGCGGTACGACGCCATGGTCGAGGAGGCCACCTCCACCTACGACCAGGACCGGCGTCTGCGCATCGAGGGCGAGCTCCAGCGGCACGCCGCCGAACAGCTGCCGTGGATCCCGGTGGCGGAGTGGCCGACCGCCCTCTTCCTCAACAAGAGGATCACCGGAGCCCCGACCACCATCGCCTACATGTACTACCCGTGGGCCGCCGACGTGGGCGCTTCCGGCGAAAGTGCCACGGGCGCGGACCGGACCGAGCCGGGGGCCGCGCCATGAGCTCCGTAGCCCTCCCCGCCTTCCTCAGGTTCGCCGTACGACGGGTCGCCGAGATGGCCGCCACCCTCCTCGTCGCCTCGTTCGTGGTCTTCGGCGCCATGTACCTGGCGCCCGGCAGCCCCGCGAGCTTCCTGCTCTCCGGACGCTCCGCCTCACCTGAGGCGCTCGCCGCGATCAACGCCCGCTACCACCTCGACGACCCCTTCGCCGAGCGCTACCTCCGCTGGCTCGGCGACGTCGTCCAGGGCGACTTCGGGCGGTCCCTCACCTACCGCACCGACGTCTCCCGGCTGCTCGCCGACCGGCTGCCCACCACGCTGCTGCTGATCACCATGGCGCTCGCCGTCGTCGTCCTCGTCGGACTCGTGCTCGGCAAGGTCGCCGCCGTACGCGGCGGCAGGACGGACGCCGCCGTCCTCGTCGCCACCGCGCTCGCCGTCGGCACCCCGTCCTTCGTCGCGGCCGTCCTGCTCCAGGGCCTCTTCGCCGTCAACCTCGGCTGGTTCCCCAGCGGCGGCGCGGGCGACGGCTTCCTCGACATGGTGTGGCACCTGACGCTGCCCGCGATCGCCCTCGCGCTCTACCTGATCGGCATGCTCGCCCGCGTCACCCGCGCCGCCATGCTCGAAGCCCTCGACAGCGAGCACGTGACCGTGGCGCGCAGCCGGGGCGTCCCCGAACGCCAGGTCATCCGGCGCCATGTGCTGCGCAACTCGCTCGGCACCGTGCTCACCACCGGAGGCCTGATCGTCTCCACCCTCCTCGTCTGCACGGTCCTCGTGGAGACGGCCTTCAGCATCGGCGGCATCGGACAGCTCCTCGAACTGGCCACCACGACCAAGGACTTCCCGACCGTCCAGGCCGTCTCCCTGATCATCGTGGCGCTGTTCATGGCCGTGAACCTGATCGTCGACCTGCTGCTGCCCCTCGTCGACCCCCGGATCACCCTCGGCACGAGAGGGGCCACCGCATGACCGCCGTCCTCACCCGGCGCCCCGGACTCTCGAAGATCACCGCCGGCTCCGGCCGTTCACCCCTCCACCTGATCTGCCTGGGCCTCGTCGGGCTCGTCGTCCTCGCGGCGCTGCTCGCGCCCTGGCTGGCGCCGCACGACCCCAACGCGGTCGACCTCGGCGCCGCCCTCGTCGGGCCCTCCGCCGACCACCCGCTCGGCGCCGACACCGCCGGCCGCGACACCCTGTCCCGGCTGCTGCTCGGCGCCCGTACCTCCCTGCTCGGTCCGCTCGGCGTCGTCGCCCTCTCGACCCTCGCGGGGGTGGCCGTCGGCACCGCCGCGGCCTGGCGCGGCGGCTGGCTCGACTCCGTCCTGTCCCGGTCGACCGAACTCGTCTTCGCCTTCCCCGGAATGCTCCTGGCGATCCTCGTCGTCTCGGTGTACGGGGAGGGGCTGCTCGCCCCCGTCGCGGCGCTCGGCCTGGCCTACCTGCCGTACGTCAGCCGGCTCACCCGCACCCTCGTCCTCGCCGAACGGGCCCGCCCGTACGTCAGCGCCTACCAGGTGCAAGGGCACTCGGCGCTCCAGATCTGCCTGCGCCACATCCTGCCCAACATCGCTCCCGTCGTCCTCGCCCAGTCCACCATCAACTTCGGCTACGCCCTCATGGACCTCGCGGGCCTGTCCTTCCTCGGCCTCGGCGTGCCACCGCTCACGCCCGACTGGGGCCGCATGGTCTTCGACGGCCAGACCTCCATCCAGCACGGCTACCCGCTCTCCGCGATCCTGCCGTGCGTCCTCGTCGTGCTCACCGTCGTCGCGTTCAACGTGGTCGGAGAGCGCTGGGCCGACCGCGTAGCCAGGAGGGCCCGATGAGCCCCATGACCCCGATGACCTCGGCCACGTCCGAGCCACCCGTGCCGACGCCCGAGCCGCCCGTGCCCACACTCGACATCCGGGGACTGCGCCTCGGCCTGCCCGGCACCGCCCGGCCCGTCCTCGACGGCGTCGACCTCACGGTCGGCCCGGGGGAGACCGTCGCCCTCGTCGGCGAGTCCGGCTCCGGCAAGTCCCTGACCTCACGCGCCGCCCTGGGGCTCCTGCCGCCCGGCGCCACCACCGAAGGCACCGTCCTGGTCGAGGGCCGCGACGTCCTCACCGCGACCGCCGACCGGCTGCGCGCCCTGCGCGCGGGCACCGTCGCCATGATCTTCCAGGACCCCCGCGCCACCCTCAACCCGCTGCGCCGCATAGGGGACTTCCTCACCGAGGGCGTCCGCTCGTCCGGGCTCATGGACGGACCGACGGCCACCGCCCGGGCGACCGAACTGCTGGGCGCCGTAGGCCTCGACGCGTCCACGCTCCACAAGTACCCGACGCAGGTCTCGGGCGGCATGCTGCAACGGGTCGTGATCGCCGCCGCGTTGATGGGCGACCCCGCCCTCCTCCTTGCCGACGAACCGACCACCGCGCTCGACGTCACCACCCAGGCCGAGGTGATCGCCCTCCTCGCCCGGCTCCGCGCGAGCTTCCGCACCGGGCTGCTCTTCGTCACCCACGACCTCGACCTCGCGGCGGCGATCAGCGACCGCGTCTACGTCATGTACGCCGGGCGGATCGCCGAGACCGGCCCCGCCGAAGCCCTCTTCGAGCGCCCCCGCCACCCGTACACCGCGGCCCTGCTCGCCTCCACCCCCCGCCTCACGGCCCCCGGCGGCAGGCTCTCCGCCATCCCCGGTCAGCCACCCGACCTGCGCAGCCCCCTGCCCGGCTGCGCCTTCGCGGACCGGTGCCCCCTCGCCACCGGGATCTGCCGGGAAACCGCCCCGGACCCCCGGCCGGCCCCCGGCCGGCCCGAACACGTCGCCGCCTGCCACCACAGCGACCGGCTCGCCGAAGCAGGACCGGCAGCAGGAGCGGAAGAAGGAGCGGTCGTCGATGCCTGAAACCGAATCTGGGACCGACACCGAACCCCTCCTGAGCGCCGCCGGCCTGAGCAGAACCTTCGGCACCGTACGGGCCGTGGACGACGTCTCGTTCACCCTGCCCGAGGGCGGCTCCCTCGGCATCGTCGGCGGCTCCGGCTCCGGCAAGACCACCACCGCCCGCATCGTCGTGGGCCTGGAGCGGGCCGACGCCGGAGACGTACGCGTACGGGGCCGGGCCAGGCCCGCCCGGGTACGCGGCCGGGCACAGCGCCTCGCCCGGGCCCGCGAGGTGCAGATGGTCTTCCAGGACCCGTACCTCTCCCTCGACCCCAGGACCAGCGTCGAACGGGTCCTGCGGGAGACCCTGCGCCTGCACTTCCCCGACCGCGACCCAGAGCCGCGCATCCGGGAACTCCTCGACCAGGTGGGCCTCGGCACCCGGGCGGCCGACGCGCTGCCCCGGCAGCTCTCCGGCGGACAGCGCCAGCGCGTCGCCATCGCCCGCGCCCTCGCCGTCGAACCCGCCGTCCTCGTCCTCGACGAGGCGGTCGCGGCCCTCGACGTGTCCGTCCAGGCCCAGATCCTCAACCTGCTCGCAGACATCCGCGAACGGACCCCGATCGGCTACCTGTTCATCACCCACGATCTCGGCGTGGTCCGGTGCGTCACCGACGAGGTCCTCGTCATGCACCGCGGCCGCGTCGTCGAGGCGGGCGCCACCAGCGAGGTGCTCGCCGCGCCGCACCACCCGTACACCCGGCTGCTCCTGGACTCCGTACCGCGCCCCGGCTGGAACCCGGACGGCATCGCGGCGGCCCGCCTCGAGCTGTCGTCCCCGCAGGCACACCCCCACACAGGAGGATGAAGTGACGCGATCCCTGAACAGGCGAGGATTCCTCGTCGCCGCCGGAGCGACCGCCGTCGGCGCCGCCCTCGCCACCACGACCCAGGGCCGGGCCCGCGCGGCCGCCGGCACCTTCCGGGTCCCCGTCGAGGACGTCCGCCACACCCGCACCTGGATGGCCTGGCCCGACTCCACCTCCATCTGGGGGAACAAGCTGAGCGGCGTCCAGGCGGACATCGCCCTGATCGCCCGGACGATCGCGAAGTACGAACCGGTCGTCATGTGCGCCAACTCCGGCAGCGCCGCCAAGGCCCGCTCGCAGTGCGGCTCCACGGTCACCGTCATCAGCTCCATCCCCGTCGACGACGCGTGGATGCGCGACACCGGGCCCGTCTTCCGTACGGACGGCCAGGGCGGCCTCGACGCCGTCGGCCTCAACTTCAACGGCTGGGGCAAGAAGCAGGCCCACACCAAGGACGCGTTGGTGGCCGGGCGGATCGCCGCCTGGGTCGGTGTCCCGTTCACCTCCGCCGACCTGGTCGGCGAGGGCGGCGCCGTGGAGCCGGACGGGGCGGGCACCCTCATGGCGACCCGCAGCAGCCTGGTGAACCGCAACCGCAACCCCGGGATGACGGAGCGCCAGATCGAGACGGCGCTGTTCGACGCGTACGGCGCCTCCAAGATGATCTGGTTCGACGGCGTCCGCGGCCAGGACATCACCGACGACCACGTCGACGCCACGTCCCGCTTCCTCGCCCCTGGCGAGGCCCTCGTCCAGATGCCCCTGGCCTCGGACAACGACGCCTACGCACGCGACGCCCGCCAGCAGCACAGCATCCTGACCGCCTCGACGACCGCGACCGGCGCCCCCATGGACGTGATGAAGCTCCAGGGCCCCGACTACAACAAGATCCGCTCCACCAGCCGGGACTTCCTGGCCTCCTACGCCAACTTCTACCTCTGCAACGGCGCCGTCATCAGCGCCCACTTCGGTGACACCAAGGCCGACCAGGCGGCCCGGGCGACCCTCGCCCGGCTCTACCCGGACCGCGTCATCGAGCAGCTGAACATCGACCGCCTGGGCACGGGCGGCGGCGGCATCCACTGCGTCACCCAGCAGCAGCCCGTCGCCTGACCTCTCGTCGGCCCCACCCGGGTCTAGGCCCGGGTGGGTTCGACGGCGGACCAGCCCTTGGTGGTCGGGGTGAAGACCACTCCGCCCACCACCAGGAAGCCGGACGCGCCGTCCGGACCGGTGGGGACACCACCACGAGGGACGGTGAACCGGCCGGTCTTCTCACGGGAGGCCAGGTCGATCACCACTCCCGAGGTCCGGCACCGTACGTACGCCAGACCATCGGTCACCACCACCGCGTTCGACGCCTCCGGGCGCTCCAGGCCCGGGCACTCCTCCGCCAGCGGAACCCGCCACACGGCCGCGCCGGACTTCTGGTCGAGCTCGATGAACGCCGGTTCGCCCTTCGGCGCGGCCGCCAGCAGGTACAGCTTCTCCCCGGCCGCGGTCGGTCCGGACAGGGTCGTACCGGCGTACGGGATGTCCGCGGCCCGCCGCCAGGCGGGATCACCGCGCAGGACACCCGTCCCGTCCTCCTTGGCGCACAGGAAGACGGTCGCCCCGGGCGCGGAGTCGTCGTCGCCCTCGCCCTCGCTCACGTGCGTGTTCTCGTCCTCGGTCAGCGTCAGCCCGCGCGTCGCGCACGTCCCGGGCAGCGCGAACCGGGTGCCGTCCTCGGGAGTCCCGAACGGCAGCGCCTTCCCGGTCGCCGCGTCGAGGGCGGTCACGAAGCTCTGGGACCCCTTGGCCGGGCTCTGGGACCGCCCTTGTACGTACACCCGGTCCGCGTCGACCCGCAGCACCGGGTAGCCGTCCTCGGAGCCGGACACCGTCCGCTGCCACAGGACCTTGCCGTACCGGGTCTCCAGCGCGGTGACCGTGCCCGACGCGTCGACGGCGAACACCCGGCTGCCGTCCGCGTCGAGGACCGGCCGCCGCAGCCGCTTCGTGGTGGGGAACTCCCAGCGGGGGGCGCCGTCGGAGAGGTCATGGGCGGTGAACCCGTCCCTTCCGAGCACGATCACCGTATGGCTTCCGGCGACGGCTCCGGGGGCTACCAACGGGCTCTGCCCGTCGACGACGTCCTCCAGGAGCTGCCCCCACAGCGGCTCGCCTGTCGCCGCGTCGAACCGGCTGAGGGTGTCGTCCGAACCGGCCTCGGGGCCCGGCGCCGTGCACACGAGCGAGGAGTCCGCGTACGCGCAGGCCCCCATGTCGTCCCCGCCGTTCCAGGCCCGCCAGCCGGCGGGGCGCCGGGCGGGCGAGTCCGCGTAGGCCCGGTTGCCGGCCGGGCTGCCGCCGTCGGTGGCCACGTACGGGGGGAGGGTCCCGGTGGTGGCCGGCCGGGCGGGCGGCCGCGTGGAGCCCTGGGAGGAAGGGGTCTTGGCGTCGTCCCGCGGAGCGCCGTCCGGCTGGAAGTACCGCAGGTACACCCCGCCGCCGGCCAGCAGCGAAGCCACGAGCACGACGGCGAGGAGCGAGCGCCGGCGGAACCGCCGCCGTCGCCGCACGGCTGCCGCGCTCGCGCTCGCGTCGGAGGCGATGTCCCTGACCGGCCCGGTGGGCGGCCCGCCGGCGTCTCCGGTCGGTGGACCACCCGCGTCTCCGGTGGGCGGGCCACCGGCGTCCTCGGTCGGTGGCCCGTCCGGGCGCCTTCCAGGCTCCTCGATTTCCCCCTCGCGTACCGGGGACTCCCAGTCGGCCGCCGGGATCTCCGCCAGGGCGGCCAGCAGCTCGTCCGGTCCCGGCCGGTCGGCCGCCTCCTTGGCGAGGCAGGCTCCGATCACGGCGCGCAGCGAAGCGGTCAGCGCGCCGATCTCCGGTGGTTCCGACACCACGCGGTAGGCGGTCATGTAGTGCGAGTCCGCGTCGAAGGGCCCCCGCCCGGTCGCGGCGAAGACCACCACCGAGCCCAGCGAGAACACGTCCGAGGACGCCTGCACCCGTGCCGGGGCCGACAGTTGCTCGGGCGACATGTACGGCGGTGTGCCCAGGATCTGGCCGGTCGAGGTCAGCGTCTTCTGCCCGGCGGCCCGCGAGATCCCGAAGTCGATGACCCGTGGCCCGTCGTCCGTGAGGAGCACGTTGTCCGGCTTCAGATCGCGGTGGATCACCCCGGTGGTGTGCAGCTCGCGCAGCGCCTCCACAAGGCCGAGCGCGAGCCCCCGCAACTCCTCGCCGCGCAGAGGCCCGTCCGCCTTCACCCGCGCGCCCAGCGTCCGCCCGTGCACGAGCTGGGTGGCCATCCAGGGCCGCTGCGCGTCCGGGTCGGCGTCCACCACGGCGGCGGTGAAGGCCCCGCTCACCCGCCGGGCGGCCGCCACCTCCTGCCGGAACCGGGTACGGAACTCGGGGTCGTCGGCGAACTGCTGGTGGACCAGCTTCACCGCGACGAGCCGGCCCGAAGCGGCCCGCCCCGAGTACACCGTCCCCATCCCGCCGGATCCGAGCCTGGCGACCAGGACGTACCCGCCGATCGCCCGCGGATCCCCGTCCCGCAGTGTCATCTCCCGCCTCGCCCCCGTGTACGCACCGTCAGCGGCACACTATCTCGCACTACCATTCGGCACGCGCCTGACAGCAGTTGTACTGGACGACCACTCCCGTGAACGGCTCATCACACCCCGAGGGGGAGATCAGCGCCATGACCAAGCCTGAGAGCGCGAGGGACGACTACGACGTCGTCATCAGCGGAGCCAGCCTCGCCGGCAGCGCCGCGGCGGTCCTGCTCGCCCGACGAGGCGCCCGCGTCGCCCTGCTGGAACGCCGCTCGGCCCCCGAGGCGTACAAGGTGCTGTGCACCCACTCCATCACGGCCAACGCCTACCCGATCCTTGAGGAGATCGGCCTCGTCCCCGCCCTGGAGAAGGCGGGAGCCGTCCACAACGACGCCCGCTGGTACACCCGTTGGGGCTGGATCGAGCCGAGGCCCGCGCCCGGCGGCCCGGAGCTGCCGTACGCGTACAACGTCCGGCGCAGCACCCTCGATCCGTTGATCAGGTCCCAGGCCGCGCAGACCCCGGGCGTCGATCTGCTCCTCGGCCATCAAGTGTCGGGCCTGGTCACCGAAGCCGGGCGGACGGTGGGGGTGCGCGCCTCGACACCGCAGGGCGAGCGGGAGATACGGGCCCGCCTGGTGGTCGGCGCCGACGGCAAGGACTCGGCCGTCGCGAAGTACGCCGGGGTGGCCACGCGGCAGTACGAGAACACCCGGTTCGCCTACCTCGCGCACTACCGGGACCTGCCGCTGCGCGACGGGATCGGGCACACCTGGTTCCTGGAGCCCGACATGGCGTACGCGTTCCCGAACGACGACGGGATCACGGTCCTCGCCGTGGTCCCGGACAAGAAGCGGCTGCCGGAGTTCCGGGAGGACCTGGAGGGCAGCTTCAACGCCTTCGTCCGCGCCCTGCCCGAGGCGCCGCCGATCGACTCCGCCGAGCGCGTCTCGAAGATCATCGGCCTGCTCGACTACCCCCTGCACAGCCGCAAGGCGACGGCCCCGGGCCTCGCGCTCATCGGCGACGCCGCGCTGACCAGCGATCCGCTGTGGGGAGTGGGCTGCGGGTGGGCCCTGGAGACCGCGCACTGGCTGACGGAGGCGGTCGGCCCGGCCCTGGCCGGTCAGGGCGACCTCGACAAGTCGCTCGCCCTGTACGCCCGCAGGCACCGGCGCAGGCTGGGCCCGCACCAGAACCTGGCCGCCGACTTCGCCAAGTCCAGGCCGTTCAACCCCCTGGAGCGGCTGATGTTCTCGGCGGCGGCGCGCGACGCGTCCCTGGCCCGGCACATGCACCTGTTCGGGTCCCGCCTCATCGGCCCGCTGCGGTTCCTGAACCCCGTGGCGGTGGCCAAGGCGTCCGCCGTCAACTACAGGCACCGCAGGGCGACCGCGTAGCCGCAGGAGCGCAGCTTGTCACGGAGGGTGATCCCGGCCTCGTCGGCGCGGCGCGCGGCACGTCACGTGGCCCCCCGCACACGCGGCGTGACCGCCGTCGAGGCGTACCGTGGATTCCACTGGGGTGAACGCGACGGACGTCCGTGGCGAGAGGTCGTGAGTCCGAGATGGCGGTCTTCCAACTGTTGGATGTGGCCTTGGTGTCGGACGAGTTCGGCCGGGTCACCGTGGACCTGGGCCTGCCCGGGCAGGACGTCGTCGAGCTGCCCGAGGGGACGGTCGTCGGCGTCGCGCTGACCTTCCGTACCGGCGAGGAGGTCGACGGGCTGACGTTCGTGGAGGAGCGGTCGTACGAGGGGAGGGCGATCGCCAGCGCCCGTAACGTCCTCGGCGGGTTCCGGGCCGGAGGGCCGTACGAGATCCAGTTGCCGGCCGAGCGGCTTCCCGTCGGGCGGGGCTGCGGGACGTACGACGTGACGGGCCGGTTCGTGGACGCCGAGGGCCGCGAACTCGCCCGCGAGAGCCACCGCTTCCGTATCGTCCACCGGCGCCCCACGGACGCGCTGCGAACGCGCCGCAGCCGCCACCGGTCCGCGGCCGCGACCCGCCCGGGACCCAGCTGAACCCTCAGGACACGGCTCGGACGACCGCCGGGGTCCCTGCGCACCGAAACCATCGCGTTGTGGTGCGCAGGGCTCCCGTGTCCGGTTGTGCCGCCGCGGCGAGAGCCACTCCTCCGCACCGGCCCGGTGAGGCCAGTCAAGCAGGCGTTTTCGGCCAGGGGCATTGGACGCAGGCACAGAAAACGGTTCCCTACGGACCGGATGCGACCGGTGGATCATCCAGCGGGGGCATTCGTGGAAACGCGAGGTAGTCGCGTCCGTTCGGCTGGTGGATGCGATGTGCGTCGCGGCAAGCGATCTCGTCCCGGGTAGCGTCGATCTCAGTGCAGGTCGCAGAAGTGACGACTGTTGGATCCCGGCTATGTGAGGCGTGTGTTCCATGACCCTGTCCATTCGTAACCAGCTCCCCGGCACCGTCACGGCGGTCACCCTGGGTGAGGCCATGGCGTCCGTGAAGGTACGCCTGGACGGCGGCCAGGAGATCACCGCCGCCATCACCGCCGACGCCGTCAAGGACCTCGGCCTGGCCGAGGGCTCCTCGGTCAAGGCCCTGGTCAAGTCCACCGAGGTCGCCCTCGCGACCGGCCCCGTCACCGGGATCTCCATCCGCAACCAGCTCCCCGGCTCGGTCACCGACGTGGCGACGGGCGGCGCCATGGGCTCGGTGAAGGTCTCCGTGCAGGGCGGCGAGCTGACCGCCGCGATCACCAAGGACGCCGTCGAGGACCTGGGCCTGAACGCCGGCACCTCCGTCGTCGCCCTGATCAAGTCGACGGAGATCTCCCTCTCGGCCGCCTGACCTGCCCAAGGAGGCGGAGGGATCAGAGCGGAACGACCGTCGGCTCCGTCGCCTTGACGCTGGTCCAGACGGACACCCCGTCGGCGAGGCCGAGTTCGGCGGCCGCCTGCGGGGTGATCTCGGCGACGAGGTCGGGCGCCCCCTCGGAGGTGACGAGGACCCGCAGCCGGCTGCCGCTGCTGGTGATCTCGCGTACGGTGCCGCGCCAGACGTTACGAGGGCTGCCGGCCGGCTTCTCGCGGTGGACGGAGACCGCCTCGGGCGCGACGATCGCGAGCGCCGGGGTCCCCGGCGGTGGCGGGTCGGCAGCCACCAGGACACCCCCGCCGTCGAGGGCGAGGCCCTCGGGGGTCGCGGTGCCGGGCCAGGCGTTGCGGCCGAGCATGCGGGCCACCCAGGGGGAGCGCGGGTGGCGGGTGACCTCGGCCGGGGAGGCGTCCTGGAGGGCGCGTCCGTCGTCGAGGACGAGGACGCGGTCGGCGAGGGAGACCGCCTCGACGGGGTCGTGGGTGACGATCAGGCAGACGCCGCCGAAACCGGCGAGGTGCGTGCGCAGGGTGTGCCGTACATGGGCGCGGGTGGTCTGGTCGAGCGCGGCGAGCGGTTCGTCCAGGACCAGGAGCCGGGGCCTGGCCGCCAGGGCACGGGCCAGGGCGACGCGCTGGGCCTGGCCGCCGGACAGCTGACCGGGGCGGCGGTGCGACAGATGGCCGACCCCGAGCCGGTCGAGCCACCCCTGCGCCTCGCGCCGGGCCTCGCCCCGGGCGACGCCCTGGGCGCGCAGGCCGTAGGCGGTGTTGGCGAGGGCCGTCAGGTGCGGGAAGAGGGCGCCGTCCTGGGGGACCCAGGCGACGTGGCGGCGGTGCGGCGGCAGGGCGGTGACGTCGGTGTCGCCGAGGGTGAGGTCCGCGTGGGCGCGGGGGGTGAGGCCGAGGAGGGCGCGGAGCAGGGTGGTCTTCCCGGCGCCGTTCGGGCCCACGACGGCGATCGTGGTGCCCGCTTCGGCGTCCAGGGTGAGGTGCGTGAAGCCGGTGAGCTCGGCGTGCAGGGTCCAGCGTTCCGAGGGCTGCGCGACGACAGGCTCCTCCTTGGCCGCTACGACAGGTCCCGCGTCCGCGTCCGCTTCGACTTCCGCGTCCGCCGGGGGAGCGGGACGCCGCTCCCGGTCCGTCGGGGTGCCCGTCCACCGCCCCCGCAGGGCGATGAGCACGCCCATGGCGATGGCGAGGAGCAGCAGGGAGACGGACGTGGCCGCCTCCGGTTCGTCCTGGAGCAGCAGGTAGACCTGGAGGGGCAGGGTCTGGGTGGTGCCGGGCAGGTTCCCGGCGAAGGTGATCGTGGCGCCGAACTCGCCGAGCGCCCGTGCCCAGGTGAGGGCGGCGCCCGCGATGACCCCGGGGGCCACCATGGGCAGGGTGACGGTGAAGAAGACGCGTACCGGTGAGGCGCCGAGGGAGGCCGCCGTCTCCTCGTAACGGGGCCGCAGCCCGCCGAGCGCGCCCTCCAGACTGATCACGAGGAACGGCATCGCGACGAAGGTGGCGGCGAGGACGGCACCGGAGGTGTGGAACGGCAGCGTGATGCCGAAGGTGCTCTCCAGCCACGGCCCGAGGAGCCCGCGCCTGCCGAAGGCGAGGAGCAGGGCGACACCGCCGACGGTGGGCGGCAGGACCATCGGCAGCAGGACGAGCGAGCGGACGAGCGCCTTGCCGGGGAAGTGCACGCGGGCGAGCAGCCAGGCGAGCGGCACACCGAGCAGCAGCGAGAGCCCCAGCGCCCAGAAGGAGACGAGGAGCGACAGCTTGAGCGCCTCGACGGTCCCCGGCGACGACAGGTGGTCGGCGAGCTCGCCCCACTCGGTCCGTACGAGGATCCCGAGCAGCGGGAGCGTCAGGAACGCCACGGCGAGCAACGCGGGCAGCGCCAGCGTCAGAGGGGGACGTGCGCCGGGCGTACGCGCGCCTGCTCGTTTCATCGATGACCCCGCAGTGAGGAAGACATGGGGAGGGGCTGTCCGTCCCCCCGGGTACGGACAGCCCCTGGCGGTCCGGAAGACCTAGGTGTATTGACCCGCAGGGTTGTTGACGCGGCTGATGGGCGGGTGTCCGTCGAGTGCGGTGTGGCAGCGGTGGTGGTTGTAGGTGTGGAGG